>DASZHY010000287.1:0-8474 GCA_035949675.1 Thermoanaerobaculia bacterium
CCAGCGCGCCCTCGCCCTGCGGCGGGCCAGCCTGCCGCCTGCCGACGGACGGATCGGCCTCTCGCTCGAGGCGCTGGGCGAGGTGCAGCGCTCGCGCGGTGCGATGGACGAGGCCCGCAAGTCCTTCGAGGCGGCCATCCCGCTGCTCATCGGCGCCTATGGCACCGACTCGACCGAGGTCGCCGTGGCTCGCCGCGAACTGGGCGGCTCGCTGCACATCCCGCAGGAGAGCCGCCTTGCGGTGGAGCTGCTGCGGCAGGCTCACGCCACCTTCGTCCACCGCCTGGGCGAGGCCCATGTGGATAGCGCCGTGACCCTGCACATGCTGGGCGGAGCCCTCGAGGAGAACCAGCAGTATCGCGAGGCCGAGGCCGCGTATCGCCGCGCGGCGGTGCTCCTCGAGCGGAGTCTCGGCTCGCGCAACCTGCACTTGGCGACGACCCAGGACGCCCTCGCGGGCCTGCTCGACCGCATGGGCAGGACGGCCGAGGCCAGGCCGCTGCTCGAGCGGGCGCTCGCCACCGAGAGGGCGGTGCTCGGGCCCCACGCCGAACGGGTCGCCGAGTCGCTGTTCTCCTACGGCATCCTGCTCGGCCGCGAGGAGGAGCACGCGGCGGCCGACAAGGCGTTCTCCGAGGCGCTGGCGATCTTCGGGCCGGACCGCTTCGACGCCGGCCACTGCCTGCGCTACCTGGGCCTCTCGGCAGCCAGGCAAGAGCGCTATCAGGACGCTGCCGCGCTGCTGGCGCGGGCCGCCGAGACCTATCGCCGAACCCTGGGCGAGGACGACGTGCAGCGGTGGCGGGCGGTTGCCGACCTGGGTTGGGTACACCTGCGGCTGGGCCGGATGAGCGAGGCCCGTCGCGAGCTCGGCACGGCCGTCGCCGGCATCGAACGGGCGGCCGGCGCCAACTTCGAGCTGGTGCAGCCGCTCGAGGAGCTGGGCGAGCTGCAGACCTCGGCCGGCGAAGCAGGTGCGGCGGTGGCGACGCTGCAGCGGGCGCGGGCGCTGGACCAGAAGCTCTTCGGCAACGTCGAGCGGCCCTCGGTGGCCAGGACCGACCTGCTGCTCGCCCGGGCGCTCCTGGCCCGCAATGCCGAAGGCGACGCGCCGGCAGCGCGCCGCGCCCTCGACGAGGGGCTAGGAGTCTTGGCGCGCGTCCACCCGCAAGACGTGCTGCGCGCCGAGACGCTGGTCGAGAGCGGGCGGCTGGCCCTGGCCGGCGGCGACCGCGGCCGCGCCCGGGCCGACCTCGCCGCCGCCGTGCCGCTGCTTCAGGCCCGCCGCGGTGCCGCCCACGCCGAGACGCGCGCGGCGCAGCAGCTGCTGGCCGCGGCCGGCGGGTAGGGGTTAGCCGCCGCCTCCCGAGGAGCGGGCGTGCGCGGCCAGGTCGGCGATCCGCAGGAAGCCGTGGCTTCTCGCGTCCTTCTCGAGGCTGGTCAGGCGCTCGGCGGCCCGCCGGCGGTCGCCGTGCGCAGCCTCGATCTCGCCGGCCGCCAGACGCACCTCGAAGGCAAGCGGGCCCAGCCCTGCCGCCTGCGCTTGCGCCAGCGCGTCGTCGAGGAGACGCAGCCCCTCCGCCGGCCTTGCCGTCGCGGCCAGGCGCGCCTTGACCAGCGCGACCGTGATCCTCACTTCCGGCTGCTTGGATCTTGCCGCGAGCCGGTCTGCGAGCTCGCCGGCCCGGCGCGCCTCCGCCAGCGAGTGCTGGGCGAGCAGGACCCGCGCCAGGGTCGCGTGCGCCTCGGCTTCCTCGTCGGGCATGTGCTCAGCCTGAAAGTGGGCGAGCGCATCTTCAGCGTAGGCCAGCGCCGGCGAAGGGTGTCCCTTGTCGAGCTCGAGCTCGGCGAGCGCCAGCTGACTCTGGGCGATGAGGTTCTTGTCGCCGAGACCGCGGCCTCTGGTCAGGGCCGCCTCGCGCTTCTTGCGCTCTGCCGCGAGGTCGCCCCGCGCCGAGGCCAGGTCGCCCTCGAAGGCGAGGGCGTCGACGATCCTGGTCTGGTCGTCGATGGCGGTGGCCAGGCTCTCCGACTCGGCGAGGTACTTCTCGGCGTTCGCGAGGTCCAGCTGGTTGAAGGAGACGCCTGCCAGCGAGAAGAGCTGGGCGGCCTCGCCGCTGCGGTCCTGCAGCTGGTGGAAGAGGGCGAGGGCTTGCTGGAACTGCCTCGCGGCCTCGTCGTTCTTGCCCAGCAACTTCAGGGTGAGCCCCAGGTTGCCGGTGGCCTGGGCCTCCTGGGCCCGGTCGCCGAGCCGGCGATAGTTTTCGATGGACGTCACGAACCGGGCCTGGGCCTCGACATAGTTTCCCTGCGAACCCTCGATGGCCGCCAGGGTATCGAGAGCGCGGCTCTGGCCGCGGAGGTCGCCGACCTCCTTGAAGCTGTCGACGGCCTCCCTGGCCTTGGCTCTTGCCAGCTCGAAATTGCCCTGGTAGTACAGGATCCCGGCTGTCGCCCACAGCACCTGCGCCAGGTTGCGCTGGTCTGCCACGCCGGCGTAGACGGCCTCGGCCTTCTTGAATGCCTCGAGCGCCGCCCGGCGATCGCCCAGGTGACCGAGAGCGCCGGCCTCGAAGCAGAGGGCCCGCGCCGCCAGCAGCTCGTCGCCGTCGCGCTCCGCCTGCTCGCGGGCGCGGCGCGCCGCTTGACCTTCGTGTGGGAAATCCCCGAGCGTCTTCGCTACCTCTGCCTCCGCGAGATCGAGCCGCGATCCGGCGGCGGCCGCCGCGGGCTGTCCCTTGAGCGAGCCCAGCAGCTGCAGCGCTTCGCTGCCGCGGCCGGCGGCGGCGAGCGCCCGCACGAGCCCCAGCCCGGCCTCGAGGTCGCCGGGCGAAGAGGCGTGCAGCGCCTCGAAGCTGCCGACCGCCTGGTCCCATCGGCCCGCGACCTGCCAGTACCTCGCGGTGACGAGCAGCCGCTCGTCGAGCGGTAGGCCTGCGGCGTGATCGAAGGCCAGCTTGGCCTCCTTGCCGGCCTGGTCATCGTGCCCTTGATCCGCGAGGGCGACCGCCAACCCCGAGTGCGCCAGCCAGTAGTCCTGGCGCGCCTTGACCGCCCGCTCGAAGGCGCTCTGCGCTGGCGCGGGGTCGAACTTGCCCAGCAGCTTCACGCCGCCGGCGTAGAGCTCCTCGGGCGTGCGGAACAGATCGGCGAGCGGCATGACGGAGCCGCGCACGGCTGCGGCCGGTCCCCGCGCGAGCGCGGGCCCTGCTCTCCGTCCGCCGAACGCGCCAACAACAGTCAGGGCGACGAGTGCGGCCAGCGCGGCCAGCACGGCGAGCGCGGCGGCGATCAGGGCGCGGCGCCGGCGGCGGCGGCGGCGCGGCCCCGGCGCGAACTCTTCCCCGCCCAGCGCGGCTGCCACGTCGCTCGCCTGGGCGAAGCGGTCGGCGGGCGCCCGCTCGAGGCAGCGCAGGATGGCGGCGTCCCAGGCGGGGTCGAGGCCGGGAACGTGCTGGTGCGGCGGCCGCGGGTCCTCTTGCACCCGCTTGAACGCCGTCGAATAGGAGTTGGCGCCGACGAAGGGCGGAGCGCCGGTGACCATCTCGTAGAGCACGCAGCCGAGCGAGTAGATGTCGGTGGCGGCCGTGACCTCGCCGCCGGTGACCTGTTCGGGGGCCATGTAGGAGGGGGTGCCCAGGATGGCGCCGTGGACGGTGAGGTTCTCGTCCGCGCCAAAGGTGCGCGCGAGACCGAAATCGGTGATCACCGCACGCACCCCGGGCCCGCCGCTGTCGACACTGCAGAGCATGACGTTGCCGGGCTTGAAGTCGCGGTGGATCACTCCGACCCGGTGCGCCGCCGTGAGGCCCGCCGCCACCTGCTGCACGATCGGCAGCGCCTCATTCGTTCCCATCCGGCCGTCGCGCCGCAGGCGCTGCTCGAGCGTCTCGCCCGGCAGCAGCTCCATGCTGAAGAAAGTGATCTCCGTGGCCTGGCTGCGGGCGGCGCCGGTGCCGGCGGCCAGGCCGGGGCTGGTGACGGCGGTGGAATCGCCGGCGAGCGACGGGCTCGCATCCGGCCGATGCCGGAAGATGTCGAAGATGCGGCACACGTTGGGATGGGTGACCCGGCGCGACAGGTGGATCTCACGCCGGAAGCGGTCGATGGCCCCGGTCAGGTGGACGACCGCGGGGCGCACGGTCTTCAAGGCGACCCGCTCGCCCAGCTCCAGGTCCTCGGCCTCGTAGACGTCTCCCATCCCGCCGTGGCCGATAAAACGGACGATGCGGAAGCGATTGGCCAGCACCTGACCCGGCGGCAGGTGGAGGCCGGGTGGTGGTGGCGGCGACGGCGGCTCCTCCGTGGCCGGCAGGCGCAGGGTGGGCTGCGCCGGCGAGATGGCGGGCGGGGTAGCCGCGGCCGGGGCCGCCGGGGCTGGGGTCGCCACGGCCGGGGCCGCCGGGGCCGGGGTCGCCACGGCCGGGGCCGCCGGGGCCTCGCCCAGGCGCTCCGTGGGTCGGCCGCCGCCGCCGCCGGCGTCAGTCAACGGCCACCCTCCCGCTCGCGTCCCGGCTCAGCTCGATGCTGAAGACCGGGACCGCCCGAGCCTTCCCCTTGAGCGGTATCGGCTCGAGAGCGCGCACCTGAGGCGGGTTCGTCAGCCGGCGGTAGAGCACCTCGGAGAGCAGGATCTCCCCGGCTCCGGCCCGCGAGCAGAGGCGGGAGGCGGTGTTGACCGGGTCGCCGATCACCGTGTACTCCAGCCGCTGGTCGCTGCCGATGTTGCCGGCGAAGACCTCGCCGGCATTGATGCCGATGCCGACCGCGATCGTCTGCCGCCCTTGCCGGCTCCACTCGGCGTTGAGCCAGTCGATCCGGCGCTGCATGGCCACCGCCGCGCGGACCGCCTGATCGGCCGCGTCAAGGCGCGCCAGCGGCGCTCCCCAGAGCGCCATCACCGCGTCGCCGATGAACTTGTCGAGCGTCCCGCCATGCTCGAAGACCACGTCGACCATCTCGGAGAAGTACTCGGTGAGCAGGCTGGCGATCTCGTCCGGGCTCATCCGTTCCGAGAGAGGCGTGAAGCCGCGGATGTCGGAGAACAGGACGACGACGTCGCGCTTGGCCCCGCCGAGCTGGACCTCGCCTTCGGCGCCGGCGATCTGGCGGGCGAGGTCGGGGGCGAAGTAACGCTGGAAGTTCGACAGCACCACCGCCTCGCGGCGCACGCGTTCGATCAGCTGGCTGTTCTCGATCGCCACCGCCACGATGCCGGAGAAGGCGGTCAGGAAGGAGAGGTCCTCCTCGCTGAAGGAGTGGGTGGCCGCCTGGTTGTCGAGATAGATGATGCCCAGCACCGTCCCCAGGCGGCCCAGGAGAGGCGCGCAGAGGGCGCTCTTGACGCTTTGCAGGAAGACCGAGCCGCCGGCGAACCTGCTGTCGTCGGGCGCGTTTTCGATCAACACCGCCACCCGCTCCTCCACTGTCTTCGTCGCGATCGAGCGCGGCACCGGCGGGCCCATGCCGCCAGTGCCGGGCGGGGCGCCAGTGCCGGGGGGGCCGCCGCCGGCGACGCGGCTGCGCGCCACCCGCGGCAGCAGCTCGCCGCCCGGGCCCGTCATCATGATCGCCACCCGGTCGACGCTCATCACCTGGAAGGTGAGATCGACCACCTTCTCCAGCAGGCGGTCCACTTCGGCCTGCTGCGACAGCTCCTGCGCGATGGCGATGAGCAGGGCGAGCTTCTTCTCGAGGCGTACGGCCGCGGTCTTGCCGCCGATCCGCAGCACCGACTTGCCGGCGGGAGGCACGTCCACCAGCTGCGCGGCGACGTCCGCGGTGCCGCGCAGCTTGATCTGGCGCACGATGGTGCCTTCGAGCGGTCCCTCGGCGAAGACCGGCGGCAGGGCGCCGGCGGGCGCCTGGGCCGCCACCAGCTCGAAACCGACCTTGCCGAAGGCGATCTGGGCGCCGGGTAGGGCCACCGCGTCGCTCACCCGCCGGCCGTCGATGAAGGTGCCGTTGGTGGAACCCAGGTCCTGCAGCCGCAAGCCGGTATCGGTGATGTCCAGCTCGGCGTGGCGGCGGGACACCGTCGGGTCGGCGAGCGGCAGGTCGCAGTCGTCGGTACGACCCACGACGAACGTGCGGCCGGGCAAGATCTCGACCGAGAGACTTCCGGACTTCGCGACGAGCTTCACGATTGCTTCGGCCTCGCGACGTCCCTGTACGTTACTACACCAAGGGTGAGGGACAGCGGCGCTGCCCCAGGGGTGAGAGCTGCCCAGGTGACGCGAAGATGAGCGACTGAGCGCTTGACTGGTTGCAGTGAGTAATTTACGGTTGAACTCGTTGAAAGAAGGCCAGTTACAGTGATAGGTCTGGAAGTCGGAGTGGCGATATTGGCGAATGCCTTGCTGGTCTATGCGTCACCGGTCTAATGATTCTGCGGCACCCAAGGGCAGGATGTCCCGCCGGGAGGGCGGCATGAAAGGGCTCACGAAAGTGGCGGCACTGCTGTGCGGCGTGACGTCGGTGGCGGGTGGAGTGCCACGCATTGGGGGTAACCCAGCACCGCAGCCGGGCGAACCGACTCTGGTGGCGACATACGGCAGCCTGCCGCTGACTTTCGAGGCCAACGAGGGCCAGGTCGATCAGGTCGTGAGGTTTCTCGTCCGGGGTCAGGGCGTCACCTTGTTTCTGACGCCAGCCGAAGCGGTTCTGAGTCTGGACGGGCGATCGGGCAAGCGCGCGGTGGTGAGGCTGCGGCTGGTCGGGGCGAGGAAGAATGCGCGCATGGTCGGACTCGAGCCGCGCCCGACGAGGAGCCACTATTTCCTGGGCCAGAACCCGGCGCGATGGCACGAGGGAGTGCGCCACTACGCGCGGGTGCGGGCCGAGCGGGTCTATCCGGGGGTGGACCTGGTCTACCGGGGCAACCGGCGGCAGCTCGAGTATGACTTGGTGGTGCTGCCTGGGGCGGACCCTGGCAGGATCAGGCTTGCCTTCGCGGGCGCCGAATCGATCGCGATCGGGAGCGATGGCGCACTGATCGTGCGCACGGCGGCCGGCGATCTCGTGCAACCGCGGCCGGTGATCTACCAGGAGGCGCGGCAAGGCCGCCTGCGCGTCCAGGGCCGTTACGTCCTGCTTGCGCCGGAGGCGAGCGAAGCTGCGCCGGGCGGTCATCCGGAGGTGGGCTTTCTGGTGGGCTCCTACGATCATCACCTACCGCTGGTCGTCGATCCAGTGCTGGTCTACGCCACTTTCCTGGGCGGTAGCGGCTTCGACAGAGGTTTGGGTATCGCGGTGGACGCCGCCGGCAACGCCTACGTGACCGGCAGCACCGCGTCGCTCATCTTTCCCGGGGTCGGCGGGAGCTCCATCGATCCGGTCCCGAACAGCGCCGGCAACGCCTTCGTGACCAAGATCGATGCGAGCGGCACCAGCATCGTCTACTCGACGTTCTTGGGCGGCGGCGGCGGCGATTACGGTACGGCGATCGCGGTGGACGCCACCGGCAATGCCTATGTCACGGGCGTGACCGCCTCGGCCACCTTCCCCGGCGTCAGCGGAAGCTCCATCCAGCCAGCTCCTGGCGGCGGCGACGACGCGTTCGTCACCAAGGTCGATGCGAGCGGTGCGTCGATCGTCTATTCGACGTTTCTGGGCGGTAGCGGCAACGATGCGGCCATGGGCATCGCGGTCGACGGTGCGGGCAACGCTTACGTTACGGGTGGGACCAGCTCCGCCAGCTTTCCCGGGGTCGCCGGGAGCTCCATCCAGCCGGCCTATGCCGGCGCTGGCGATGCCTTCGTGACCAAGATCAACGCCGCTGGCACGGCGATCGCCTATTCGACCTTCCTGGGCGGCGTGGGCGATGACGTTGGGCGCGGCATCGCGGTCGATCGGCTGGGCAACGCCTACGTGACCGGCGGCAGCGGCTCGCCGAGCTTTCCCGGGGTCGGCGGGGGCTCCATCCAGCCGGCCAATGCCGGGGGCCTCAGCGACGCCTTCGTGACCAAGATCAACGCCGCAGGTACGGCGATCGCTTACTCGACCTTCCTGGGCGGCGCCGACGACGATGGCGGCGTCGGTATCGCCGTGGATGCCGCAGGCGCCGCCTACGTGACGGGTTTCACCGACTCGACCAGCTTTGCTGGCGTCGGTGGCAGCTCGTTGCAGCCGGCCAGCGGCGGCGGCCGGGACGCCTTCGTGACCAAGATCGATCCCAGTGGCGGCGCGATCGTCTACTCGACGTTTTTGGGCGGCAGCGGCGGCGATGGCGGCTTCGGCATCGCGGCGGACGGCGCGGGAAATGCCTACGTGACGGGCATCACGACCTCCACCGCCTTTCCCGGCGTGACCGCGAGCTCGATCCAGCCGGGCAACGGCGGTGGCTGGGATGCCTTCGTGACCGAGATCAATGCGGCCGGGAGCGCGATCGTTTACTCGACCTTCCTGGGGGGCAGCGGCTACGACTATGGCTTAGGCATCGCCGTGGATGGCGTGGCCAACGCTTACGTCACGGG
>DASZHY010000288.1:0-3227 GCA_035949675.1 Thermoanaerobaculia bacterium
GCCAACGACGCCGGCATCTCCGGGCTCCAGCTCACCGCCGATGCCGGCGGCACGCCCTCGCTGCTGCCCGTCTGGACCCGCCTCGAGGGCGGCACCTCGCCGGTCGTGGCCAACGGCATCGTCTTCTACGTCGGTCCTGCCGGTCTGCAAGCGCTCTCTCCCGAAAACGGCGCGGTGCTGTGGAGCGACCCCCTCCCGGGGAAGGCGGGCATCCACTGGCAGAGCCCGATCGTGATCGACGGTCGGATCTACGTCGCCGACCAGGGCAGGAGCCTCTGGGCCTATGCGCCGGCCGCACCCCCGACCGGCGCCGCCACCCGCGGGCCGGGAACCGGGCCCTACCGAGTCAGGGCCGTCGAGCTCGGCCTGCTGGCGCTGCTCGTTCTCGCTCTCGAGATGGCGCTGGAAATTCAGGCGGCCTGCCGCCGCGCGCCAGGCTGATCCGCAGCGGCCGCCACCACCATCACCACTTGGCGTTTTGCGCGGCGGTAACGTTCGCGGCCGCTCCTCGCCTATTAGCTTACACACCGGGGCCGGCCGCGGAGGCCGGTCGCACGCCAAAGGAGACGATTCATGGCCAAAGAACGCGGTTCGGATCTGCTGCGCAAGTTGCACGGCAATTTCCCCACCACCCACGTCGAAGGGCTCTTCCGGGCCGTCGACGACCAAGCAGACCTCAAGATCCTGCGCTGGTTCCCGCGCGGCGTGCCTCCCGCGACGCTCGTGGTCGAGGGCGTCTTCGAGGTGTCGACGGGCAGCGTCGGCAAGTTCGTGGACAGCTTGATTCACAACAACGAGCAGCTCGCAGCGAGCCTGCAGGTCTTCCCCTACGGCGTTCCCCGCCCCGACGTCGCCATCGTGGAGTATCGCGGCGAGGCCCGGCAGTAGAAGGAGGCGGTCATGGCGTGCACACGAGGTTCGCGCATCCTCCAGATTCACCCCACCCGTCGCTGCAACCTCAGGTGCCTGCACTGCTATTCGTCATCGGGTCCCGAGGAGCGCGGCGAGCTGCCCGCCGCGCTCCTCGCGGACGCCCTGACCGATGCCGCGGCCGAAGGCTACACGGTGGCGAGCTTTTCAGGCGGCGAGCCGCTGCTCTACCGACCCTTGCGCGAGCTGCTCGATCACGCCCATGGGCGCGGGATGGCCACGACCGTGACCAGCAACGGCATGCTGCTCGACGAGCGCCGGCTGGCCGGTCTCACCGGCGCGGTGGACCTGCTGGCGATCAGCCTGGACGGCACTCCGGCTTCGCATGACCGGATGCGCGCGGACCCCAGGGCGTTCGCCACCATGGCCTCGCGGCTCGGGCGCCTTCGCGACAGCGGCATCCCGTTCGGCTTCATCTTCACGTTGACGCAGAACAACCTCCACGAGCTCGAGTGGGTGGCCGAGTTCGCCCTCGCCGAGGGAGCCCGACTGCTGCAGATCCACCCGCTCGAAGCGGCCGGGAGGGCCATTCGCGAGCTCGGCGAGTCGTTTCCCGACGCCATCGAGGAATCCTACGCGTACCTCCTCGCCGCTCATCTTCAACAGAGCCTGCGCGGCCGGCTCCAGGTCCAGCTCGACCTCCTCAGCCGGCGGCTGATGGCCGACCAGCCCAACCTGTTCTTCGCCGGCGAGAGCGATCCGGGTGGCTCGCTCGCCGAGCGGGTGCGGCCGCTGGTCATCGAGGCGGACGGTACCGTCGTGCCGATCGAGCACGGATTCGACCGCTCGTTCTCGCTGGGGAACCTGCGGGACGCGCGGCTCTGCGAGCTCGCGCCGCGCTGGCTCGCCGGCGGCGGTTACGTGCGCTTCCGCGACCTCTGCGGCCGCGCCTTCGCGGCGGTGACCGCCGAGGACAGGCCGCCGCTGGCCGACTGGAGCGCCGCGTTGCGTTCGGCGGCCATCCAGCCGGCTGCCGCCGGCGCCTGACGCCGGGCCGGGGGCCGCTCAGCGACGGATCACTGCGGGCAGGGCGGACGTGTGCAGAACTTGCAGGTATCGATGCAGACGGACTGATTGCAATGGGTGATCGGCAGGGTCACGCCGCCTGCCGCGTCGCGCAGATCGGCCGGGCCAACCAGACGGCGCACGGTCTCGCGATGGAGCGCCAGCTTCTTCATCTTTCTCATGGCTGCATCTCCTCTCCGTGGTAGCGCGCGCGGTCGCGGTGCGCGCAGGTGCTCTCATGGATATGCGTGCGGCGGCGCGGGAGTAGGGGGACAAGGCCGACGGCCTCCGGTCGCGGCCAACACCGGCCTGGTCGATGCCTACCCGCGCCGGCTCTCCCGCCGCGCCTGCCGCGGCTGCCGCGGCTGCCGCGGACAGCGGCGGGGCAGGAGCGGCCGGGCGGCCACCGCTACCGGCAGGCGTTCGCCGTTCAGCGCAGGCCGGGGCCCGGATGGCAGACCTTGACGCTGCACAGGCAATGGGTGTACGGCGCCGTCAGGATGCCACCGGACACCGCCGTCAGCGCCAGGCTGTGCAGCGTCTCGCGGCTGACCTCGAGCTTCCGAGTGAGTTTCTTCATCTCTTCCTCCTTCCGATCGATTCCGTAGGGGTTCTGTAGGAGTCCCGGTTGGCCATCCCGGCCGGTGAGGCGGGACACGAGAGTCTTCGCGCTCTATAAGAGTACTGGTGCCTTCCACCGATTGGACCGCGCCGGTGGGGCGGGCGGCGGGCCTTCCCTGCGGCGCCAAGCAGATGCCGCAGCCGCCAACACCGGCAACCAGGCGCCGCCGGCCACGGCAGTCGCGATAGCATGTGCCCGCGACCGATCGCAAGTGTTGGTTGCTGCTCGGAGGGACCGATGAGCCTCGCGACTCCTAGACGCCGGACCTGCGTAGCGTTGCCCGAGGTCGAACCGCGGGCCGTCCTCGACTTCCTGCCCAGGCTGGCCGGGCTGCTGGTCTGCCTGCTGGTCGGCGCATGCGCGTCAAGCCCGCCAGCGGGCGGGCAGGCGGCCGCGCATGCACCCGCGGCGCCGCCTCAGCCACCCCTGCAAGCAGCGCCGCACATCTGTCACCCGAAGGCGAGCTTCGCCAGCTTCGAGAGCCTCGGAGTACCCGGCTCCGAGCGGGCGATCGACCTGGCGAGCACGGACGACTACGACTACGTCCTGTTCGCGCCAGCGCGGCTGATGCGTTTGTCGCGCCGCGAGGGGGCCGTCAAGGTCGAGATGGTGGTCGGCGAGGCTGGCACCGCGTGGAAGGCGCTGGCGCTCGACCCGCTGGACGGCTCGG
>DASZHY010000289.1:0-5140 GCA_035949675.1 Thermoanaerobaculia bacterium
GTCGCGGCCTTGCGGCGGCAGTACCCGGAGATCCATCTCCATACGCTGGAAGAATGGCTGCGCGCCGAAGGCTGGCACAAGCGAGCGCGGCAGCTGCAACCGCCCAAGGGGTGAGGGCGAGCGGCGCGACGACGACGCCCGACGCCGCACGGCAACGACCGCCGGCAGCGCCGGTAGCGCCAGCAGCGCCGGCAGCGCCGTGATAGCGTCGCCGGCGGTCACCGAGGCATCTGTGCGCAAGGCCGCTCCGATCCAGCTCGCCGGCCTGCTCGTGGCAGGCGCCCTGACAGCCGCGCAGTCCGTTTCTCCGCCTTCCCAGGTGCGCAGCGTAGACGAGCCGGCCCCGGCGTCCGGAGCCGGCCCGGGGACGGAAACGGCTGGATGGACTGGCCACGAGGGTCTGCCCGCCGGCGCCTGGGAAGCGGTGGCGGCCGAAGGGGTCAGCCTGACGCTTTCGCCGTTGCCCCCTGGCGCGGCCGGCGGCTCGGAAGTCGCGGGAGGCTCCGGGGTCGCCGACGGCACCGGCCAGGCGGGTCCGCCCGGGCGCGGCGGGGCCATCCGGCTCGCGATCGACTTCCAGGGGCATGGCGGCTACGGCATCGCGCGCCGGCGCCTCGACCTCGACCTGCCCGACAACTACCAGTTCGTGTTCTGGGTGCGCGGCGAGGCGCCGCCCGAGAACCTCGAGCTCAAGCTGATCGACGCCTCCGGCGACAACGTCTGGTGGTCGGTGCGGCGCGACTTCGCGTTCCCAGCCGCCTGGCAGCGCATCGTGGTCAAGAAGCGGCACCTGACCTTCGCCTGGGGCCCGGCGGGCGGCGGCGACATCCGCCACGCCGGCGCCCTGGAGATCGCGATCAGCGCCGGCCGGGGCGGCCGCGGCGTCGTCGATCTCGCCGGCTTCACCTTCGAGCCGCTGCCGCCGCCCCATCCCTACGACCGCCGCCCGGTCGCGACCGCCTCGTCGTCCGCGCCCGGCCGTGAGCCGGCGGCGCTCGCGCTCGACGGCGGCGCGGGCCGCGCTGGCGGTGGTGGCGGCGGCGGTTGGCACAGCCTTGCCGGACCGCCGGCGGAGCAGTGGCTGGACGTCGACTTCCTGGAGCGCCGCGAGCTCGGCGGGCTGGCGATCGATTGGGACCGCGATGACTTCGCGACCCGCTACGCGGTCCTCACCTCCGACGACGGCGAGGCGTGGTGGGTGGCGCGCACCGTGGACCGCGGCGATGTCCGCGAGGGGGGCAGGAGCTTCCTCTACTTGCCAGAAACCGACGCCAGGCACGTGCGGCTGCGCCTGCTGTCGAGCAGCCGCGGCCGCGGCTACGGGATCTGCAAGATCGCCGTCCTGCCGGTCGAGCTGTCGGCCTCGCCCAACGCCTTCTTCGCCGCCGTCGCCAAGGCCTCGCCGCGCGGCAGCTACCCGCGGGCTATCGCCGGCGAGCAGTCTCTGTGGACGCTAGTGGGCGTCGACGGCGGCCACGACCAGGGACTGCTCGACCAGGACGGCCGGCTCGAAGCCGGCAGCGGCGGTTTTTCGGTCGAGCCGTTCGTCCTCTCCCGCGGCGAGCTGGTCGGTTGGAGCGGCGTGCGGCCGACGCCCTCGCTGGCGGCCGGATATCTGCCGATCCCCAGCGTCCGCTGGCGCCGGGCGGGGCTTGCCTTCGAGGTGACCGCCTTTGCCGCCGGCCCCCGGGACAGCCCGGTGCTCTACGCCCGGTACCGGCTGCGCAACCGGACCGCGGCGGCGCTGCGGCCGCGCCTGTTCCTGGTCCTGCGTCCCTTCCAGGTCGATCCGCCGTCGCAGTGGCTGGGCAGGCCAGGAGGGGTCGTCGAGGTGCGGCGGATCGCCTTCGACGGCCGCGCCGTCGAGGTGACCGTGGGAGCCGAGCGTGCACGGCGGACGGTGCTGCCGCTGGCGCCCGCGCCGGTTGCCTTCGGGGCCATGACCTTCGACGAGGGACCGGTCGTCGATCTCCTGCGTCGCGGCAGGGTCCCTGCAGCGGCCGGCGTCGAGGATCCGTTCGGCTACGCGACGGCGGCGCTCGCCTACGATCTGCGGCTCGCTCCCGGCGCCGCCGCCGAGGTCAGCATCGCCATTCCGCTCCCAGCGCCGGCCGGCCCGACACTTGCGGCCACGGCCGACGTCGAGCCGGGGCCGAGTGCGCCGGCTCGCCTCGAGCGGCTGCTGCGGCAGGTCGCCACGGGCTGGCGAGCGCGGCTTGGCGGCGTTGGCGGCGTCTCCGTCCGCCTCCCTCCCGCGGCGGGCCCGCTGCTCCCGGTGCTGCGCACCGCCCTCGCCCACGTCCTGATCAGCCGCGACGGGCCGGCCCTGCGGCCGGGCACCCGCTCGTACGCGCGCTCCTGGATCCGTGACGGTGCGCTGATCTCGGATGCGCTGCTGCGTCTCGGCATGGCGCGCGAGGTGCGGGAGTTCGCGGCCTGGTACGCGAGCTATCAGCAGCCCGGCGGCAAGGTCCCCTGCTGCGTGGACGCCCGGGGGGCCGATCCGGTGCCGGAGAACGACAGCCACGGCGAGCTGCTCTTCCTGCTCGGAAGCTATTACCGGTTCACCGGCGACCGTGCCTTCCTGGAGGCCATGTGGGAGCACGTGGCGGGCGCCGTGGCCGCCATCGATGCTCTGCGTCAGGAGCGCCGCACCGAGGTCTTCAGGCAGCCCGAGAAGGCGGCCTTTTTCGGCCTGCTGCCCGAGTCGATCAGCCACGAGGGCTACTCGGCGCATCCGGTCCACTCCTACTGGGACGACTTCTTCGCGCTGCGCGGGCTCGCCGACGCCGCCGACCTCGCCCGCGCACTCGGCAAGGATGACCTCGCGGCACGCTGGGCGGCGATGCGCGACGAGCTCCGCTCCGACCTCCACGCCTCGCTCCGCCGCACCATCGCCGGCCACGGCCTCGACTACATCCCGGGCTCCGTCGAGCTCGCCGATTTCGACCCCACCTCGACCGCCATCGCCGTGACGCCGGGAGGCGAGCTCGCCAACCTGCCGGCGGCGGCGCTGCGCCACACCTTCGAGCGCTACTACCAGGACGTCGAACGGCGGCGCCGGCTGGGCGACTGGACTTCGTACACGCCCTACGAGCTACGAAATGTCGGCGTCTTCATCCGCCTGGGCTGGCGCGAGCGCGCCCGGCAGCTGCTCGCGGACATGATTGCCGACCGCCGCCCGCCGGGCTGGAACCAGTGGCCGGAAGTGGTCTGGCGCGACCCTCGTTATCCGGGCTTCCTCGGCGATCTGCCTCATGCCTGGGTCGCCGCGGAGTACATTCGTGCCGTGCTCGACCTGCTGGCCTACGAGCGCGAGGCCGACCACGCCCTGGTCCTCGCCGCCGGCGTCCCGGCAAGCTGGGCGCGAGACGGCGGTGTCGCCGTTGCCGGGCTGCGCACCCCGTATGGCACGCTGAGCTACACCCTCGCCGCCAGCCGCTCGTGGGTCCGCCTGCGCATTGCCGGCGGCCTCCGGGTGCCGCCCGGGGGCATCGCCATCGGGTGGCCATACGCCGGCGAGGTCACCGTCAACGGCCGGCCGGCCGCGCTTGCCGGCGGCGGCGCCGGCCGGGAGCTGATCGTGCGCGAGCTGCCGGCGGACGTGCGCCTGCGCCTTCAGGGCGCGGCGCCGCAGGCGCAGGCGCCGCGGTAGACCGAGTCGCCGCTGACCACCTGATTACGGGTGAAGCAGTACTCCTCGAGCGGGTCGCCGGCGGGCCCGGCGGGCGGCATGTCGCGCGTCACCGGCTTGAACTGCGGGTCGATCGAGCCGTCGGCGCGGATCGCGACCTCGAGGTAGCCATATTCGATGTTTGGCCGGTACTGCTCGGCCCCGGCGGTGCCGATGAGCCAGCCGGGCAGCACCTGGCCCTGGTGCTCCGGCTGGTCGAAGATGTCGGTGAGGAACAGGTGAGCGTGGCTGGCGAAGACGTAGACGCGCTTGCCGGCTATCGCCTGGGCGCGGAACAGCAGGTCGTAAGCCTGCTCCCCCGAGCACAGGCCGGCACAGCTCGCGTCCATCGCGTGGCCGCGCGACTTGCTGTAGGGGAGCGCCTCGTGCATGGCGGCGACGATGGTCTTGACCGCCGGGTCTCCGGCGTCCTGGGCCAGCACGCGGGCGAGCCAGACGAGCTGGCCGGACGAGAAGGTCGAGTCGGCATTGTCAAGGTAGATGAAGTCGACGCCCTTGGTGATGAAGTGGTAATAAGTGTCGCCCTCGTTCGAGTAGAAATGGTGCGTCGCCTCGAGCGTGCGCTGCGAGTGGATGGGCTCCTGGGTGAGCCATTTGCGGAACGCGCGCCGGAAATCGTCGCGGGTGCGGCTGGCGCCCACCTCATGATTGCCGATCCCCAGGAACACCGGCGTCGCGCCGAAGGGGAGGATCTGCCGCTCGATGAAGTCTTGCCAGGCGGTGTCGAGATAATCGCTCATCGCGGTGCCGCCAAGGGTCCCGGCCGGGCGCCTGGCGCAGTCATAGTCTGGCTGGGTGCGTTTGACGACGTCACAATCGACGTCGTACATCCGCCGGAAGTCGCCGAGATGCCAGTAGAAATCGATCGGTGCCGCCGCCTGGCGGCGCGCGATTGCCGCGGCGATCCTGGGCATGATCGCGTCGCCGCAGTCGCGCGAGTCGCCGGACACCGCGAAGTACCAGACCGCCGGGGGCGCGGGCTGGCCCGCCGCGGAGGCGCAAAGCAGCGGCGCGCAGATCAAACCAGCGATGACCGACCTTGCCATGGCGCTCTCCTCGTCAGAGCACGGCTAGACCGCCAAGCCGGGGCCGCCAGACGTATGGACGACCGAAGGCGCCAGGCTCGGGCTAAGGATGAGGCGGCTCAAGCTCGCGGACCTGCCCAGCAACCTATCCGAATGTCCGCGGCGATTGCAACGCGCCGATGAACTTACCCGTGGCTGGATCTTCGGAGTCCGTGATATCCTTTCCCGTGGTAAGGAGACTGGCATGCCCACGGCAACGATCACCAGCAAGGGTCAAATCACCATTCCCAAGAAGGTTCGGTCTCACCTGGGTGTCGCTGCGGGAGACCGTCTCGACTTCACGATTGGCCGGGACGGCACCGTGCGCGTCCTTTCGCTATCTCGGCCGGTGCGAGACCTCTTTGGTCTGCTGCGCCGTCCA
>DASZHY010000290.1:0-11468 GCA_035949675.1 Thermoanaerobaculia bacterium
GTCTTTGTCTTTGATCCCTGATGGATGCTTCTACCACGGTGGCGATCAGCTGTATCGCCTTTCCGGTGGTGCCCGGCCTCTGGCACCTCCGGTGCCTCAGATCCATCGCCGAGAGCTGTTCATGAATGCAGGGAGACCCGCCTGAACGCTCGGCTTCAAACACAACTGCTTCCTCGGGCGCAAAGCCGGTCCAACGGTAGCGTAGCGCACCAGGAGGCCGTGGGCCTGCCCACCTTCGGCCGCAGGCACGCGCGTCGGTGGCGATCCAGGACGCGGGAGACGCAGCGGCAGGTGGAAGACGGCGCGGCCGAGGCCAGGGCGGAGGCGCCGGACGAGCGTGAAGTGCTGGCCGAGCAAGCGCGGTCTGTGGTTCGCTGCGGTGGCGGCCCTGCTGCTTTGGAGCACCTGGTGGCGGTGCGGCAGGAGCCCCGGGGCGAGGGTATAAGCACACGGCCGCAAGCTGGCGCGACTTCGTGGGCACCACTGGGACGGACCAGGCCTAAAGGATTTCCGTGGCACAATCCTGGCACAGCGCGCGGCGGAAAGCCGCGTATTTGTACGGTAGGGTGCGTAATGTGCCGAGTGAAGCAAATGACTGACAACGTTGACGTTAGCTGACGCCGCATGCCGCGCCCTTACAGCCATGGGCCAGACTTCAAAACCGTTGTCGCGAGCCGTCGCGGGGCCCACCAGACAGACCGGGACTGGGCGATCGAGGGGCAATGCAGCAGGCGGCCCATGGCTGCCAGACAACCGGAAGTTGTCGATCCGCAGCGCTCAGCTGAATCTCCTTAGGGTCAGTGGCTGCTCGTGGGCTTCCGCGCCGGGGTGGGCAAGGGGGCGGCGCCCTGGTGGTGGTTGGGCTGCGCCCCGCACGCTGCGCTCGCCGCGGCGGGCAGCAGGTGCCGCAATGGCGTCGCTGTGCCATGGCGGCAGGCGACGCCGAGCAGGCCCGAAAGGAGCGCGGCCACGAGTGCAGCGAGCGAGCGAACGAGCCACTCGCAGAGCGCATCTAGCAGCCCCTCGAAGAGGTATCCGCCGAGCCAGCAACCGGGTTTCTTCGCCAGGTCGCGCAAGGGCATCGGGAAGTCGAGGTCCTGCAAGAGCAAAGCCACGGCGACGCGGCGTTGCGCGACCAAGCGGTCGCGGCGGCGTGCCGGGGGGCTGTGCCCGAGCGGTCAAGGGTGCCGGACCCCGCCGAGCGAAGCAGCTGGTGTCATCTGCACGCCGAAAATGGACCCGTGCTTGCACGCTAATTCTCCCTATCTGGACTCCTTCGTCAAGGGCTCGAGATCGTGGGAGGGGGCCTGACGAGGTCGGCGAGGGCAAGAGCGGCCACGGCCCTCGGTCGGCGAGCGGAGTCGACGCTGGTCGCCTGGCCGCCTGGAAAGTCGTCACCCTAACTCGTCGGGTGGTGGGCCTCTGACCTGGTGGCGCCGGCCGCGCATGCCACCGCACATCACACCGCAAGGAGCCGCCTGCCTTACCTAGGCGTCCCAATCATAAGGGGGTCCTGGGAGGCATTCCACAGCGTGTTCTCGAGGACTTGTATGCCCTGATACAGGTTCATCCTTTGAATAGTCGACTCACCACCGGTTTGAGACTCGCCAACTCCAATAGCCGCGCCGGGTGGGAACACCGCCTCTGCCGCCACGGATTCGTAACCTGAGTTGAACGAGACGCTACCACCTAGGGGCCCAATCGTTGCGGAAGACACAGTAGAGGAACCATAGAACGAACTTAAGCTCCCGGTGCCGAACGAACCACCAACCCCAACGCCGGCGGAAGCCGCGCCCGCCACCGATCGACCGGTGCTCCAGAACAGACCATACGCAAGCTCCCCAGTTTGCCTGTCGAAGGAGGCAACAACTCCGAAACCGGCAGAGGCGCCCGCTCCGATAACAGATGCTCCCGCGTTTACTGATACGCTGACCACGAACGGTTGCGTCGCCAGTGCGGCGGCCGCCATCTGTATTCCCTCGGTTACTGTGTTTACATGCGCTGAGATGTCGTCCAATAGCTGGAAAGCGTACTCGGGTGATAGAGTCGAGACATGGCCAAGGTCTTGCAGCGGGGCAGGCACAAGAGCCTCGAGGGCTGCAGCCACCTTGCTCAGCAACGCCTGAGCCGCTGCCGCGTTGCTCACCAGAATGAACTGTCGGCGATCGAGGTCCATGGCGACGGCCTCAGCTGATCGAGAAGAGAACATCTCCTAATTTCACGAACACTCCTGGCGCAAGATTCAGGCGAAGACGCCCCCCTACAGTGGCCTTGACCGTGAGTAATTCTTTACGCCTCATAATGCGCTGCTCCTCGTCTTGTAGGTGCGCCCGCACCAGCGCGTTCGATTTTGCTTGGCGATCAATCGCAAAGTTAAGCTTCTTAAGATTTTCCCTAGCCTTCTCGAGAGTTAGCTGCGCTTTGTCGTGGTCATAGGTGGCAGAAATCAGTTCAATATCTTTATACGTCCCGGATTTGACGTGAACTTCTGCAATCTGCAACGCGGTATGGGTTTCACGCTCTGTCTTTTCGCCGAGGGTGACAGCATTTTGCGCAAGCGCAAGTGTATTAGCAAGCTCGTCCCCTTGATATTGAGACGCAACGAGAGCCCGTACAGCTTCCATCGTCCTTAGGCGCCCTAATTCCTTGTCCTCGTCTTCGGTGTCCATTTGAAGAATGGGCGTCCCCCGCGTGACCTGTGCCTGATCTGCTGCCAACACTGTAATCACAAAGCCATCCTTCGGCGATTGGTGATCCATGGCCCCTCCTAAATCTGTATACTACTGTAGATTGCACTAACAGATGGGGACACTTCCAGCTCTACGCTAACGGGCGAACTCATGCGCTCAGATTACGCGCGCCCTTCTCATTCCGCAACCCTATGCGCCCTTGGCTATTTCTCGCGCCCGATGTAAATGACCTCCTTGGGCGGCAAGCCCGTCGTCTTGAGGAGACGGTCGAGCCAGAAGGGTCAGGGTAGCGGTTGTGGCGTAGTGGCATCCCGGCAAGAACTGCCTCCTTGGCCGAAGCTGCCGAGTCGCTACGCTGAAGCATGTCTCTCACCCGCGCTCCCGGACGTCCCGATCGTGGTGTTCACTCACGCCGACTTCGCCGAAGTGAAGAGGTTCTTCAAAGATCAGGATCGGTGCGCGTTTTTCCAGAAGAGCGACCTGCTGCCGACGATTTTGCCAAGGTGGTCTCCGATCTGGCCCGGGATCGCGGGCGGACGCTTCTCTTAGAGTTGTCCTCCTGCCCGCCCGGTCGGGCGCAGGCGGCGCGGTTCGAGTCCTTCTGTGTGGAGGCTCTCGACTACCTTTTCGTGCCGCCTCTGGAGAGGATCATCCCTCAATCCCGCCGCACGGATGGACATGACATCAGGGATGCGGTGCTCCCCAACACGGCTTTCGACTACTTCTGGAGCACCTTGCGCCAGGAGCTTGCCGCCAAGCATGTAGTGGCCGAGTTCAAGAACTACAGACAGCCGGTGACCAAGGACCACGTCCATCAGCTGCGGCTCTACTTCGCCAACAAGAGCCTGGGGCGCTTTGGCCTGCTGGTGTCGCGGCTGCCGCCGTCGTCGTCGGCGGTGCAAGCGCGCGCCGACGCCTATCGAGACCACGACTGCCTGATCTTTTTCGTGGACGATGTCGTTTTCAGGGGAATGATTGAGCTGCGCCGGAAAGGCCGCGACCCGGGCATTGTGCTGCAACGGATGAAAGAAGGAGTTCGAGCTCGGGTACTAGAACCGCCTGGCGCCGCGCCTGGAGCGGGCGGCTCTCGCCGCGCGGCGGTGCTCTTCCCGTCCCAGAAGGCCACCATGCGATCGCAGCGCTCAGCGACCCGCTGGTTGTGGGATGCGGCCCCGCCAGGTAGGGGCCATCCCGAACCAGAAGGGCAGAGAGCACGGGCTGGCCGCCCCCGGCTGTGTGCAGCTCAATCGCTCGTAAAGGGAGGGACTCCACCAACTCGCAGGAGGCGCTTGATCAGCCTCGACTCGAGGAGTTCCTTGGCAGCTTCCCGCAGATTGCCCGCCGTCCGCACCAGATCACCGTTGAACGCCTTGAGCAAGTCGACAAAAGTCGCAAAAAACAAGAACACCACAAACCCAACGGTGACGATTGCAGAGATCCCAAGAACGACCAGTGACATGAAGAGCAGAGCGCGGCGTGCCGTCTGCGGCACGAGGACCCATTCATAGATGCCGTAGAACGCAGCCACGAGGGGGAGGAGGAAGAGCATTAGGGCCAAACAGGTGCGGATGACCAATGTATAGGCCCAATTAAAAATACTGATCGACTGAGAAGCAGCCCACACCATTTGCGCGAGGAACCCTTGATTGCCAGCCGCCCACGAGCGAAAGGGGCTCCTGGTGAGCAGCTTGTTGGCCTGCCAGCGCGAGAGCGCCAGGATCACGCCAGCGATGCCCGACTCGAAGTGCTGCAGATCCGTCAGGTAGATGGGTCTGGCCTCCGAGTTCAGCTTCACAATCTCGCCTGCTTCTACGTAAATGGCGCTGTAGATTCCCGCCACTCTGAACAGTTGAAGATCAATCAGAATGTAGACGGCAGCCAGGAAAAGAGGGAGAAGGGACACAACCACCGGCCGCTCGACGTTCAGCTTTGCCCCTAGAAACGAAAGGTCGGCTACCGAGCCCCACGCGAAGAGCAGAAGTAGCATCGACAGGCCATACGCCAAGAGGAAGCTCTGCTGGAGCGACTTGTACGTCTCGCCCAACGTCGCGAGCAGCTTATCCTGGAACGAGCATAGATATTCTTCTCTGCTCTTCATCGGCGCGCCTGCCTCTCTGATTGGCTTTCGCTCCGGGCCTTCGACGATCATTCCTCATTACAGCCTTCCGCTCTTTGCGGCGGAATGGCTCTTCCCCGCTCTCCAGCGTAAGCGTTGGACCAACGCCCCATGCCGACCTCGCCGTCTACTGGCGGCGGTGGTCTCGGAAGGCGTGAGGAAGCACGCAAGCTGGTGCACCAGAAAGTTTTGACTTCCCTTGAGAGCTTGGCCATTCCCCGCTTCTCGTCCCCGCTGTGTCCCACCATTCTACGCTCGCCGCGTATGCCCCGCCAGCAGCCGTCTCTGCAGGTGGCGAAGGCGAGGGACTGCGGGCGTGGGTGGGGGGCCTGAGGCCCTTGGTCAGGGCATGCACCGCGGGTCACGGTTCTCGGCCGGTGGCCGGAGTCGACGCCGGTCGCATGGCCGCCCGGGCCGACCGACAGCTCGCGCGCCGCCTCGCCGAGCAGCCCCTCGACCTCGCGCTCATCGACTCCGCGATACTCCTCGCCTACGCCCGCCGCCGGGCCCGCCCCGCCGATCTGCCTGCACTGCGGCCGATCCGAAGTCTTGCCTACTTTCTGCCCATCATCGATGAGCTCAGCCAACGACCTCCCCTTGAACCCGGCTACCTCCAATATCTACAGGGCTTTCTCCGCTGAAGGCGAACGTGAGCATCTCGCTGCAGAGAAGCGTGCGCGCTAACAGCCATCTCGTTTACCGTTCGGGCCAGCCAGGATCAGGCCCGGCGGTGGGCGCTGGTGGCGCGCTGGCTCAAGTACCGCTCGGTCAGCAGCTGGCTTGTGGCGATGGCAGACGAGGCAACCAGGCGGCTGAAAGAGGTCGCCGCGGTCTGTTGCATCGGTAGCTCTCCCGTATTGAGGTACGTTACTGTAACGCCGTCGCACTGTGTATATAGATCGCGTTCGGCCTGCGCCTCTTGGCGGCGGCCCGAGCCGTCGCCTGAGCCAAATGGGCAGGGGTCGAACCGCAGGCCGGCGCACCACTAGAAAGGAACTGACGATGAAGAAGAAGGCTTTGGCAATCACCCTCAACCGCGAGACTTTGCGGCAGCTCGACCCGCACCAGGCGGAGAAAGCCTTCGGCGGCAGCGATGGCGGCACCGCCTTCGGCACCTGTGGTCAGACGATGCGCACCTGCGGCGGTACGGCCATCTGACAGCGCTCGGCGCCAGCGCCGCGGCAGCGCGGGATCGCGCCTAAATGCTGGCCTGCGTGTCGCATGGCGGGAGGCGCGGCCCGCCCGTCGCGGCGGTTGCCACCGGTCAGCGCCGCGCTGACGGCCAGCACGCCCTTGTTCCGGCCCGGCCGCGGTCCCGGCGGGCTTCGGACGGCCGTCGCCTCCGCCGCACGGCGGCGAGGCCGGCGACCGGCGTCGCCGTCCTTGCGGCCCTCGGCCACCCCCACCCTCAACCGGCCGCCAGCACCCCTCGCGCCGCACCGTCCCGCTGCGCGGTGAGATTGGAAGGGTCGCCTCGGACTTCTCGTCGAACCTCCATGCAGGATGGGGAGGTGAAACGTCGCATCATGTCTCCCGCGGGGCTCTCACCAGGTCCTGGGCGGCGTTGACGGGGTCCATGACCCCGCCGCCGGTCTTGACGTCCAGCATCTTCACCAGGTCCGCGAGGTCGGCATACTGGACCGCGGCGCGCGAGGCGGCGTTGCGTTGCCGCATCGCGGACGTGCCGTGGTGCTCGACGCTCCAGCGTTCCGAGAGGCTGCCGCTGCTCGAGTTCGCGCCTCTCGAGATGGGGATGATCCGCAGGTAGGGGAATCCCTTGAGGCGGGCGACGCTGCGGTTCAGGACATGGTCCAGCACGCGGCCGTGGGGAGGCTCCTCAGGGAACGCCTGCGCGTAGGCGCGCCGATAGGCCGGGAAGTCGACATGGACCCAGACCTGACGCGGTGCGTGCAGGATCGCCGCCGCCGGGAGCTGCAGATGGGCAGGCGGGGGTCTCGATCCGGCGGGTCGTACGCCTCGATCCGCAACGCGCGAGGCGGCGAGCCGCCGGCGAGCACTTCGACGATCCGGCCGACGTAGCGCTGGATCGCGAGCTCGTCCCTGGCGCCCACCGCAATGTAGAGGCAGGGCGGCAGGCCGGACCGCTGAGGGGTCTGGAGCGCCTCCTCGTCGACTGCTCGAATGGTCATGGCGCACGCTCCGGTGCCGGCGCCGTCTGGCCCTCGCCGCGCTCCTCGAGCAGAGCCGGACCGCTGGTGCCGGCCCCGCTCGCCGCGTGGATCCGGGCGGGGCGCCGCGAAGGCGACCGGCCGATCGCGTCCGACCCGAGTCTCTCATGGGGAGCGAGTGCGTGGGCTCGAGCGACGCGTGCAGGGGCGACGATGGGCAGTGGCACGAAACGGATGAGCTCGAGTCCTTCGCGCAGGTCGCGCCGCCGTCCTCGGTCACCCAGATGCCGGTCGCGCGGCCGGGCCTTCGATCGCGGCGTAGAGCAGGCCGGGATGGAAGTAATCGCTGGCGACCGAGCCGGCGCCGGTGTAGGGGCCCCAGGCTGGCGGTCACGGACTGCCAGGTGCGTCCCTGGTCGGCGCTGCGGGCGAAGGTGCCGGAGCCGGCGACGTAGACCACGCCGCCGCGCCCGGCCGCGACGATGAAGGAGCCCTCGGGAGCCGTGAGGGCGCGCCAGCGGGCGCCGCCCCGCGCGTGTGGTAGAGGCGGGTCGGACCCTGCGTGGAGCCATCGATGACCCAGGCGGCGTCGGCTCGTCGGGATCGGCCGCGAGGTCGAAGTAGTCTGCCGCTGGCAGGGTGCGGTTGGTGTCGCGCCACGTCCTCCCGCCGTCGCCACTGCGGTAGACGCCGTCCCGCACCGGGTCGATGAGCTCGAAGGCACCGTTCGGCGAGGGCGGCGCCCAGGGCGGGGTGGCCATGGTCGGCGACCATGGCGAGCTTCTGGCCGGCTCCGAGATGATCGGCTGCATCCAGCTCGTGTCGCCGACGTTCTTCCCCGCCGAGGCATGGATTCCGCAACGGCCGTGAGCGTCGACAGCAGGGCTGGCAGGGGGCCGGCGTCGCGTGCGGCTCTCTTGAATTACTATAATTGATGAGTTGCCTGTTTCAGCATAACAGATAGTTTTTTTTATACTTTGGCGCACTCGTGGCAGAGCCGGAGGCTTGGAGGCGCGCCAAATAGACTCCCCAGAGTGAAATGAGCGTTGAGATAATCCCAATTCCAGTGCCTACGTCCACGCTGGTATGTTACCACAGTACAGGTGTCGCTACAATCATACGGAGTGGAGCCAGTGGAGCCGCGAGCGCCGACACCCGGGACCGCGGCTTGCGGGCTTCGCGACCCTGACCCACCTTTCCTCGGCGGCGCATGGCAGGCCGCATCGGTGCGGCGTTTTGGGGGTGCCGGCGAATCGGTCGAGGGTGGGGGTCGCAAAAGGCCGTAGTTCGCGGAGGTGGAGATCGAGGGCCAAGCAGGACCGTCGTCCGGTGGTGCGGTAAGCGCGCCGTCGTCGCCGTGGCGCGCGGCGAGTCGTCGTCTGGGGAAAAGATCCTCGAAGAGGCCGGCTGGGCGCGGTCCAAGGCCCTCTGAATCGCCCGCGTAGCCGGCGCGTTTTCTTTCTATGGTGGGCTGCAAGTGCTTGTCTTGGAGGCAGTAGGACGAGAATGGTTGGCACTCATTTGGCACCCTGAAAATTGTCCGGTGGTGTCATCTGGTGCCACTAATGGTCGCTGTTGTCATTTCAGAGCACGCTGCAACACATTGAGCTGGTGCACAATAGCGCCACTGGGTGACAACCGGGACACCACGGGACAACGGGTCTCTTGGTCTGGGAGACCGTGGGTCCTGGGTCTAAAGGCGCTGGCCAGGCCGTTCGTGCGGTGCGGCAGGTGCGGGCGGCTGTCGGTGCCCCTCGCGGAGCGGGCGAGAGGCACGTCTGGGGAGCCCCGGACTCGTCGGGCGGGGGGCCTGAGGCCCCCGATGAGGGCACGGCTGGTCACGGTTCTCGGCCGGTGGCCGGAGTCGACGCCGGTCGCATGGCCGCCCGGCAGGCTCGATGTCGATGGCAGCGGCGCCCCCGGTGAAGTCACCGCCGGCAGCCCAACGTCGCCTCTCCGGTGCATGGTGGCCTTCTGGGACGGGAAAAGCACCGGCACGCAGGACGCCTTTACTCGGGCCATCAGGCTCGGCCGGTACGTGGTGGTGTATCGGCTGCGGCTCATCGCCCTGGTGGGAACGCTCATCCTCCCCCCATCGGGGCCCGCGTGCTACTAGAGGTGACTTTCCCGGCGCCGATTGGGCGATCCTCTGGCTGCGTAGTGGTTTGCAGAACCAGCTGGTCACAGCCCAGGACCTGCGATGACGGCGCCGCCAGCCCACGCGCGATCTCCGTCGTGCGAGGGCTCTGCGACCAGCTCAGCGAGCTCAGCAACTACCTGTTCAGCAACGCCGGCGCCCTGATCGACTACGCCAGCTCCTACAGGCGAGGCGAGCGCGTCTCGACCGCTCACGTAGAGTCGTCGGTCAACCAGGTCATTAACCAGCGCATGTGCAAGAAGCGCCAGCTGCGCTGGACGCGCGACGGCGCCCAGGGTCTGCTGCAGGTTCGTACGGCTCTCGTCAACGGCGACCTCGAGCGCTACACAGGTGTTCCATTGTCGACGACGAAGGCCGCATAGAACGCAATCCCCAGGTTCTTGCCGCTCTCCGGCTAGAACGCCGACGTATCGGCGAAACTCCTCATCACGCCCAAGGGGTTCTGATAGACGCGGACTGCGCCCGTCACCGTATCGGTAATGGTCAATCCGTAGCTCACATTGGTGAGGCTCGCTGCAAACACCCAAAAGTGCCCATTGAGCGATGTACCGTCGAGGATCTTGACCGCCATCTCGATGTTCCCTGGCGCAAAGAACCACATGTAGCCAGAGTCGAACGTGGCCGGGATCCCCTGACCCACGCCGATGTTCTCGCCGTCGTTCCACTGCACGGCGACGAGGAAGCGACCGTGGAGACAGAGCGTGGTCGTTGTCGTCGTGCACGGCGAGGCGTCCGCGCCGGCGACCGCCTCGTGCGGAGGCACCGGTGGCGGGTGGACGCCAGGGGGCGGCTGCGAATCGGGGAAAGCGTTGACGTCAGCGAAGCTGGGGAAATTTCCCTGCGGATTGTTGTAGGTGCGGGTCGCTCCGGCGAGCGTGTCGGTGACTTGCAGCGTAACTGCGACATTGGTCATCCCGCCCCACAGCACCCAGAAAGAGCCGTTGACGGCACGGCCGTCGATGATTTTTGCTACCAGCTCGACGTTGCTCGCCGAGAAGAACCAGAAGCCGCCAGAGTCGCCGACCAGGGGAGTCGGCGTCCCCGGACCCTGGTTACCGTCCAGCGTCTGCCAGGTGGCTGCGAAAGCGAACCTGCCGTTCAAACTCAAACAGAGCTCGCCGCCCCCGGGGATGCAGGTCGAGCGGAAGCGACGAACGAAGAAGTCAACATGATTGGGGACGCCGGTACCGTTACCAATCCACGCCACGACCGCGGTGCCGCCCCCATTGGTAGCCACCGCGCCCGTCGTAGCGAGCACCGTGTTCATCGCAGTGATGGGTCCCGCGGAATAGTGCCCGGAGTCGTCGAGCGTCCAAAGCAGGTGGGAAAGATCCGCATAGGAGATGGTGTCGAAGATCCCGTCCATCGCGTAGAGGTGTCCATGCTGGTCCGTTGTCACCTGGAACCCGGGGGAACCAATCTGCACCGCGGTCGACAAGACCATCGGGCTGAGTCCGGTCGTAGTGAGGCGGCGAACGGCCAGGATGCCACTGTGCACCCAGACAATCTCGCAGCTTCCGTCTGGTTCAACGAGCACCCTGGGCACCATGCCACCCTCGAAGTACGGCTCGGAGTCGACGACCATTGGCTCCGCGGAGGTCGGCGAACCCTGCGCGTCGAGCACCAGCGCCTGGAGAGTCGACGGCGGGTTCGGCGCTTGGTCGCGGGACCACACCAGGATGAACCCGCCGCTTGGGAGGGCGGCGAGGTCGGCGACGCTGGGGTCCGGCGACGCGCTGGAGGGTAGGCTTTCTGGCGTTTCCGCCAATGCCGGCCCCTGCGGCGTGCCATCTGCTCCAAAGAGTCGCACGTAGAACAGCTGGGTATGGCGCGGAGCTCCGCTCGTGTCGGGCCCTGCGGGGTCGGTGTGCTTCCAGACGGCCGCGAAGCCCACTGCCGTAGCAGTCAGGCGGACATCGGTGCCGGCGTCGTCGACGGGGCTGTCGGGCACTACCGCCGGCGCCCCGATCGGGGTGCCGTTCCCGTCGACGACCTGGGCCCAGGGTCCGAGGTTCCTGGTCCAGGCGACGACGTAGCTCCCGTTGGGAAGGGCCACTGCCGAGGTCTGGAACGCGTTGTAGCCCAAATCGAGCACTTTGATCGGGCCAAGCGCGGCGCCAGTGCTATCGAAGGCCTGCTCGGCGACCTCACCTTCTCCCAGCCCGCTCGGGAAGGTCACAGCGCGGGACAACACCACGAGGAACGAACCGTCTGCCTGCACAGCGGTCGCGACGCCGTAGTTGTTGGCGGTGGGATCGTTGGTGACCTGGATCGTGTCGCCGTAGGGAAGGAGGTCGGCGGAAGCCGCCGTCGCCAGCATCAGCGTGAGCGCTGGAACCAGGAGGAAGCGCATCGGGCCCCTTTTGTTTCTGTTT
>DASZHY010000291.1:0-25098 GCA_035949675.1 Thermoanaerobaculia bacterium
TCGCGGTTTCGGGGCTTCGCCCTCACCACGATCTCCACGTCCTGTCCGAGTGCGGTCAAAAGGCGCATCAGGCGGTCGCTCGAGAAGTTCGCGAGACGACCGTTGAGCAGTGCCGACACCTTGGGCTGATCGATGCCCATAAGTGCCGCAGCAGCGACCTGGGTCAGCCGCCGGCGCTTGACGACTTGCCGGATGTGGCTAGCAAGCTGGGCTTTTGTCAGCTCCTCCTCAGGCTCAGGGAAACCCAGATCGTCGAATACGCTGCCGCTGCTGGGGGTCACCGGAATGCCGAGTTCTTGCTTCTTGACCATTGCTCCTAATCCTCTTGTGCTCGCTTGCGTCGCCGTTCTATCAGCCCCATGGGCTTCACAGGGGTGAACGGCCTTGGCCGAGCTTCACAGGGGGCGACACCCGGGAGCGTGTCAGCCGAGGATTGCGCCAACCGAGAGGCGAGTGCCGGGGAGGCCTGCGGGCGCGAGAGTTTCTCCTGGGCCCAGAGATTGGACATCCAGATAGCCATTCTCACCAGGACTGCGATGCACCACGATAGAAGCTCCCGCGAGGTCGACCAACCAGACCTCGGGAATGCCGCTGTGAGCGTAGAGCGGCACCTTGACATCGTGGTCGTAGGCGAGGGAGCGATCTGCGATCTCGATGAGCAGGAGGATGTCTTCGGCGGTCGGGGGCCGAGCGGCGTAACCGTCCTCTCGAGAGCGGAGCAGAATGAGGTCGGGCTGGGGCTCCGACTTCTCCTTGGGCAGATGGATTGGGTTCTGGACGTCGAGCATGACGTCTGGGCCAAGCGCCGGGGTGAGAAGACGGAGGAGCCTGCGCAGGCAGGCCGCATGCCGGTTGCAGATCGGGCCCATCTCGAGGATCTCACCATGGATCAGCTCCACTCGCTCTTCTTCCGCGAGGATCCCCGCTCCGAGTATGTGGTGGTACTCCTCGTTAGTCAGGAGCCGCTTGCGGGTTAGAACGGCCACAGCTCACCTCCGGACGTCCATTCTAGGCCATCTCGGCCTTCAGCCCCATCTCACACGCCCCTATGACCACTTCCGCTTGCCGGCGAGCGAGAAACCTCCGCAACGGAGGGCCCGTAGGTAAGGCATGCTGATCAGGCATGCGCTCCGCCGCCTCGCCAAAGCCCCGGCCTTCACCGCCATCGCCGTGCTGACCCTCGCCCTCGGCATCGGCGCCAACGGCGCTATCTTCAGCGTGGTCAATGGGATCCTGCTCAAACCGCTGCGCTACGTCCGTCCCGAGGAGCTGGTGGAGGTCGATCACGCCGCGCCGGGTGTCAACCTGACGAGTGCCGGCGCCGCACCTTTCCTCTACTTCACCTACCGTGAGCGGTCGAAGACCTTCCGGAACGTCGGGTTGTGGCGCCCCGACACCGACAGCGTCACCGGTGTTGGCGAGCCGGAGGAGATCCGGACGGTCGACGTGACCGACGGCATGCTGCCCATCCTCGGGGTGAGGCCGCTGCTCGGGCGGCTGTTCACCCGCGCCGACGACGCGCCGGGCGGCCCGGAGACGATGATCCTCAGCTACGGCTACTGGCGGTCGCGTTTCGGCGCCGATCCGAAGACCATCGGGCGGCGCGTGACCGTCGACGGCCGGGCGCGCGAGGTGATCGGCGTGCTCCCGGCGACGTTCCGCTTCCTCGACCGCGACGCCGCGGCGTTCATGCCGCTGCGGCTCGACCGCAGCAAGGTGCATCTCGGCAACTTCAGCTACCAGGCCGTCGCCCGCCTGGCCTCCGGCGTGACGCTCGAGCAGGCGGCGGCCGACGCTGGGCGGTTGATTCCGGTCGCGATCGGCTCCTTTCCGCCGTTCCCCGGATACAACGCCAAGATGTTCGCCGACGCGCGGCTCAGGCCGGCGCTCAAACCGCTCAAGCAGAGCCTCGTCGGCGACGTCGGCCGCGTGCTCTGGGTGTTGATGGGGACGATCGGTGTCGTGCTGCTGATCGCCTGCGCGAACGTCGCCAACTTGCTGCTGGTGCGGACCAGCGGCCGCCAGCACGAGTTGGCGGTCCGCGCGGCGCTCGGCGCCGGGTGGGGACGCATCGCGCGCGAGCTGATGGTCGAAAGCCTCGTGCTCGGCCTGCTCGGCGGCGCCCTCGGACTCGGTCTTGCCTGGGGCGGTGTGCGCCTGCTGATCGCGATCGCGCCGGCGAACCTGCCGCGGCTCGGCGAGATCACGATCGATGGCGCGGTGCTCCTCTTCACCTTCGTGATCTCCCTGCTGGCGGCCGCGCTCTTCGGCGCCATCCCGGTCCTCAAGTTTGCCGGCCCGCAGCTCGGCGTGGCGCTGCGCGCGGGCGGCCGCACGCTGAGCGAGGGCAAGGAGCGGAACCGCGCGCGCAACACCCTCGTCGTGGCGCAAGTCGCCCTGGCGCTCGTGCTGCTGGTGGCCTCCGGCCTCATGATCCGCACCTTCCGGGCGCTGCGGCACGTCGAGCCCGGCTTCGCACGGCCCGACGAGGTCCTCACGCTCTATATCTCGATTCCCTCGTCGGTCGCGGCCGACGGCGAGCCGGTCGTCCGCCTGCAGCAGCGCCTGGCGGAGCGCATCGCGGCGGTCCCCGGCGTGTCGTCGGTGGGGCTGACGACGACGATACCGATGGATGGCAGCGGCTGGAGCGATCCGTTGTTCGCGCAGGACAAGGCCTACGCCGAGGGGCAGCTGCCGCCCTTGCGCCGCTTCAAGTTCATCGCCCCCGGCCTGCTCAAGACGATGGGCAACGCGCTCATCGCCGGGCGTGATCTCACCTGGGACGACGTCTATGGCAAGCGCCGCGTGGTGCTCGTCTCGCAGAACCTCGCGCGCGAGCTCTGGCACGACCCGGCGGCGGCGATCGGCAAACAGGTCCGCGAAACGCTCAAGTCGCCCTGGCGCGAGGTCGTTGGCGTGGTCGGCGACGAGCGCACCAACGGCGTCGACCGCGAGGCGCCGACGTTCGTCTGTTGGCCGTTGCTGATGGAGGATTTCGAGGGCGACCGCACCGTCGTGCAGCGCACCATCGCCCTCGTCATCCGCAGCGGCCGCGCCGGGTCGAGCGGCCTGATGAGCGAGGTCGGTCGCGCGGTGTGGAGCGTCAATCCGAGCCTGCCGCTCGCCAACGTCCGCACGCTGCGCGAGATCTACGACAAATCGCTCGCCCGCACGTCGTTCACGGTGGTGATGCTGTCGATCGCCAGCGTGATGGCGCTGCTGCTCGGCATCGCCGGTCTCTACGGCGTCATCGCCTACGCGGTGTCGCAGCGCACGCGCGAGATCGGCATCCGGATGGCGCTCGGCGCGCGCCACGAGATGGTGACGCGGATGTTCGTCGGGCAGGGACTGCGGCTGGCCGCGGCCGGCATCGTCTTCGGCGTCGCCGGCGCGGTGGCGCTCACCCGCCTGATGGCGTCGCTGCTCTTCGCCGTGAGTCCCGTCGATCCGCTGACCTACGCCGGCGTGACCACCGGTCTGGTGTCGGTCGCGATGCTGGCAAGCTACCTGCCGGCGCTGCGCGCCGCGACCGTCGATCCCGTCGCCGCGCTACGGGCCGAGTAGCGCCGCGAGATCCTGGGGAGCCGTGAGCGGCGTCCGTTGATCAGGACATGGGACAGCGGGCCGCGCAGACGCTGTAGGACAAGGTCCACCAACCGCTGCCATTGAGGCACGCCTGCTGCGGCTCGAAGACGCACCACTTGAGGTTTGTCGGATCGCAACAGTAGCCATTGGTGAAAGGCACTGGCTTCGGCATGAAGGGCCGATCGGCGTCACGACCGGGCAGCAGTGCGGACAGCTCAGGAACCGGCGCCGATGTCGCAGCCTGATCCGCGGCAAGGGTTGCCGGCGGCGTGGCCGGCGCCGGACAGCCGACGGCAGGAGTCGCGACCTGGCGGCTGTCGGCGATGCGGTCGGCCCGCGCCGAGACAGACGCGAGGACGACCAGGCTGGCGATGACGAGGAGACGAACTGGGTTCTCCATAAATCCTCCTACTGCTTATTTAACTATCATAATATAATAAGGAACTGGCGTCAACCGCCGACCCGCTGAGCACGGGCAGGCGCTACAACCCCGCGACGGATCGATGGCGGGCGACGGCGACCGCCGGTGCACCCGTCGGCGCGGGTGGAAACCACGGTAGTCTGGACGGGAAGCGAGATGATCGCCAGCTCGGACCGCACCTGGCACTCCGCCACCTGATGTGGGTCGCGTCCCAGGCGGCGACGATCTCGTCCAGCACCTCGGGCTGCTGGCTCTGCCGGACGATCCAACAGCGCGGTATCCCCGAACCCGGCATTGGGAGGTCGCCTCGGCCTCTTCAAGCTGCTGTTATGAGTTCGGGTATAAGGTCGGGCGGTGGGCAAGAGTCCGGTGATTCGACCGGATCCGCTCGCCTTGCCGGTGCGGCAGGAGAACGAGAGATGACCGAGTCGCCTCGGCGGTGGGAGAGGGAGCCATGGCCGTCCAGTTCGTGCACGAGGTCCTGAAGGAGAAGTAGACGCGGTGACCCGGAGCGACATCGCCGCCCGCGTTCTCGCCGGTCTCACCTCCGGCGAGCTGCGCACCAGCGTGGCCTGGCTTGCCCGGCGAGAGCTGGCAGCCGCAACGACGGTGACCCTCGACCGGACCGAGGTGGAGGTGCCATGGCCCGCCCTCCTCGCCTTCATCGATCTCCAGCCGGCTGCCAACTGGGGCCACCCTTGCCGGTATCTCCTGGTCGCGCGTGACAGCGGCGAGATCCGTACGGTCGAGGCCGCATTTCCCCCCTTTCGGAGGGGCGCGGTGGACGACTGGGAGCTCATCTGGCGCGGCGAAGCCGTTCCCGATTGGGCGATCGCCGGCCGCCAATGAGGGGAATCCTCCTCCCTGGTCGTTTAGCCATACGACAGGAAAGGAGACTTCCTCATGAACGATGAACGGACCGTCAGCATCGACGGCGCGATCCTCCGCGCCATCCAGGACCACGCTGTCCAGAGCCTGGCCACCGCCCGCTTTCACGCGACCAACCTCCACGTCCACACCAAGGTCTTGCCGGCCGGCGCGGTGATCAAGGCCAACCAGCAGCAGATCCGAATCGAAGAGAAGACCATCCTGGTTTTCGCCGACGACGCTCCGACCTACAACTGGGGCCATCCCTGCCGCTACCTGCTCTACGCCGCGGAGAGCAAGTACCCCAAGCGCTACAAGGAAGTGCCGGCGCAGTTCCCGCCCTTCTCCCGGCCCCAGCCGGACTACATCGCCTTCCATCAACCGGTCGGCTTCTCCCCCCAGAACAGGCTCTGGCCATTGAGGCCGCAGCTTCTCTGCCCGATCAGCTTCCCGGTCGGCCAGCGCTACGCGATCCTCTACGCTGGCAACTCCGACAACCGGCACACCAACGATCTCGAATTCCTCTACCGCACGCTGCGCGACCTCTACGGCTTCGCGGACGACAACATCTACTGCCTCAACCATGACGGCACGGTCGACTACAACAACGGACCTCATCCCATCGTCGCCTGGCCGGGCGACAACACGCCCTATCGGATGCCGGTCAAGGGCAAGGGGACCAAGGCGGATCTCGAGGCCGTCCTCGACGACGTCAAGAAGCGGCTCACCGCGGACGATCTCCTGCTCATCCATACCAACAATCACGGCGGCTACGACGGACCGGGCCAGGCGAATCTGTGCGCCCTCAACTGGGGCACGCCCTACTACGCCGCCGACTTCGCCGCCAAGCTCGCCGGGTTCCCGAAGTATCACTGCCTGATGGTCATGATGGAGCAGTGCCACTCGGGGGGCTTCAACGCTCCGATCATCGCCGCCAGCACGGCCGCTCTCACCACCGTGGCCTCGGCGGTGCCCGAGACCATGAGCTCCAACGGCGGACCCGAGTTCGACCCCTTCGCGCGAGACTGGATCTCCGCCATGGCCAAACACACCCCCTATGGCGCCAGCCTGGCGCCCAATCCCGATGCCGATGGCGATGGCAAGATCGACGCCGAGGAAGCCTTCAACTACGCCGACGCCGTGCACGACCCCGTCGATCTGCCGGTCTACAGCGAGACCTCCGAGGCGGCAGGCGACAGCTTTCTCGGCCAGCGCTACGAGACCTGGTGGTGGTGGTGCCCACTCCTCGTCCAGCAGCTCCAGCCGGTCTATGCCAAGCTGCCGCCGCAAGAGTTCTACGACCGCCTGCACCGCGGCCTCGCGCCGCGGCTGGGCGAGATCCAGAACCGTCTCGACGCGGCGTCGGACGCCCAGCGGAACGACGTCCTCGCGAGCCTCAAGCAGCTGGTCGCCTCGGCCTTCTAGCAGGAAATGACGGACTGCCGCTGATCACGTCGAGCCCGGGCGGTCCCCAGCGGACCGCCCGCGCCGGGTCAGGCGATCAGAGGGCGTTGCAGTCGATCCTCCAGGTGTCGCAGGGGCCCAGTTGATACTCCCTGACAGTCCCTTCCGGACAGGTGCAAGCGAGGTCCTGGTGGGTAGCGCACCAGCCGGAGTTGCAGAGGGGCGGCGAATAACCGGCCCCTTCGCCCGAGAGCCACTGCACGAAGGCTTCGCCCGCACCCGGAGTTACCGCGAGCGAGCTCGCCGTCGCCGAGGGCAGACGATCGGCAAGGTTGAAACTGCAGACTCCGACGAGTACCGCGAACATGAACAGCTTCCGTTTCATGGGGCGCCTCCTCTTCTTGGGCACTCACTTAATACTGTGCGGGAATGCGCCGATGGGGAGCCGGAAATCTGCCTCGATGCTTGGACCTACCTCCGGCGCGGCCTGAAGGCGCGGCCGGCGTGACGGTCACCGCGGCGGCGGGGCAGCAGCCGACGCCGGCGGCAGGGGAGGCGGGCGCAAGGGGGGCGGGGCTCCCGCCGAGCTGCCGGTCGAGGCCGCCGCGGCGGACCGCGCCGCGCGGGCGCCGGCGTTGCCCGTGGCCGGGCTCTGTCCGGGAGCTGGCGCGGCGGCGAGCTCGTTGAGGCCGCCGAGGATGATCGGCAGGCCGCCGGTCCCGGAGCCGATCACCACGACTTTCGTATTGTTGGAACGGGCAAGCTCGAGAGTGGCGTCGATTCCCTTCCATCGCAGGTAGCGGTCGGAGATGCCGCCGGTCACGATCTCCTGGAAGCGGCGGATGCCTTCAGCCTCGATCTCCTTGCGCTTCGCCTCCTTCTCCTCGAGCTGCAAACGGAACACATACTGCAGCATGTGCTGCTCCTCGGCGAGCTTGTCCTCGATCGCCTTGGCGATCGTTCTGGGCAAGCGGATGTCGAGGACCAGCACGTCCTCGATGAAAAGGGCCGGGCGCCGCTGGCCCTCGCGGAACTGATAGCTGAAAGACGAGTTGGCGCGCATCTTGCGCAAGAGACGATCCTGGATCTCCTCGCGCTTGATGGTATAGAGGTCGTGTTCGAGATAACGGGCGAACTCCTCACGGATGTGCGCGCCCATCTCGGGAACCAGCAGCGTATCGATGTATTGCGGCCCCACGTTCTTGTGCAGCTCGCCGAGCGCATCCCGGAAGAGCCGGAAACGCACCGTCATGGAGACCTCGGGCCGCAAGCCGTCGCCGGTGAGCACGCCGAAGACGTGGCTCTTGGTCTGCAGCCGGATGTCGTAGATCGTCGCCAGGTCCCAGGGCTGTTTGAGGCGGGTTCCCTCCGCGCGCACATGCCGCACGTCCGTGCCGCCGGCGAAGCGGTGCCAGATCACGGCAGCGTGTCCCGCCGGCACGGTGAACACCACGCTCGGGAGAATGAAGAGCAAGGCCAGCACCCCGGCCAGGATGATCAGCGCCCACCAGATCCGGTGCCGGCGGTGCCCTGGCGGGCGCTGCTCCGGCACGCTCGGCGCTGCCGACTGCTCTGGCAAGCTCAGCTCTGCCGGCTGCTCCGGCACGCCCGGCCCTGCCGGCTGCTCCCGCCTCGGCTGCTCCGCCCTCGGCTCCTCTGGCACGAGCGGTGCTGCCGGCTGCTCGGGCACGGGCGCCGCCGCTCCTGGCTGCTCCGGCTCGCTCACAAGTCGACGAATCTCCCCTCTTCCATCTTGAGCACCCGCTCCGCGACGTGGAAGTACCTGTCGTCGTGGGTGACGGCCACGACCAGCTTGCCACGCCGCTTGAGGTCGGGAAGGATCTCCTCGTAGAATCGCCGCCGGAAATGCGGGTCCTGCTCGGCCGCCCACTCGTCGAAGACATAGATCGGAGCATCCTCGAGCAGGCTCACCAGCAGGGCGAGCCGCTTCTTCTGGCCCGTCGACAGCTCCAGGGTGTCGAAACGGTCATCGCCGTAGCGCACCTTGCCTTCGAGCTCCAGAGTTTGCAGCAGGGCGGCCACCTGGTCGGGCTCGACGGCCAGGCCGTAGAGCCGGCTGAACAGGTGGTAGTCCGAGAAGATGGCGGTGAACAGCTTGCGGTATGCCTCATAGTTGCTCGCCGCCAACGCCACGTTATCCACCCGGATCACCCCTTGCTTGGGATAGTAGAGCGCGGTGAGCAGCTTCAGGAACGTGCTCTTCCCCGAACCGTTGCCGCCGGTGATGAACACCGTCTCGCCGCGGCGCAGCTCGAGGTCGACCGGGCCGACGGTGAACCAGGAGGCAGTCCGCGGGTCCTGGTACTGGAAGGTGACCCCCTGGAACCGGATTGCCTGAAACGACGGCATCTCCGCCTCCCTGGCGGGAGGAACGTAGGCCGATTGGTCGAGGAGCGCCTCGAGGGCGTCGATGTTCTCGGCGGCGGCGTTGGCCGTCGCAAAGACCGGGATGGAGCTCACCAGGTTGGTGACCGGGCCGATCAGGAAAAGGACGGTGGTCGTGGTCTTCACCACCACCGCGCCGTAGGAATCGAGCAGCCGCGGCAGCAGGAACACCATCACCGCCACGAGCAGGTAGAACGTCATCTGCGAGAAGATGAACTGATGCGCGATCCAGGTCTGGGTCTTGACCCGCATCTCCGTGGCGTGCGCAGAAGCGTCGGCGAGATGCTTGAAGACCGCCTCGCTGCGCTTGGGATTCATCTTGACCTCCTTGAATCCGTCGAGGAGATCGGTGAACGAGTCGAACAGGGTGTTCTCCCGCACCATCGAGGCGTGCAGCTCGCTGTTGAAGTTGCCCATCCGTTGCAAATAGAGAAAGATCGCCGCACCGGTGAAGCCGACGTACATCAACAGCGCCGTGGTCGACAACCAGGCGAGATAGAAAAGCATGAAAAAGAGCAGTATCGCCGCCTGGTAACCCACCACGATCAGTCCCGAGGCTTGGGAGATGGACTGCGTCTCCTTGTTGACGCTCGCGTAAATCTGCGAACGGCCGATGCCCTCGAGCGGCTGCAGGTCACAATGCCGGATCTTGTCGGCCAGTCGAACGCGCAGGCGGTGCAACAGGTTTTCGATCTCGGTAGTCGCCTCCGCCATCACGTGACGCTGCGCGATGTTGTAGATCCCGATCGTCACCAGGAAGAGCAGCAGGTACCAGATCCCCTGGCTGCCGACGCCGCCCCCCAGCTCGACCACCTTGTTGATGATCGCCAGCACCAGCGCGTTGCTCAGGCCCGCGATGGCGCCGATGGCCATCAGGTCGCGCAGCGATATCCTGGCTCCCTCGCGGATGAGCTGGAAGAACTTCATCGCGCCGCTGGCCGCTCAGCCCTGGCGCGAGATCCCCTGCCGGGGGGCGCGGTCGGCCGCAACGCTGCCGGCGCCGGGAGCTCGCCGCGGCTGGTGGGTGCCAAGGCGTGCTCGGCCGGCGCCGGGACGAGCGGGATCAAGCAGGCGAGCCGGCCTTGCGGGCGGCAACGCTTTCCTGGAAATGGTGATGGAAGTGCTCGCGCGCCCGCACCGGGTCGAAATCGAGCAGCACACCGCCGGACTCGAAGTGCTGGACGAAGGTCCTGCCCAGGGCGTGCGTGGCGGCCCCTCCGAGCAGCGGCATGGTGAGAGCACCCAGCAGCGGACCCACCAGGGGCAGCGACTTGACCAGGGAGCCGAACGATCCCCAGGCCAGGCCGGTGGGAATGATGCTGCCGAGAAGAGGAGCGATCACCGCCTTCGCCCGCTCCTCGCTGAACGGCACCTCATAGATCGCGGCGAGCTTGCGCACCAGCTTCCTCTGCACCGCGAAGAGGGCGACCACGTCGACGATCGGCAGCGGCAGCAGGCCCCAGCCGCCCGCATAGAGGTCATACTTCTTGATCACCGACGTCGCGCGATTAAACCGGTCATTTGCAACTACCGCCTCGGCCATTGCGTCCTCCTGTCTGGCATTGTTGGGTTCAGGTCGCACGGCCGGCGGCACCGCCGCCCGCGTGCGTTTCAAGACGCGACGGGGGGGCTTCGCCCGCTTGACCGTATCGCTCTTCTTCGCCATCGATTCGCTCGGTTGCCCCCAGCATAACCACGATCACTTGTCATAGTCAACGTCAACTGCGTGACAGCTGGCGTATTGAACTGCTTTACCTCTGCCATAGTCAACTGCTTGACCGCTGTAATCAACCTATGTCAATCTCGCGAACGCCCACGAAAGCCGTCGGCGGCAGGGTTCGAGCGGGGGGGTCTGCTTCTCCTGGGGGTCTGCTTCTCCTATGAGTCTCGCGGCAGCATTGCTTGGAAGCGAAATAGATCGCGGCATCAGGTTCCTCGACGGCACTGGTAAAGAACACTACGTTGCCTATCGCGCGCTCCTGCACCGGGCGCGGCGAGTCCTGCTGCGACTGCAGGCGCACGCGGTCGCGGCCGGAGATGAAATCGTCCTGCAAGTCGAGGACCCGGAGGCGTTCCTCACGCTCTTCTGGGCATGCCTCCTGGGACGGATCTGCCCGGTGCCGGTGCAGGTCGGGAGCGTCGACGAGCACCGCCTCAAGCCGTTCAAGATCTGGAGCCAGCTCCGCCGCCCCTTCCTGGTGAGTGACGCCGCCACCACCACGGCACTGCGGGCTTTCGCGCAGCGCCGGGGGTTGGCCGGCGTCTGGCGCAGCATGGAGCAACGGCGCGCCGCCGCCGAAGACCTCCTGGACGGAGCCGCCGGCAGGCCTGACGCTGCCGACGACGCCCACGACGCCCACGACGCAGACGACGCCGGGGTTGCCGAGGTTGCCTCGGCGTCGATGCGCGACGTGGCCTTCGTGCAGTTCTCCTCCGGCTCGACCGGCGACCCGCGCGGCGTCGTGCTCACCCACGGGCAGGTCCTCGACCATCTGCGGCGCTTCGCGCGCAGCGCCGGCATCGGCGCCGCCGATTCCTTTCTCAGCTGGTTCCCCCTGACCCATGACATGGGCCTGATCGGCTGGCACCTGCTGCCCCTGGTGTGCGGCGCCGAGCAGGCGATCATGCCGACCCGGACGTTCGTGCGCCAGCCGCTGCTCTGGCTGACCAAGGCTAGCCAGCACCGCAGCACCGTGCTGTCGACACAGAACTTCGGGCTGCGCCACAGCCTGGCCGCGCTCGCCGGCGGCGTTCCCGCCGGCCTGGACCTCTCGGCCGTGCGCCTGCTCTTCCATGGCTCGGAGCCGATCTCGGCCGAGCTGTGTGCGCGCTTCGCCGAGCGCCTGCGTCCCTGCGGCCTGGCGCCGAGCGCGCTGTTCCCCGGCTATGGCCTGGCCGAAGCGACGCTCGCCGTCACCTTTCCCGCACCCGGAGAGGAGCTGCGGGTGCACCGTCTGGACCGCCGCTCGCTGGGACTGGGCGACGCGGTCAGGGCGTGCGCGGCGGACGGCGCCGGCGTCGACTTCGTCGAGGTCGGCAGACCCGTCGACGGCACCGAGGTCCGGATCGTGGACACGGCCGGCACGCCGCTCGCCGCGAGCACCATCGGGCTGATCGAGGTGCGCAGCCCGGACGCCGCCGCCGGTTACTACGAGGACCCACAGGCCACCGCGGCACTGTGGAGCCCCGGCGGCTGGCTCAAGACCGGCGATCTCGGCTTCCTGGCGGGGGACCGGCTGGTCGTGACCGGCCGGGCCAAGGAGCTGATCGTCCTCAACGGCTTTAACTACTACCCGCATGATCTCGAGCGGGTGGCCGAGGAGCTCGCCGGCCTCGCTCCGGGCCGGACGGTCGCCTGTGGCGTGCGCGACCCGTCCGGCGGACGGGAGATGCTGGTCCTCTTTCATCATCCCGGCGGGCACGGGGAGGACCTCGAGTCCCTGGGCCGCCGGCTCAAGGCCCACATGCTGCGGCGGGCCGGGGTCGAGGTGGCCCACCTGCTGGCGATCCGCCGGATTCCCAGGACGACCAGCGGCAAGCCCCGCCGGCTCGAGCTCGCGCAGCGCTTCCTCGCCGGCGATTTCGACGCGGAGATCGGGCGCGCCGCGGACCGTGACCGGGCCAGCCACGACCGCCCGCTGATCGAGATCGGGTCGCTGCCGCGCCTCGATCGGAGCGCTCGCCTGACGGCCTGGCTGCTGCACGCGGCGGCGGATCTGATCGGGGAGGGTCTGCCGCACGTGGAGCGGTCGCTCTTCGAGCAGGGGCTCGACTCGGTCAAGGCGCTCGCACTCCAGGCCCGCCTGTGCAGCGCCCTGGGCCGGGAGCTGCCGGTGACCCTGGTGTTCGATCATCCGAGCATCGCGGCGCTCGGCGAGGTCCTGCTCGCGGACGCCGTGCGCCCGGCGGGCGGCTGGCCAAAGGCGGCAGAGCGCGGCCGGCCGCCGGCTCCCGCCGGGCCGCCGGCTCCCACCGGGCTGCCGATCGCCGTCATCGGCCTCGGCTGCCGCCTTCCCGGCAAGGTGAGCGATCCCGCATCCTACTGGGAGCTGCTGTCCCAGGGCCGCGACGCCGTCGGGCCGATCCCGGCCGAGCGCTGGAATGCCGCGGCGCTCTACGACCCCGACCCGCGAGCGGCCGGCCGCATCACCTCCGTTCATGGCGGCTTCCTCGAGGCGATCGATCGCTTCGACCCCGAGTTCTTCGGCATCTCGATGCGGGAGGCCGAGGCGCTCGACCCGCAGGCGCGGCTGCTGCTCGAGGTCAGCTGGGAGACCCTTGAACGCGCCGGCATGGATCTCCGCGCGCTGCGCCGCAGCGACACGGGAGTCTTCGTCGGCATCGCCAACGCCGACTACTCGCGCGCCCACTTCCACTCCGGCGACCTGCAGCGCATCGACGCCTACTCGTACACCGGCACGGCCGCCGCCGCCGCCGCCGGCCGCATCGCGCACGTTCTCGGCTTTCATGGCCCGGCCGTGGCCCTCGACACGGCCTGCTCGTCCTCGCTGGTGGCGGTGCACCTGGCCGCCCAGAGCCTCGCCGCCGGCGATTGCGACCTGGCGCTGGCGGGCGGCGTGAACCTCATCCTGACGCCCGACGGCCACGTCTGCATCTCCCGGCTGGGGGCCCTGTCCCAGCGCGGCCGCTGCCGCGCCTTCGACGACGGCGCCGACGGCTACGTGCGCAGCGAGGGCTGCGGCGTCGTGCTCCTCAAGCGGCTCGGCGAGGCGCTCGCCGACGGCGATCCGGTGCTGGCGGTGATCCGCGGCAGCGCCGTCAACCATGACGGGGCGAGCGCGGGCCTGACGGTGCCCAGCGGCCCCGCGCAGCAGCAGGTCGTGCGCAAGGCCCTGCTGCGCGCCGGTCTGGCGCCGGCGGCCATCGACTACGTCGAGGCCCACGGCACCGGCACCCCGCTGGGCGACCCCATCGAGCTGCAGGCGCTCGACGCGGTGTTCGGGCCGCGCCCGCAGGGAGCGAAGCTGCGGGTCGGTTCGGTGAAGTCCAATCTTGGTCATCTCGAGAGCGCCGCCGGCATCGCCGGCCTGATCAAGGTCGTGCTCGCCCTCGAGCACGGCGAGATCCCGCCCAGCCTGCACTTCGAGACTCCCAGCCGTCACCTGCGCTGGCCGGAGCTCTGCCTGGAGGTCGCCGGCCGCGCCTCGGCCTGGACGCCGGGCGCCGCTCCGCGGCGCGCCGGCGTCAGCTCGTTCGGCATCACCGGCACCAACGCTCACGTCGTGCTCGAGGAAGCGCCGCCGGCCACGGCCGCCGGCAGGAGGCCCGCCCCGGATGGCGGCGCTTGCCGTCTCGCGCCCCCCCACCTGGTGCCGCTGTCGGCACGCAGCGGCGGCGCGCTCGCGGCCTGGGCCGGAGAGCTGCGCGGCGTGCTCGCCGGGCGGCCGGAGCTGCCGCTCTCCGATCTCTCCTACACGACGTCCCTGCGCCGCACTCACCTCGAGCGGCGGGCCGTCGCCATCGCCGGCAGCCACGCCGAGCTGCTCGACGCGCTGGCCGCCCTGGCCGCTGGCAGGACGGCGCCCGGGCTGGTATGCGGCCGGAGCCGCGGCGACCGCAAGCCCCGCCTGGCCTTCGTCTACTCCGGGCAGGGAGGCCCGCCTTGGGCGCTCTCGCCAGCCCTGGCCGAGGCCGAGCCGGCGTTCCGCGAGGCCGTGGCGGAGTGCGAGCGGGAGCTGTGCAGGCTGGGACTGCCGCCCCTCGCGCCGGCGCTGCTCGCAGGGGCCCCCGACCCGGGTCTGGCGCGCACCGACGTCGCGCAGCCCGCGCTGTTCGCGGTGCAGGTCGGGCTCACCGCGTTGCTTGCCCACTACGGGATCCGGCCCGACGCCGTGGTGGGCCACAGCTGCGGCGAGCTCGCCGCGGCCTGGGCGAGCGGCGCCGTCAGCCTGCAGCAGGCGCTGGGCGCCGTCTTTCACCGCGGCCGCCTGATGCAAAGCGCCGCCGGCCGCGGGCGGATGGCCGCCGTGTCGCTGCCGGAGGCCGCGGTCGCCGACCGCCTGCGTGCCTATGGCGGCCGGGTCGCCATCGCCGCCCTCAACAGTCCCACCTCGACGATTGTCAGCGGCGAGCCGGCGGCGATCGACGCCGTCGTCCGCCGGCTGCGCGACGAGGGGATCGCTTGCCGCCATCTCGCCGTCGACTTCGCCTTCCACGGCCCGCAGATGGCGGCCGCGGCCGCCGAGCTGACCGAGCTGCTGGCAGACCTGCCTTTGGACGCCGGGCTGGCGCGGGTGCCGATCTACTCGACGGTGCGCGCCGCCAGGCTCGCCGGCCCGGAGCTCGGTCCGGCTTACTGGGGAGACAACGTCCGCCAGACCGTGCGCTTTGCCGCCGCCGTCGAGCAGCTGGCGGCAGAGGGTGTCACTCACTTCCTCGAGCTCGCTCCCGTTCCGGTCCTGCAGGTGCCCTTGCGCGAATGCCTGGATGGCAGGCGCGGGGAGCCAGCCGGCTCGGAAAGCGCCGGCGACGGCACCGCGGTCCTCTCGGTCCTGCAACGCAGCCGCGGCGACCGGCGCGCCTTGCTGGAGACGCTGGCGATCCTGCACTGCGAAGGCTACGACTGGGACTGGCGGCGGCTTCACCCGCAACCCGGGCGCCTCGTCGCTCTCCCTTCCTACGCCTGGCAACGGCGCCGCTGCTGGATCGACGGGTTTCCGGCCCGGCCGGAGGGCGGCTCGGCGGCGGCGGCGACGGCACAACCGCCCGCGGCTGCCGATCCGGGCGCCGGCGCGGCGGCCTACCTCGTCGCGTGGCAACCGCTCGCGCCGGCCGTGGCCGAGCCGGCCGCCGCCGGAGGCAGCCGGCGGCCGGGAGAGCCGTGGCTGGTGCTCGCCAACCCGGCGAGCCCGACCGCACGCACGCTCCAGCAGCGCCTGGTGGCCGCCGGCCGCGAGTGTCTCACGGTGCCGCCCGGCCAGGGTGACCTGGCGCGGCTCGTCGGCGGCGCGGCGGAGCTCGCCGGAGTGCTCTTCCTCTGGGGGTGTGACGAGACCCGCGCCGCTGCGGCGGGCGGCGGCGCCGCCGCCACCGCCGCCGCCGGCTGCGACGCGGCGGTCACCGCCGAGGCGCTGCGCTCGAGCCGCGAAGGGGCTCTCGCCGGCGCCGTCGAGCTGGTCCAGGCGCTGGCGTCGCGAGCCTGGCGCCGGCCGCCCCGGCTCTGGATGGTGACCTGTGGCGCCCAGCAGGCAGTCCCGGAGGACCGCGCCCTCGATCTGCCGCACGCCGGGCTCTGGGGACTGGGGCGCGTCATCGCCAACGAGCATCCGGAGCTGCGGTGCACCCGCGTCGACCTCGCCGCCTGCCCCGCCGCCGCCGAGATCGACCACCTCGCGGCGCTGCTGCTCGACGACGGCGCCGCGCCGGTCGCCGCGGCGCAGGGGCCGGCCGCACCGCCGGAGCGGGTGTTCGAGCCGGAGCTGGCCTTGCGCGGTCATGCCGTGCTGGGCGCCCGGCTCCATCGTCCGGCCGCTCTCGCCCCGGTCCGCCCGTTGCCGGTGCGGGCCGAGGCCAGCTACCTGATCGCCGGCGGCTGCGGCGCCCTCGGGCTCCAGATCGCGGCCTGGCTGGTCGCCAGAGGCGCCAGGACGCTCTGCTTGCTGGGGCGCCGCGGCGCGGCGCCGGCGGCGGCCGTCCCGGCCCTCGAGGCCCTGAGGCGCCGCGGCGCCCGCATCGAGCTCGTCGCCTGCGACCTGGCCGACAGCGTGCAGGTGGCGCGGGCGCTGCGCGAGGTCGGCGACCGCCTGCCGCCGCTCGCCGGCGTCGTCCACGCCGCGGGCGTGCTCGAAGATGCGACCCTCGCGCGGCTGCGGCGCGACAGCCTGGACCGCGTCGCCGCGCCCAAGGTCGAAGGCGCCTGGAACCTCCACGCCTCGACCCGCCACCTCGACCTCGATTTCTTCGTGCTCATCTCCTCGGCCGCGGCGCTGCTCGGTGCGCCGGGACAGGCGGCGTACGTCGCGGCCAACTCGTTCCTCGATGCCCTGGCCCGCCATCGCGCGGCGCTCGGGCTGCCGTCTCTCAGCATCGCCCTCGGGCCGGTCACCCTCGGGGCCGGCGGCCCGGGGCCGGCGGCAGCGGGGCCGGCGGCAGCGGGGCCGGCGGCAGCGGAGCCGGCCGGCGCCGGCATGGCGGCGGCGCTCGCCGCGAACCGCCTCGACGACCAGGGGCTCGGATGGCTCACGGCAGCCGACCTGACCGCCGGTCTCGAGAGCCTCTGGCAAGCCGGCATGCCCCACCTCGGCCTGCTGCGCTTCGATGCCCCGCGGTGGCTCGACCGCCACCCGGCAGCCAGCGCCAGCTATCTCTCGGCGCTGCTGCCGGGCGGCGCCGGCACCCGCGGCAGGGTCGGCAACGCCGGCAGCGCCGGCCCTGCCGGAGACATCGGCAGCCTGGCAGCGGACCCGCCGCCCCTGTTGCTGGCGCTGACCGCCCTCGCCGGCCACCCCGACCGGTTGCGCAGCGCCGTCGCGGCGGAGCTGCTGGACATCCTCTCGCAGGTGAGCAAGACCCCGGTCGAGGAGATCGACCCCGAGGCGCCGCTGCGCGAGCTGGGCATCGACTCGCTGATGACGCTGGCGATCCGCGACCACATCGCCCGGCGGTTCGGCAGCGTGGTGCCGGCAACCTCCTTCTGGGCGCACCCAACCGTCTCGCGCTACGCCCGCTACCTGATCGCCGAGCTTCAGCTCGATCGCCCCGACGCGACGGCCACAGCCGGCGCGGCCGCCGCGGCCGCCGACGACTCCGGGTCCTGGAAGGGGCTCTGCCTCGAACCGGAGCCGGCGCTCCACGACCTGCACGAGGAGCTGGCGCGCAAGCTGGACCAGTATCGATGAAGCCGCCGCCGAGCGCGGCGACCCTGAGGCGGTCGCTGCAGGTCATCGAGAAGCTGGAGGAAGACCTCCGCGACGCGCGGCGCGCGCACTCGGCGCCCATCGCCGTGCTCGGCATGGCCTGCCGTTTCCCGGGAGGCGCCGACGACCCCGAGCGGCTCTGGCAGTTGCTGCGCAGCGGCAGCTCGACGGTCGGGCCCATCCCCGGCCGGCGATGGGATGCGCGACGGTTCTACGACGCCAGGCGCGATTGCCCCGGCAAGAGCTACACCCGTTACGGCCACTTCCTCGACGCCGATCTCGAGCTGTTCGACAACGGCCTGTTCAGGCTCTCGCCCGAGGAGCTGCGCAGCCTCGACCCGCAGCAGCGCCTGCTGCTCGAGACGGCCTGGGAGGCGCTCGAGGACGCCGGGCTGGCCCCCTCGGCGCTGGCCGGCAGCCGCTGCGGCGTCTTCGTCGGCATCGAAAAGAGCGACTACGCAGGCGCCCACCTCCATTCCGGCGACCTGGGCAGGATCAACGCCTATGCCGCCACCGGCGTCGCCGCGAGCACGGCCGCCGGACGCATCTCCTACATGTTCGACCTGCGGGGGCCCTGCACCGCCGTTGACGCCGCCTGCGCGTCGTCGCTGGTCGCCCTCGACATGGCGGCAGCCGCCCTGCGCCGCGGCGAGGCCGACCTGGCGCTGGTCGGCGGGGTCAGCCTGATGCTCACCCCCGAGCCCTACGTGGCCCTGTCGAAGCTGCAGGCGCTCTCGGCCGACGGGCGCTGCAAGGCCTTCGACGCCGCCGCCGACGGCTACGGGCGAGGCGAGGGCTGCGCCGTCGTCGTTCTCGCGCGGCTGGCCGAGGCCGAGCGCCGCGGCGACCGCGTGCAGGCCGTGATCCGCGGCACCGCGGTGCAACACGGCGGGCGGGCCAACGGCCTCACGGCGCCGAACGCGCACGCCCAGGAAGCGGTGATCCGCGCCGCCCTGGCCGCGGCCGGCGTGGCGCCCGAGGAGGTCGACTATCTCGAGGCCCACGGCACCGGCACCGCCCTGGGCGATCCGATCGAAGCCGAGGCGCTCGGGCGGGTGTTCGCCGGCAGGGCGCCAGAGACGCCGCTGTGGATCGGCTCGGTCAAGACCAACCTGGGCCATCTCGAGAGCGCCGCCGGCATGGCCGGCCTGCTCAAGGTCATCCTCTCGCTGGATCGCCAGGAGCTGCCGCCGCAGCTGTACTTCGAGAACCCGAGCCCGCACATTCCGTGGCACCAGCTGCCTCTCGCGCCGATCACGCGGCCGACGCCGTGGCCGCGCTCCGCCCGGCCGCGGATCGCCGGCATCAGCGCCTTCGGCTTCAACGGCACGGTGGCGCATGCGATCGTTGCCGAGGCCGCGTCCGCCGGGGCCGCCGCCGCGAGCGAGACCGGCGACGAGCGTCCGCTGCACCTCTTCACCTTCTCGGCGCACGACGAGGCGGCGCTCGCCGCGCTGGCCGGCCGCCACCAGGCGCATGCGCTCCGGACCGCGGACCGGCTGGCGGACCTCTGCTTCACTGCCAACGCCGGCCGTCAGCACCAGCCGCACCGCGCCGCCGTCGTCGCCGCCTCGCCGGCGGAGCTGGCCGAGCGGCTGACGCCGCCGCTCGCGCCGGCGATCGCGCCGGCGCTCGCACCGCGCGCCGGAGTCTGGCGCGGCCTGGCGCCGGTCAAGGACCCGCCGCGCATCGCCTTCCTGTTCACCGGCCAGGGATCGCAGTACCCGGGCATGGGCCGCGAGCTCTACGAGTCGCAGCCGGTCTTCCGCCGTGCCGTGGACGACTGCGCCGCCCTGCTCGCCGGCGAGCTCGACCGGCCGCTGGCGGCCGTGCTCTACGGTCCTCAAGCCGACGAGGAGACCCTCGCCCTCACCGCCTACACCCAGCCCCTGGTGTTCGCGGTCGAATATGCGCTCTGCGCGCTGTGGAGATCCTGGGGCGTGGCGCCGGCGGCGGTGCTCGGGCACAGCATCGGCGAGCTGGCCGCGGCCTGCGCGGCGGGCGTCTTCTCGCTGGCCGACGGCCTGCGGCTCACCGCCGCCCGCGGCCGCCTGCTGCAAGCGGCGCCGCCAGGCCGCATGGTGGCGGTCTTCACCTCCGCCGAGCGGGTCGAGGAGCTGCTGCGCCCGTTCGGGCAAAGGCTCGCCGTGGCCGCCTGGAACGCGCCCGGCAACGTCGTGGTGTCCGGGGCCGAGGCGCCCATCGCGGAGCTGCTGGCGCGCCTGTCGGCGGCGGGGATCCGCAGCAAGCCGCTGCCGGTCACCCGCGCCTTCCATTCGCCGCTGCTGGCCGAGTCGCTGGCTCCCTTCCTGGAGGTGGCGGCGAGCGTCGCTTACTCGCCGCCGCGACTGCCGCTGGTCTCGAGCTGCACCGGCGAGCTGGCGCCCGCTTCGCTGCTGACGCGCGCCGAGTACTGGCGCGATCAGCTGGCGGTGCCGGTCCGCTTCCAGCAGGGGCTCGAGGCGCTGGTGCGCGACGGCTGCGAGATCTTCCTCGAGGTGGGGCCGGCGCCGGTGCTATCGGGACTGGGCAAGCAGTGCTTCCCCGACGGGCGCCAGGTCTGGCTCGGCTCGCTCAAGCGCGGGCACGATGCCTGGCAGACGACCCTGGCGGCGCTGGCGGAGCTCTACGTCCGCGGCGTGCCGGTGGACTGGCAAGGCTTCGACCGGCCTTACCTGCGGCGCAAGGTGGCGCTGCCCACCTACCCGTTTCAGCGCCGCCGGTTCTGGATGGATCCGGTTCCCGCCCGGGTCGCGGACGAGCCCGATGGCGCCGCGGATTCAGGCGAGGGCGTCCGCGCCGCCCCCGATGCGGCCGAGGGCGGCAACGCCGCCCCTGATGCGGCCGACGGCAACGCCGCCCCTGATGCGGCCGGCGGCCGCGCCGCCGCGGAGCCCGGGGCGACGGATGGTCCGGACCCGCCGCCGCAAGCCGCCGCGGTGCGCGCGGCCTTCGCCGCGGTCGAGCGCTGGGGCCGGGTGCGGCTGCTTGCCGTCTGGCGGCGCATGGGAGCCTTGCGGACAGCCGGCGAGCCGGAGGCGATCGCGGACCTGCGCCGCCGCCTGGGCATCTTGCCCCGATACGAGCGGCTCTTCGACTGGCTGCTGAGCCTGCTCGCCGACTCCGGATTCCTGGCGGCCGGAGCGCTCGCGCAGGGGCAGGTGTCGGCCACCGCCGAGACGTCCGCTCCCGGGGTCCTGGCGGCCCTCGACGAGGTGAGCGGCGCCGGGCGCCGGCTCCGGGCCGATTTTCCGGACCTCGAGCCGGCGGTCCAGCTGCTCGAAACCTGCCTGGACGCCTACCCCGACGTCCTCACCGGCCGGCGCGACGCCCTCGAGGTGCTGCTGCCCGGCGGCTCGACCGAGCTGCTCGAGGCCGTCTACCAGGGCGGCCGGATCGCCGCCTGCTTCAACCAGCTGGCCGCGGCGGCGGTGAGCGACGAGATCGCCGGGCTCCTTGGCGGCGACGGCGACGGCGGCACCGCCGGCCAGAGGCGGCTGCTCGAGATCGGCGCCGGCACCGGCGGCACCAGCCGCGCCGTGCTGGCGGCGCTGCGCGGCTGGGGGAGCCGCCTGCGCTATGCCTACACCGACGTCTCGGCGGGATTCACCCGGCAGGCGGAGCGGCAGTTGCGTGAGGCCTTCCCGTTCGTCGACTTCCAGGTCCTGGACATCGAGAGCGACCCCGAGAGCCAGGGCTTCGCGCCCGGCGCCTACGACGTGGTGGTGGCGGCCAACGTGCTCCACGCCACCCGCGACGTCCACGAGACCCTCCGCCGGGTGGCGCGCCTGCTGCGCCCGGGCGGCACGCTGGTGCTCGGCGAGATCACCCGGTTGCACGAGTTCATCGGCATGACCTTCGGCCTGACCGCGGGCTGGTGGGGGTACGGCGACGAGCCGCGCCGCATCCCGCACTCGCCGCTGCTCGACCGCCGCGGCTGGGAAGCGGCGCTGCGACAGGCCGGCTTCGCGGTGCGGGAAGCGCGCTGCCTGGCCGGCGACGACCCCGAGTCGCCGTTGCAGGCGGTGCTGGTCGCCCGCCGCGTGCCGGCCGGGACGGCGAGCGAGGACTCGCCGCCGCCGGCGCACGACGGCGCGGTGCGCGCCCAGCTGGCGGCGATCGTCCACGACGTCGCGGGCGTGGAGGTCGGCGAGCAGGACGGCGCGGTCGATCTCTTTGCGCTGGGCCTCGACTCGCTGGTGTTGATGCAGGTCAAACAAGCGCTGCACCAGCGTCTGGGCGTCGACATCGCGATGAGCCACTTCCACGGCGAAGCGTCGACGCTCGACCGCCTCGCCACCTGGGTTGCGGCACGGCTCCCCGCCGCGGCCGCCACCTCCACGGCCCCGGCCGCCACGATCGCAACAGCCGCGGCCGCAGCCGCGAGCGAGGCCGCCGGCAACTACGAGGCTCCCGCGCCGGGCGCGCTCGACGGCGTCGTGGCGATCCTCGACCGCCAGCTCGAAATCCTGGCCGGGCAGCTCGAGGTCTTGCGCGCCCATGCGCCCGGCGCGACCCCCCGGTTGGCTCTCGACCTGCCCCGCGGCCCGGCCCGCGCGCAGGCGCCGGCGCGGCCGCCGGGCCGGCCCGCGAGGTCCGCTCCGAGCACCCGGCAGAGCCGCTTCGTCGCCGAGCTGGCCGAGCGCTTCAACCGGCGCACCCGCACCTCGAAGCTCTACGCCGAGCGCCACCGCCCGCGGCTCGCCGACTGGATCGCCAGCCTCGGGTTCCGCCCCGAGCTCAAGGAGATGGTCTACCCCATCGTCTCCGCGCGCTCCGCCGGCAGCCGCCTCTGGGACGTCGACGGCAACGAGTACGTCGACCTCGCCATGGGCTTCGGCGTCGAGTTCCTGGGACACAACCCGGACTTCGTGGTGGAGGCACTGCAGCGCCGGCTCGCCTCGGGATTCGAGCTCGCCACGCAGTCCGACCTGGCCGGCGAGGTGGCGGCGCTGGTGCAAGAGCTGACCGGCGTCGAGCGGGTGGCGTTCAGCAATACCGGCACCGAAGCCATCATGACCGCCTTCCGCCTGGCGCGGGCGGTCACCGGCCGCCGGCGGATCGCCATCTTCAAGGGCGCCTTCCACGGTTCCTATGATGGCGCCATGGCGGTGCCCGCCGCCGGCGGCGGCACGGCGCCGATGACCCCCGGCATCCTGCCGGAGCAGGTTGCCGACGTCGTGGTCCTCGACTACGGCGACGACGACGCCCTGCGCCGCATCGCGGCGCTCGCCGGCGAGCTCGCCGGAGTGCTCGTCGAGCCGGTGCAGAGCCGCAACCCCGATCTGCAGCCGCGCGAGTTCCTGCGCCAGCTGCGCCAGCTCACCGAGCGGCACGGCATCGCCTTGATCTTCGACGAGATGATCAACGGTTTCCGCGTCCATCCGGGAGGCGCCCAGGCCTACTTCGGCGTGCGCGCCGACCTGGTCACCTACGGCAAGGCCCTGGGCGGCGGGATGCCGATCAGCGTCATCGCCGGAAGGGCCCGGTTCCTGGACGCCGTCGACGGCGGCAGCTGGCGCTACGGCGACGATTCGGGGCCGGCGGCGACAACCATCTTCTTCGGCGGCACCTACTGCCGCCACCCGCTGGCCATGGCCGCGGCGCACGCCGTCCTCAGCCACCTGAAGCGCCAGGGTCCGGCCCTGCAGGAACGGGTCAACGGTCTCACCCGCGAGCTCGCCGAGCGCCTCAACCATCTCTTCGCCGCCGAGGCGGTGCCGATCCGGGCTGCCTATTTCTCCTCGCAGTTCCACCTCCGCTTGACCACCGGCGGCGCCGAGTCGCTGCAGTCGTTCGAGCTGGCCGTGCTCCATTTCCTGCTGCTCGAGAAAGGCATCTACACCTGGGAGCGCCGCATCTGCTTCCTCTCGGCGGCCCACACCGCGGCCGACGTGGACCGCATCGTCGCGGCGGTACACGACAGCCTGATCGAGATGCGGGCGGGCGGCTTCTTCCCCCTGCCGCCAGGCGATCCGCGGTCTCGAGCTTCCGAAGCCGGAATCGACGCTGGAGCCGGCGTCGACGCTGGAGCCGCCGCCGGCGCCGATGCCGGCGGCGCCACCGCCGCATCGGTGGAACGCGTGGCCCTGACCGCCAGTCAGAAGGAGCTCTGGCTGGCCGCCACCTTCGAACCGGCGCGGGCGGCGGCCTACGTCGAGCCCCTCGCCTTCGAGCTCGCGGGACCGCTCCAGGCAGCGGCCTTGGAGGCGGCGCTGGCGGGGGTCGTCGAGCGCCACCAGGCGCTGCGCACGCTGGCCGTCGGCGAAGCGGGCTTCGAGATCGGCCGGCGCCTCTCCGTGCCGCTCGCCCGGCAGACGCTGCCGGAGTCGCCTTCCGAACGGCAGGCGGCGGCCGCCGCCTGGCTCGGCGAGGAGTGCCGGCGGCCGATCGACCTGGCGCGCGGGCCGTTGCTGCGCGCCAGCCTGCTGCGCTGGGACGAGGGCCGGCACTGGCTGGTCCTGGCGTTTCACCTGATGATCGCCGATGGCTGGTCCATCGGCCTGGTGGTGAGCGAGCTGGCCGCGCTGTACGGCGAGCGGTGCACCGGGTTGCCGGCAGCGCTGCCGGAACCGCGCCCGCTCGGCGATTTCGCGCGCTGGCAGGAGGCGCGCCGGGAAGCCGACGAGGCATTCTGGCGGCCCCGGCTGGCCGCCGCCAACCCGGATCTCGACCTGCCCACCGACTGCCTGCGTCCCGCCGCCCGCGGCCATCGCGGCGCCCGCCGGCGCCGGCTCCTCGACCGCCAGGCGACGCAGGCCCTGCACCGCGTCTGCCGCCGGCACGAGGCCTCTCTGTTCATGACCACCCTGGCGGCCTTCGCAGTCCTGCTGCACCGTCTCACCGGGACGACCCGGGTGCTGGTGGGCATTCCGGTTTCCGGTCAGGCCTCCATGGGCGCCGCGTGCCTGGTCGGCCCCTGCGCGGACCTCCTGCCGCTCGTCGTGGAAGTGGCTGCGGCGGCGCCGTTCGCCGCGCTCGTCGCCGCCCTGAAACGCGACTTGCTGGCGATGCAGGAGCATCCCCACCTGCCGCGCGGCCCGGAGCTCGCGGTGCCGCCGCTGCCGGTCACTTTCAACCAGGACCGCGCGCCGGGAAACCTGCGGTTCTCCGGCCTCGAGACGCGGCTGCTGCAGCCGCCGGTCCAGAGCGTCAAGCAGGATCTGGGGCTCAACCTGATCGAGCTCGACGGCGAGCTGATCGTCGACGTCGATTTCGCCGCGGACCTGCTCGACGCCGCCACCGTCGAGCACTGGGCCGACGCCTACCTGGCCCTCCTCGACGACCTCGCGCGTCATCCGGAGGGCGCTGCGGGGGCGGCAGGCGCCGCAGGCACGGTGCAAGACCTCCGGCACTCGCCGGCCGGCGGGTTCGCGGGCCCGCCCCCGGCACTACCCGCCGTGACGTCGCTCGAGCGCCGCTTCGGGCAGGCGCTGACGGCGGCGCCCGCGGCGCCCGCCGCCGTGCTCGACGGCGAGGCCGTGTCCCGCCGCCGACTCGACGCCTGCGGCGCGCGGGCCGCGCGCCTGCTCCGTGCCG
>DASZHY010000292.1:0-7368 GCA_035949675.1 Thermoanaerobaculia bacterium
CGCTCGGTGTTGAGAAAGCGCACCGCGCCGGCGCCGATCTCTGTCGCCTTCTCGACCAGCCAGGAGGCGCGCTCGGGGCGCAGCGTGGCGACCAGCAACTCGAGGCGCAGCCGCGGCTCGTTGGCTGCCGCGGGCTCCGCCAGCTCGACCATCGCCGCTCTCCGCCCCACCCGGATGACCTCGCCCCAGCGCGCCCGCCCTTCGCCGTCGACCACCCGCAGACGCTCGCCGGCGCCGAGCCGGCGGGCACGGAACAGATGGCGGTAGGCGTCGCCCTCGACCATCAGGATGGGGAGCGGGGCCGGCGACTGGCTGGCGGCATCGCTCAGCGAGGCCTTGGCCGGCGCGGCGTGCTCGTCGCCGTCCCCCGAGGCGAAGCGCCGCGGATCGACGAGCAGCGTGATCAAGGCGTCGGCCACGAGAGTTGGAGGGCCGCCCACTCGCCCCGGCACCGGCGGGCGTCCGCCTCGACGAGGCCGAGCGCCGCCAGCCGCGCCGACACCTCGGGCGCACGGGCGGCCAGCAGGCCGGAAAGGACGAGCTCGCCGCCAGGGGCGAGCAGCGGCAGCAGGTCGGCGAGATCGGGCTGGATCTCCTCGGGCACCACGTTGACGACCACGAGATCGAAGCGAGCCGCCGGACCCTGAGCCGGTCGCGGCGCGAGCGCCGCGGCGCGGCCGGCGAAGAGGAGCGGACGAAGGCCGTTGAGGCGGCTGTTGGCACGGGCCTGGAAGGCTGCCACCGGATCGGCGTCGAAGGCGACCACCCGCGCCGCGCCGCGGGCGAGCGCCGCGAAGGCGAGGACGCCGGTGCCGGTGCCGACGTCGAGGACCGAGCGGCCGGCGACCTCGGAGGCCTCGAGCAGCTCGAGCGCCAGGGCCGTCGATTCGTGGCTGCCGATGCCGAAGGCGGTGCGCGCCGGCAGCCTCAGCAGCCGCCGGCCGGCGGGGACCGTCGGCGCCGCGGCCGCCGGCTCGGGTTCGCGGGGATCGATCCACAGCGTCCGGCCGAGCGGAAAGGGGACGGCCTGCCGGCGATATTCCGCCATCCAGTCGACGTCCGGCTGCTCGTCCTCGGAGAGGCACTCGATGGGAGAGGGCAGATCGGTCGGGAGGGTCTCTGCCCCGGGGTGCGCGGCCGGCCCCGGCGCCCCGGCCTCGAACCAGGCGGTCAGCCGCAGCCGGCCGTCCGGCTCGTTCTCGGTGGAGACCCCCAGCGTACCCGACTGCCACAGGTCGGCGACCAGGGGCTCCTCGAGCTCGGCGGGCAGCCGGTACACACGGCGCAGATAGGGCATCGAACGGCGGCTACCTGGGAGGAATCATCCGAATAGATTCTTGACGCGGTCCATCACCGTCTTGTCCTCGCGCACCGGGTGACCGCGCAGCTCGGCCAGGCGCCTGAGCAGCTGCACCTCCTCGTCGGAGAGGTCGCGAGGGCTGGGCACCTCGATCTGGACGCTGACCAGGTGATCGCCGCGACCGCTGCCGTCGAGACGGTCGACGCCTTCGCCGCGCAGCCGGAAGTCCCGACCGTACGCGGTGCCGGGAGGGATGTCGAGCGCGGACTTGCCGCGCAGCGTGTCGACCTCGACGGTCGTCCCCAGCACCGCCTGCTCGTAGCCGATCGCCAGGCGCGAGTGGACGTTCGCGCCCTCACGGCGGAAATGCTTGTGCGGCTTGACCGCGAGCACCACGTACAGGTCGCCCGGCGGTCCGCCCTGACGGCCGTGCTCGCCTTCGCCCGAAAGCCTCAGCCGGGCGCCGGTGTCGACGCCCGAGGGTATCTTGACCGAGATCGAGCGCTCGCGCTCGACCCGCCCCTCGCCATGGCACTCGGTGCAGGGATTGGCGATCACCCGGCCCTCGCCCTGGCACTGCGGGCAGGTGCGGGCGACGGTGAAGAACCCCTGGCTGTAGCGCACCTGGCCGCGGCCGCCGCACGCCGAGCAGACGGCCGGCGCCGATTTGTCGGCGCTGCCGCTGCCGGCGCAGCGCGGACAGGTCTCGAGGCGCGGGATGCGCAGCGTCATCTCGGTGCCGAAGACCGCCTCCTCGAAGGTGAGCGTCAGGTCGTAGCGCAGATCGGCGCCGCGCATCGCACCGGAGCCTCCCCCGCGCCGGCCGCCGCCGAAGCCGAAGAGATCGCCCAGGATGTCGGAGAAATCCGCGAAGATGGTGGGATCGAAGCCGCCGCTCCCCACCCCCGCCACGGCCTGGTGGCCAAAGCGATCGTAGCGCGCGCGCTTGTCGCCGTCCGAGAGCACCTCGTAAGCCTCCGTGGCTTCCTTGAAGCGCTCCTCGGCGGCGGCGTCGCCGGGGTTGCGGTCGGGGTGAAACTTGATCGCCAGCTTCCGGTATGCCGACTTGAGCTCCGCGGCGCCGACGCCCTTGCCGACGCCCAGCACCTCGTAATAATCACGCTTGGTCATGGTCACTGGTCAACCCTTCGCCTGGTCCGGCGAGCCGCTCGACTCCCTCGACGCGCGGCCGGAGTGGCTGGCGCTGCGCGCATTGGAGAGCATCACCTCCGAGAGGATCTGCGCCACCGAGTTGAGATCGTACATCGCGGCCTCGAGCTCCGCTTGCGTCTCGTTGCCGAGCGCCATGCGCGCCGACATCAGCACCTCGTGGATGCGCCGCGCCGAGGACTCGGGGAGCAGCGGGCGGAACTGGTTGTAGACGCGCTCGTTGCTGTAGATGAGGCCCTCGACGCGGTTCTTGAGCTGGCGCAGCTCGCGGCGGCGCGAATCGGCCTCGGAGTGCTCGTTGGCCTCCTCGACGAGGCGGCGCACCTCGCTCTCCGAGAGCCCGCCGGCCGGGTTGATCTGCATGCTCTGCGAGAGGTTGGTGGCGAGGTCGCGGGCCGAGACGTTGACGATGCCGTTGGAATCGATCGCGAAGGTGACCTCGATCTGCGGGATGCCGCGCGGCGCCGGCGGAATGCCGACCAGCTCGAAGCGGCCCAGCGACTTGTTCTGGTTGGCCAGCTGGCGCTCGCCCTGCAGCACGTGGACCCGCACGGTGTCCTGGTTGTCGACCACGGTGGTGAAGATCTGGGTGTTCTTGGTCGGGATGGTCGAGTTGCGTTCGATCAGCTTGGTGAACAGGCCGCCCTGCGTCTCGACCCCCAGCGACAGCGGCGTGACGTCGAGCAGCACCAGGTCCTTGATGTCGCCGCGCAGGATGCCGCCCTGGATCGCGGCGCCCATCCCCACCACCTCGTCGGGATTGATGTCGCGGTTGGGCTTGCGGCCGAAGATCCGCTCGACGGTAGCGGCCACCAGCGGCGTCCGTGTCTGGCCGCCAACCAGCAACACCTCGTCGATCTGGTCCGGCCGCAGGTTGGCCTGGCGCAGCGCATCCAGGCAGGGCCCCTCGGTGCGCGCGACGAGGTCCCGCACCAGCTCCTCGAAGTGGCCGCGGGTCAGGCTGCGCGCCAGGTGGCGCGGCCCCGAGAGGTCGGCGGAGATGAACGGCAGATTGATCGCGGCGTCGGCGGCGCTCGACAGCTCGCACTTGGCGCGTTCGGCCGCTTCCTTCAAGCGCTGCAGCGCCATGCGATCGCCGCGCAGCTCGATTCCGGCCTCGGCGCGGAAGTCCTCGATCAGCCAATCCATGATGCGTTGATCGAAATCCTCGCCGCCCAGGAACGTGTCGCCGGCCGTGGCGCGCACCTCGAAGATGCCCTGCGACAGTTCCAGGATCGAAACGTCGAAGGTGCCGCCCCCCAGGTCGTAGACGGCGATGACCTGGTTTTCCTCGCGGCGGTCGAGACCGTAGGCGAGGGCGGCGGCGGTCGGCTCGTTGAGGATGCGCAGGACCTCGAGACCGGCGATCTTGCCGGCGTCCTTCGTCGCCTGGCGCTGCGAGTCGTCGAAATAGGCCGGGACGGTGATCACCGCCTCGGTGATCTCCTCTTGCAAAGCCTCTTCGACGAACTCCTTGATCTCGCGCAGGATCAGCGCCGAGATCTCTTCCGGGCTGTACTGCCGGTCACGGATCTCGATCTTGACGTCGCCGTTCGGCGCGCGCACCACCGAGTAGGACAGCACCTCGCGCGCCCTGGACACCTCGGAATCGTTGTACTTGCGGCCGATCAGCCGCTTCACGGCGTACACCGTGTTCAGCGGATTGGTGATCGCCTGGCGCTTGGCGATCGGGCCCACCAGCCGGTCCCCTTCCTCGGCGAAGGCGACGATCGAGGCGGTGGTGCGGCTGCCCTCGCGGTTGGTCAGCACACGGGGCTCGATGCCCTCCACGATCGAGACGCAGCTGTTGGTCGTCCCGAGATCGATGCCGAGGATCTTGCTCAAGGCGCTTGCCTCAATCCGCCTCGCCGCGGGGAGCGTGAGGAGAGGCGTCCGCGGCCGGGGCAGAGGACTCCGGGGTCGGCTTGGAGCCGGCGCTCTCCGGCCCCAACGCCACCTTGACCATCGCCGGCCGCAGCAGGCGGTCGTGCAGCATATAGCCGCGCACCAGTGTCTCGATCACCGTCGGCACCGTGACCTGGTCGCTCTCGACGCGCGCCACCGCCTCGTGCATCATCGGGTTGAACACCTCGCCGTCCGATCGCACCTCGCGCGCTCCGAAACGGCGCAAGAGCTCCTGCATCTGGCGCAAGATCAACTCCACCCCGCGCTTCAAGTCCTCGGCCGAGCCGCCGGCAGAGAGCGCGCGCTCTAGGTTGTCCACCACCGGCAGGAATTCGCGCAACGGCTCGAGCAGGGCGTAGCGCCGGATCTCCTGGCGCTCGCGCTCGGCGCGCTTGCGGAAGTTGTCGAAGTCGGCCAGGGTCCGCATCGAGCGGTCGCGCAGATCGGCGATCTCGCGGCGCAGGGCCTCGACGTCCTCCTCGCCGTCGCCGTCGGCGGCCGCGTCACGCGCCGCCCCGGGGGAGCCGGCGGCCGGCGCCCGCTGGGGGTCCTGCGGGGCGTCGGCTTCCACCGCCTCGACCGCCGAGAGCGCATCGCGCATGGCCGCCTCGATGTCGGCGGCCGGGTCGTCGAGGATGATCTCCGGCGCCTCCTGGGTGTCGGGGGTGTCGGGCATCTCCGGATCCTTCACCGAGGCGGCAGCCTTGCCGCTCGACCGATCTTGCACCTGCCCGGTGACCGGGCGGCCCGCGTCCTTGGTCTTTTCAGACATCTGCCTATCTCCTGCCGCGAGCGGCTCGCAGCGCTCCGCTCCCGCCGGCGGCGTTTCCTGTCTGGGCAGCCGCCTCAGGGCAGCTGATCGATCCTTCTGGCGCCCGCGACCTTGTCCGACAGCGCCCGTGACAGGGCGTGACCAAGATAATGCACCAGCGGGATGATCTTCTGGTAATCCATCCGCGAGGGACCGAAGATGCCCAGGGTCCCGAGCGGCTGGTCGCCGACCCGGTAGGCGGAGGCCACCAGGCTGAAGTCGAGCTCCGAGGTCAGGTCGCTGTCGTCGCCGATCAGCACCCGCACCCCACCGCCCTGGATGCAGCCGTTGAGCATCCGCACCAGGCGGGCCTTGTCGGTGAAAGCCTCGAACATGCGGCGCACGCGCTGGATGTCGGCGAGCTCCGGACGCGCCAGCAGCGCCGACGCGCCGTCCACCAGGACCTCGGGACGGGAGTCGAGGGCCAATCCCTCGCGCGCCAGCTCGATGGTGCGCGCCAGCAGGTTGTCGACCTGCAGGCGCTCCTCCGTCATCTGCCGCAGCAGGCGGTCGCGGATGTCGCGCAGGGTGTGGCCGGCGAAGTTCTGGGTGAGGTAGTTGGAGATCCGCGTCAGCTCCTGGCGCGGGATCTCCTCTTCCGTCTCGATCATCCGGTTGTCGACGAAGCCCGCCTGCGACACCACGACGCACAGCACCTTGCGCTCCGCGACGGACACGAAGTCGACGGCCTTGAGCACGGTGTCGCCGATCGCCGGCGCCACCACGATGCTGACCTGCTGCGACAGCTCGGACAGCAGGTGGGAAGCGATGGCGATCAGCTCGTCCGCATCGGCCGGAGTGCTGGCCAGGTTCTCCTCGATGTAGCGGCGCTCGCGGGCCGGCAGCTTGCGCGCCTGCATCATCGACTCGATGAACATGTGGTACGCCGCGGGCGTCGGCACGCGTCCGGCCGAAGTGTGGGGCTGCACCAGGTAGCCCCATTCCTCGAGGTCGGCCATCACGTTGCGGATGGTTGCCGCCGAGAGCCCCAACCGCCCCTGTTTGGCGACCGAGCGGGAGCTGACCGGCTCGGCGCTCAGGACGTAGGTGACGATGATGTCCCTGAGGATCTCCCGATCGCGAGGCGAAAGCCTGTCCGCATCCCGCGTATCCATGTCTCGAGCGCCTCCGCTGGCAGTTGGCACTCTCCACGCGAGAGTGCTAAGGAATGCTACCCGGAAAGGACCAGGAAGTCAAGCTGAATGATAGGCCAAACCATTGATGTAACGTACTTTGGCGGCCGCCCCGAGACCCGGCCGAGGGCCGCGGGGCAGGCACCTGCAGCCTGGTGCGGCCGGGCCGGCACGACCTCCCGCCGCCTCGGGATGGCGGGACTCTCCGCGCTCGCCAGAAGGAGTTTCATTCTGGTTTCGTTCTAATGTAAGGCCGTGCTCGAGGCCGTGCCGTCGCTTGCCGGGCTGCGTTTCTCGCTGGTTGGGCCAGGGCGGGTCGGGACCAGCCTCGCCATCTGGGCCGTGGCGGCGGGCGGCGAGCTGGTGGCGACCGTCGGCCGCGGCGGCCAGTCGGACCTCGCCACCGCCGGCCAGGACCTGCTGTTGATAGCCGTGCCGGACGGCGCGCTGGCCGAGGTCGTCGCTGGTCTGGCCGAGCGGGCCCAGGCGGCGGTGGCCCTGCACACCTCCGGCAGTCAGGATGCCGCCGTGCTGGCGCCGCTGCGGGCCGCCGGCACCATCGTCGGCACGCTGCACCCCCTCAAGGCCTTCCCGCGCGTGTTGCCCGCGCCCGAGCAAGCGCGGGGGGTCTTCTTCGCCCTGGACGGCGAGCCCGCGGCACAGCAGCTGGCTCGCCGCCTGGTGGCCGCCTGGGGAGGGGTTGCCGCCGAAGTTCCGGCCGCGGCCAGGGTCCTCTACCATTGCGCGGCCACGCTTGCCGCCGGCGGGGTCGCCACCCTGCTGGCGGCAGCGGCGCAGCTGGCGGCGAAGGCAGGGCTGCCGCCGGCGGTGGAGCGCGGCTACCTGGAGCTGGCAAGAGGCACCGTGGCGGCGGCGATCGCGGCGGCCAGCACCGCCGCCGAGACGCCGGCCGGCGCGGCCCGGGTCCCGGCCGCCGCCACCGTCCTCACCGGCCCGGTAGCGCGAGGAGACCTGGCCACCGTCGAGCGCCAGATGGAAGCCCTCCGCGCCATCGCCCCCGAGAAGCTGCCGCTGGCGATGGAGCTGGC
>DASZHY010000293.1:0-27177 GCA_035949675.1 Thermoanaerobaculia bacterium
GATCGAGGGCAGGATGTAAAGGCTGTGGCGCCGGTCGTGCCGGGACAGCCGGTAAGGGTCGCCGAGCGAGTAGCCGCTGAAGTGAAAGGCGACCAAGGGGTTGCCGTCCACCGTCCAGCGATCGCCGGCGGCGGGATCGTCGAGCCCGGCGTGGCGGACGGAGCGGTCGTGCAGGCTCCAGTAGCCGACGTTGTATGCCGGATCGCGAAGGACGTGCACTCTCTGCACGAAACAGGTCACCCAGTTGAACGAGTTCTGTTCGGTCTGCCCGCCCAGCTCGAGCATGAAGGCGCCGGGGCGGGTCACCAGGTCCTGCCAGACGTCGAGGAACTCCTTGGCCTCGGGCGTGGCCCGCAGGCCGAAGAGCCCGGAGTTCAGCTGCCCGGCAAAGGCGAGGTCTCCCAGGGTCGGCCGCTCCCAGAAGCGTTCGGGGTGCGGCGGCGGCGCCAGGGTGTGGGGCGTCACGACGAAGTCGTCCTGATCGAGCTGGGCGAGGAGCCGCTCGAAAGGGGCGAACACGAGGATGTCGGCATCGAGGAAGACGAGCTTCCGGCAGCGCGAATGCCGCAGGACGTGCTCGAGGAGGAAGGGCTTCATGGCGCCGCACATCTCGAGCGCGGTGTACTTGAGCGCCAGATAGTCGAAACCGGGGACGCCGAGCAGGCCGCAAGCCAGGAGCGTCGTTCCCTCGACCGCCAGCGGCTCCGTGCCGTCCCAGTCCACGATGCCGAGAAAGGCCGGCATCTCGGGGTGATGCCGCCGGAAGGAGGCGATGGCGGTGCGCGCGAAGTAAAGGTAGTTGCGGGTGCAGACCGAGACCAGGCAGGCGCCCTCGCGCGCGCCCTCGCGATCCGCGAAGACCGGCGGCGTCTGCGCGGCGCGCGCGATCGGCACGGCGCGTGCGACCGGCACGGCGTGCGCGACCTGCTCGCGGGCGCCGGCCGCCGCCGCCCGCCGGCAGGGCGGGAAGCCGAGCTCGGCGCGAAGGGTCTCCGGGGGGAGCGCCTCGGGCATGGCAGCGGCGTCTTCGCCGGCAGCGCTCGTCGCGCCGCACCCGCCGGCCGCGCCTGCTGCGCCGATGAAGTGGTCCGCCAGGGCGAGCAGCGGCAGGGGAAGGCGAAGGCGGAGCCGGTGGCGGAGGAAGCGGAGAAAGTGGCGAAGCGAATCGCGTTCAGGCCTGCTCGGCATCGGGTCAACCTCCTGGGAAGGCGCCGTGCGCTGCCCGGGAGCAACCCTACGGTGGGTCATGCTTGCCGCACAGAGCATGAACATGCTTCGCGGATCGGCCCTTTGCGAATCAAGCCTTGACAATCTATGTATCAATCGTCCATGATCCATCATCGCGATGACACTGAGGCACCGCGGCGCAAGGGAGGCTCACATGGCGAAGCAGGCGGGTGGGGGCGGGAGACCGGCACCAGCGCCCCGAGGCGCGGTCTGCTGGCTGGCGGCGGCCGTGCTGCTCGTGCTGCTTGCTGCCTGGGAGGCGCCCGCCGTGGCGGCGGTCGGGCGGTGGACCTCGATCGGCCCGGACGGCGGCCGGGTCAACGTCTTCGCGGTCGACCCCCTGGACCGTTCGGTGGTCTATGCCGCCACCGAATCCTCCGGGGTCTTCAAGAGCGCCGACGGCGGCGCCACGTGGGCCGCCGTCAACGAAGGCCTGCCCGACGGCGGGATCGTCGCGCTGGCGATCGACCCCACCAGACCCTCGACGCTCTATGCCTCCTTGGACTATCCCGGCCTGTTCGTCAGCGGCGACGGCGGCGCGCTGTGGCGGCCTGCCTCGATCAGGCCGTCTCTCGGCGAGATGGGCCTGGCGTGCGATCCGGACCGCCCCGACACCGTCTTCATCGTGAACGGTCAAGAGATCTGGGTGTCGGGCGACCGTGGAGGGCGGTGGAACGTCTCGCGGCGCTTCCACGAAGCTCTCTCCATCCGGATCGCGGCCGATCCTGCGCACTCGCTGCTGCTGGCTCTCGTCGAGGGCCCCGGCGGTTTGAGGCTGCATGGCAGCGCCGATCACGGCGCCACCTGGAAGATCCTCTCGGCCGCGCTGCCGGAACCGATCAACCCGGAAAAGTGGCAACTGGCAGTCGATCCGGAGCCGCCCGGTTCGCTGTACCTCGCCTACACCGCCAGTGGGCAATACGGATGGCCGGGGTCCGTCGTGGCGACCTATCAGAGCAACGACGCCGGCGGCAGCTGGCATCCGTCCGGGCCGGGCGGCTTCCCGATCGCCGTCGGCCCTGGCCACGTGGTCTATGCGGGGAGCTATCGCAGCGCCGACCTCGGACGGTCCTGGACGCCGATCGCCGCGCCCGCCTTCAAGGTTCAGGCGCTGGCCGTCGGGAGCTCGCCGGACGCGGTCTATGCGGCGGATTGGACGGTGGGAGGAGTGCGGCGCAGCTCGGACGGCGGCCGGACCTGGCAGGCGAGCTCCAGCGGTCTGCGCGCCAGCTCGGTGGCGGGGCTGGCCATCGATTCGTCCAACCCGGCGCGGCTCTACGCCTACGAAGCCAACGAGGGGTTCTTCGCCAGCGGTGACGGCGGCGAACACTGGCAAGGCGGCACCTGCATTCCCTCGGCCTGCGCGCCAGACCTGAGGGCGTTGACGCTGGCCGTCGATCCCGTCGACAGCTCCACCGTCTACATGGCGAGCCCGGAAGGCCTGTACAAGAGCACGGACCGCGGTGGCGTCCTGGCGCAGATGCAGCCCGGGGGGATCGGTTGCCTGTACATCGGCTCTCTCGTCGTCGCCCCCACCTTGCCGGCGACCCTGTATGCGGCAGGCGGCCTCTACTCCTCCTCTTGCGCGGCCGCCGCGACGCCCGAATGCTCCGTGTTCAAGAGCCGCGACGGCGGCGAGAGCTGGGACTGCCTCGGGGTCGACGCCATCAGCATCGCGCTGGCCCCCTCGTCACCTTCCACCCTGTACGCCGTCGGCTACGAGGGCGTAAACGGCTCGCCGATCCTGCGCACTACCGACCAGGGCGCCACCTGGGAGGTGGTCAACTCCGCGGCGCCCATGTACTTCCAGAACTTCCCCTACAACCCCTTCCTGGTGGTCGACCCGGCCGAGCCGCGGCGGCTCTACGCCGTCGACTTCTTTGGCGCCCTCTGGCGCAGCGTCAACGGCGGGCGAACCTGGCGCCAGATCTATCAGCAAGGCTTTCTCGGCCCGCTCCACTTCGCCATCGATCCTTTCAAGCCGGGGGTGCTCTACGTCGCATCGAGCCTGGATGGCGTCGTCGTCCGCAGCGCCGACTTCGGGCGCACCTGGCAGCCGCTTCTCGGCGGCTTGCCGCAGGGCTACCAGTTCAGCGGCTCCCTGCAGCTGCTCGCCGATCCCCAACGCTCCGGCACGATCTACCTCGCCACGGGCAACCACGGCATCCTGACCTACACGGTCCCGGAGGGGGCGGCTGCCGGCGGGAGCCCGTAGCCGGTGCCCCGGGCGGCGAGCGAGCTCCGCCCGGAGTCTCCCCGAGGCCGAGAAGGCCCCCGGGGAGAGGATCGAGCAGCAGCGGCCTAGAACGAGACCAGCAGCCCCAGTTGCAGCTGGCTGAAGTCGAGAGACGGCGTGGGGATGAAGGCCCAGTCGTAGTTGTAGGTCAGCTCGAGAGCGAAGCGGTGACCCAGCGGCACGTTGAGCCCGAGGCCGAGGTCGGCGCCGCCTTTGAAGTCGCCGGGCTTGAAGTGATAGAGGCCCAGCCCGCCATTCACGAACACGTGGACCGGCGCTCCCGGGTTGAAGGTGAACTTGGCGTTGGCCGCGAGGGTCGCGATGTCGGTGTCGGGGTTGGCCGCCCTCCCGTCCAGGCGCGAGGCGCCGAGGCGCACGTCCCACGCCCACTGCGGTTGCCAGGGGTAGACGAAGTCCAGATGGAAGGTGGAGCCCTGCTTGGCGATGGCGTGCAGCGTGCCGTGGGGTTCGGCCAGCCCGCCGTGGAGGCTGAAGAACGGCGGCGTCCTGGCGGTCAGCGTGCGGTTCACCACCGGCGTGTTCGGATCGTTGCTCGCGATGGTGAGGCCGCAGCTCTTCGCGCCGGGCAGCACAGGAGTGAAGCGGGCGACCAGGTTCAGGCAGGCGCCGGGACCGACCGCGGCCGGGAAGGGATTGTTGATCAGCGTGAAATCCGCACAGCCGAGCGTCGCCGCGGAGACCGCCAAGGGGCAGCCGCCGGCATTGCAGACGGAGAGCGTTCTCTCGCCCGGCGTCCAGGCCGAGACGGTGCCGAAGTCCGTCGAGCCGGTCACGCGGATGTCCGGCGCTCCCGCCTTGGCCGACACCGTGACGGTGGTGGGGTTCTTCGCGTCGTTGCTCGAGATGGTCAGCGTCGCCGACGCGGGGCCCGCGGCGGCCGGGGTGAACACCACCTGGAAGGGGAAGCAGAAATCGTGGCTGATCGTCACCGGGAAACCGGCGGACGGCGTGGTCACGGCGACGGCGGGGTTCGATGACGTGATGCCGCCGACGATCAGGTCCGAGGTGCCGGTGTTGCAGACGTTGAGCGTGCCGATGCTCGAGCCGCCGGCGCAGGCGTCGCCGAGCTGGATGTTGCCGGGCACCTGCAGCTGCGGGCCGGAGTCGACCTCGAAGAAGTAGGGATCGATCGACGGCGCGACCTCGGTCGTATGGGCCGCATCGGTATAGAGCTTGTGCGCCGCCCAGTCGACATAGCGCTGGAACACCACCCCCGGCAGGAAGTTGGCGGCATCGGGAAAGTTGCTGGCGGTGAAGACGCCGTAGAAGTTGGTGCCGGCGGCGACCAGCGAGGCGTAGTCGCCGATGTAGGGATCGAAAGTGCTCGACGGTGTCGTCGCATCGGTCGAGGCGAGCAGGATTCCGGGATTGTCGAAGACGGTCGCATCCTGATCGGTGGTGCGCGTCAGGTGCGCCTCCCAGCGGTTGGACGCGAAGCGCTGATAGAGCACGCCGGCGGCGCCGGCCGAGTTGATGGCGATCTCGGGGTTCAAGGCGCTGGTCACCGTCAGCAGATCCCCCGACCAGTCCTTGCCGCGATTGATCGAGCGCCGAACGTGGATCGTCTCGCTGTCCGCGCCGTTGCTGTCGCCATAGGCGACGTAGACCCGATCGCTGTTGCGAGGGTCGACGGCGATGCTGACGTTGCTGGCGCCCAGCCGGTTCTGCCCCATGTAGCCGAAAGGCAGCGTCAACACCGCAGTCACGAAGCGGCCGGGCTTCGAGTCGCTCGGGTCGACGAGCGCGCCGAACGGCGGCGAGCCCGTCCCCCAGGCGTCGTCGCGGACCACGACCAGCCGCGGCGAACCGCTCCAGTCGTGGATGAACGCCGCGTAGACGGTGCCGTCGCGGTGCGGCGCCGGCACCTGGGCAAACCCGTCCTGGCAGGGCGTGTTGCGCGACTCGATGACGTCGAGCGCAAAGCTCGGCGCGCCGGCGGCGGCGCTCTGCGTGACGTCGAGCGTCGAGGAGCGGCCCTGGGGCGCGACGCAGCCGAAGCCGTTGTTGAAGCCGACGTAGAGCCTGTCCTGGCCGGCGGCGGCATCGGTGCGTGCCAGCGTGTGCGGCTGATCGACCCTTCCGGGCCGCGAGTCGAGCGTGGTCATCAGCGTCCCGGTGTCGAGGTAGTCCTGCGTCCGCAGGACGGTCATCGGCCGCGGCGAGGCAGCCGAGCTGAGGATGCCGGCGTAGAGCCAGCTGGTCAGGTGCGTCGGCGCGCCGCTCAGCGTCGAGCTGAAGCTCAGGGTGATGTCGCCGGTCGGGAACTGCGCGCCGGCGAGGCTCGGGACGGTCAAGGCGAGCGTCCACGTTGCGCCGCGATCGATCGAGACGTAGATCGGCGCCGTCGCGGTCGTCATCGGGCTCCCGTCGAGGTTGTCATAGGTGAACGCCGAACCGGCCATCCGGTCGACGTCGTTGGGGTCGATCGCCAGGGTCGGCTCGGAGTCCTGGTTGGTCTCGGCGCTGCGGTTCTGCGGGATCATGTTCACCAGGCGGCTCTGGGCCGAGGCGGTGGCGGCGGAGAAGGTCATTGTCAAGAGCGCCGCCGCGGTGAAGGGGCGCAAGCCGTGCGGGATCATCACTGCACCTCCTTGCGGCGCAGCAGCTCGACCACCCGTTGCTCGTCCGCCGCCGGCAAGACGTCGAACGGGCTGGTGACCACCACCGCGTGGTGCTCCCTGAGATAGCTCGCGGCGCCGGCCTCGCGCGGCAGCGCCGGCTCGCCCTGGGCCGGCTGCCCGAGGATCAGCGCCGACTCGCCGGCCCGCAGCTTCGGCGACCGGAACCACATGATGTCCTTGCTCGCCGCGAAGACGACCGCAACGGTGGCGCGGTTCTGCACGCCCCTGATCGCCGCATCGACGCGCACCGTCGCCACCTGCCAATCCGGGTCGTGCTCGTCGCGCAGCGCCGGCCTGCCGCGTCTCCCCGGGGTGGCCGGGGCAGGCAGCGGGCGGACGCTCTCGACCGTTCCCCGGAAGACCATCGCGGCGGTCGCGAGGCGCGCCTTGAGAGGAGCATCGCGCCGCGCTCGCAATCCCTCCTCGAGCGCCCGCGGGGCCCTGCCCGCCTCGGCCGGCGGCGGTGCCGGCGTCTCGCCTAAGTCGGCGATGGTCAGCGTCCTGCCGATGTAGCGCGGGTTGCCGAAGAAGAGGGCCTGGGTCCCGACCTTGACCTCGCCGGGCTTGCTCAGGATCACCGTCGCCTTGTGACCTGCCTGGTCCCCGGCGAGCTCGCTGCCGGCGTACATCTTGTCGATCCGGATGACGGCGGTGGCGGCGCTCGGCGCGAGCAGCGGCTCGTCGCTGGCGCCGATCGCGAGGACCGTGCCAAGCACGACGACCGCCGAGCGGCTGGCGAGAGCCGCCGTCGGATCGGTCTGCCCGGCCTGCTCGGTCTGCTCGGCCTGAGCCAGGGCCGGCAAACCGCCGGCCATGAGCGCCGCCGCGAGGATCGTGCGCCAGGCGGCGCTCCGCCGTCGCCGGGAGAAGCACCTCCCCTCGTCCTGGTCGCAAGCGCGGGTTGGTGGCTGTGGAGTCATGGCGTTGCCTCCGGTTGCTTGGGCTGGACCAAGCGATTGCTGACTCGAATCCTTCAAGTTGGGCGATGCTTCCCTCCCGGACGTTACAGCCGGGTCGCCTTACGGCCAGCACAACCCCCTCCCTCCGCCCCGGCCAACAGCCTTGGGGAGCGTCCGCGTCAGCGCCGGCGGGTGGGGAGGGAGCGGCGGGAGGAGCCGAGGGAGCGGGCGGGGCGGTGCTCGACGTACGAGGGGACGCCGGGGATGGTGCAGCGCGGCAGCTCGAGCCCCAGGGTCTGCTCGATGTCGCGGATCAGCGGCTTGTCCATCCAGGTGGCGATCGAGGAGACCAGGCCGACGGCGGCGCCGCGGGCGGTGCGCCCGGCGCGGTGGATGTAGTCGTCGACGGTCTCCGGCATGTCGAAGTTGATGATGTGGCTGGTGTGCGGCACGTCGATGCCGCGGGCGGCGATGTCGGTGGCGACCAGGATGCGGTGCTCGCCTTCGCGGAAGCCTTGCAGCGCCTGCACCCGCTGGCCCTGCGACAGGTTCGAGTGGATGCGCTCGACCGGGTGGCCCTCGCGCTCGAGCACGCCGGCGAGCCACTCGGCGTCGCTCTTGCGGCGGATGAAGACCAGCGTGCTGCCGAGCTCCTGGCGCAGCAGGGCGAGGATGAGGGCCTTCTTGTTCTCCGGGTCCACCAGGTAGAGGCGGTGGCTGATGCCCTGCGCCGCCTTGCCTTCGGGGGTGATGTCGATGAGCGCCGGGTCGTGCATGAAGCGCTGCGCCAGGCGCTCGATGATCGGCGGCATGGTGGCCGAGAACATCAGCGTCTGGCGCTCGTCGGGGACCTCCTGGAGGATGCGCTGCACCTGCGGCAGGAAGCCGAGGTCGAGCATGTGGTCGGCCTCGTCGAGCACCAGCGCCTGGATCTCGTCGAGCCGCACATTGCCGCGCTCGAGATGATCGAACAGGCGGCCGGGGGTGGCGACCACGATGTCTGGGCGCTGGCGCAGGCCGTGGATCTGCGGCCCCATCTTGACGCCGCCGATGAGGCAAACCGTCTTCAGATGGTGATCGCCGCCGAACAGGTCGAGGAACGCCTTGGTCTGCAGGGCGATCTCGCGGGTCGGCGACAGGATCAGGCCGCGCAGCCCCTGGCCATGGGTGAGCCGCTCCGCGAGCGGCAGGACGAAGGCAGCGGTCTTGCCCGAGCCGGTCTCGGCAAGGCCGATCAGGTCGCGCCCCTGCAGCGCCACCGGGATGACTGCCGCCTGGATCGGCGTCGGATGCAGGAACCCGATCTCTCGCACCAGCCGCAAGATGGGCTCGGAGAGGCCGAGGGCGGCGAAGGTCTGGTCAGTGGTTTGGACGGGGTGCTGGGGGATGGCGACGGTCTGCATGTAGTGGTGCTTATAGAACAAGTCGCCGGCGTACCACAAGCGCGGGGGTGCCCTCCGCGCCGCCCCGCTCGCCGCTCGCCGCTCTCATGCCTGGCCTGTCCCGGCGGTGCAAAAGCTGCTAGTGTCCCGGGCCACTGGATCTCGCAGCCACAAGGTATCCGGCCTGATCGAGCTGAGTCTCTCCACACTCGCCAGCGATGTCCCCGCCGCGGCGAGCCTGATGCTCCGCCAGCTGTGCGCCGGCCTGGCGCTGGCCGTCACCGCCTTCGTCGCCGGCCGCACCCTGCTCGGCTGGCTTCAGGGTGGCGGCCGCCAACGCCGCGAGGCGACGGAGCCGCGGCCGGCGGCGCGGCCGGGGCCGGGGGCCGTCCCTGGCGGCAGGCTGGCAACGGCGGCCGTGGCGACCGCGCTCGGCCTGGTCCTGGTGGCCGATGCCTGCTTGCTGCTCGGCCTCGCCGGCCTGCTCGAGCCGGTGCCGGTGCTGCTCGTGCTGGCCGGCATCCATCTGGCGAGCCTGGCGGGCTGGCGCTCTTTGGTCCAGATCGCGCGGGAGCTGAGCCGTCCGGCGGGGGACCTTGACGGCCGCGCCGGGGAGGCGCAGCCGGGCGGCGAGCCGGGGCCGGGTCCGGGGCGGCCGCCCTGGCCCGGGCGCCGGCGCCTGGTGGCGCTGGCCGCGGCCGCCGCCGGTGCGCTGCCGTTTGCGCTGCTGACCCTTTACCCCCCGACCGCCTTCGACGCCACCCTCTATCACCTCCCTTACGCCCGCGCCTTCGTCGCCGCCGGCGCGATGCCGTTCCTGCCGGACCTGCGGATCCCCATCTTCCCGCAGCTCATGGAGACGCTCTTTGCGCTCCTGCTGCTCGCTGCCGGCGAGCTAGCGACGCAGACCGTCGCCTTGCTCGCAACCCTGTTGACCGCGGCCCTGGTGCTGGCCTGGGGCCGGCGCTTCTCGCCCGCCGCGGGCTGGATCGCGGCCGCGACCTATGCCGGCAGCCCGGTCGTCGTCTACCTCGCGGGGACCGCCTACGTCGAGCCCGGCCTGGTGCTGTTCGCCACCGCGGCCCTCTACGCGACGGCCTGCTGGCTGGATGGCGCGGGACCGCGCTGGTTGACGCTGGCCGCGGTCTTTGCCGGCGCCGCGGCCGACACCAAGTATCTCGGCCTTTTCATCCTGGGACTGGTCGCTCTGGCGGCGGTGGCGGCGACGCCGCCCGGACCGCCGGAAACCGCGGCGGCCCGCTGGCGTCGCCTGGCAACCGTGGCGGTGGCGGGCGGCCTCGTCATCGCTCCCTGGTACGGGCGGATCGTCGCAGCGACCGGCAACCCGGTGTTCCCGTTCCTGCCCGGAGTGTTCGGCTTGTCGCCCTGGAACCCGCTGGGCTTCCACCCGGTGGCCGACCTCCGGGAGCACCCGGGCGAGATCGTCCTGGAGCTGCTGCGCCTGCCCTGGGACGCGGTCGTCGCGCGCTCGCGGCTGGGCGGCAGCCCGCCCTATTCGCCGATCATCCTGCTCGGCCTGCCCGCGCTGCTGGTGGGCGCGGTGTACCGTCGGCGCGTACGCGTGCTGCTGCTCACGGCGGCGGCCTATGCGGTGCTCGTCCTTGCCATGTTGCCCGACGCGCGCTACCTGCTGGTCGCCCTGCCGCTGGTGTGCCTCGCTCTGGGGGACAGTCTCGCCGCCGCGCTCGCGGCGCTGGCGAGACGAGCAAGCCGGGCAAGCCGCCGGCGGCAGGCCGAGCCGCCGGCGAGGGTCGCCGCGGCGATCCTGGCCGTCGCCATCTTCCTGCCGGGATGGTGCTATGCCGTTTATCGCCTCGGCCGCCAGGGCCCGCTGCCGGCGACGCCGGCCGAGCGTGACGCTTACCTGGCGCGCGCCCTGCCCGTCTACCCGGCGCTCCGCTATCTCGACCAGGCCTGCGGCGGCTCCTACACCCTCTACGCCATTCACGCCGAGAACATGGCCTATTTCGCCGCCGGGCGCTTCCTCGGCGACTGGACCGGACCCGCGTCCTACACCCGGGTCGTGCCCGCCGACGGCGATGCGCGGCTCCTCTTCCGGCGTCTGCGGATGCTGGGCGCCGATCACCTGCTGACGGTCGAGGGCGATCCGGCCCTGCCGCCGATCTTCGGTCCGGCGTTCGACGGCTTTTTCCAGCCGGTCTATGCCGACGGCCGGGCACGGCTCTTTGCACTGCGCGGCGCAAGGTGCGGACCTTCCTCCGGCCGGCAGCCAGCCGGCGGCCCGCATTAACCCGGAGTCAGCGGTTGCCTTCGGCGCCGGCGGTGCCCGTGCCGGAAACGGCGACCTGGGGCCTCAGCCGTGCAGGCGGTCGAGGCGCAGGCGTCGGGCGGCGGCACGGTGCTCGGCCAGCGCCAGCTCGGCAAGCGCCGGCAGCTGGTCGGGTTCCAGCCAGCGCTGGCGGAGCTCGGTGCGGCGCTCGACCGTGAGCCGCCCGCCGTCGCACCTCAGCGACTGGTGGAAGGAGCCCGCGGCGTTGTCGAGCCCGGAGCTGTCGCTCTGCGCCGGGCACCAGCCGTCAGGCAGAGCGAGCTGCCAGGAGACCACCGCGACGTGGGGGCGCAGCACGACCGGCGCCAGCCGGCCGCGCAGCAGTCCAGGCGCCGGCGTGGCGCTCGGCCCTGCGAGCGCCAGCGAGCGCATCGGCGCCGAGCCGGTGGCGGCCGCGCCGCCGCCGTCCGCGGCGAGCGCCACCAGCGCCGGCAGCGAGACCGTGGCGGTGAGCGCCATGGCCGGCACGCCGGCGTCCGCCTCGGGCAGCCAGCGGGGCGCCGCGGCGGTCACCCCCGGCAGCAGGGAGGCGATCAGCCGATGCGCTTCGGCTTCGATGGCCTCGGGACGCTCCTCCGCCAGGCGGTCGGCCGCTGCCGATGCGGCGCCGCCGCGCAGCTCCAGGCGCAGCCTGCCGGCGGCGCTGCCGTCAGGCCGCACCGCGAGGTCGAGAGTGAGCCGCGTAGCCTCGAGCTGCGGCCGCAGCGGCGTCCGCACCAGCGCGCTGCGCTCGCCGCGCAGCACCAGGGCCCACTGGTCCTGGTCCGCCGGGTGGAGCCAGCCGATGCCGCCACGCTGCTGGGTGGGATCGACGAAGAGGTAGCCGCCGGCGATCGGATCGTCGGGGGCCGGCGCCAGGCCGGCGACGGGCAGGGCGGCGATCATGTGGTTGAAGGCGCCCGGGGCGGGGAAGTCCGGGTCGATGCGGTTGCGAGGCCCGGCCTGCAGCAAAGCCGGGTAGGCCTCGATGCCGGCCTCGTCGAGCAGGTCCAGCAACAGCTCGACCTTGCCCTTGCAGTCGCCCCAGCGCCGCGCCAGGGTCTCGTGGGCCGCCGCCGGGCGGTACCCGCCGACGCCCACCTCGACGGCGACGTAACGCACCTCGCGGCGCACGAATGCGAGGATGCTCTCGAGCTGGCGGCGCCGCCGTCCGCGGTCGTCGGCGGGGGCGGCCGCGGGGCTGGCGGCGATGCCGCCGGTAGTGCCGGCGGTGCCGGAGCCAAGGCCGGCGGCCGGCGGTGTGCCGGTGTCGAGGAGATGGCGCGCCGCCAGGTGCACCTCCTCACGGTGCCGGGGCACGCCGCGGGAGAGCTGGTCGTACCAGCGGCCGACCGCCGCCCAGGTCGCCGGCTCGCGCCAACCGTAGCGCAGCACCGGGCCCTCGCGGGCCTCCTCGGGGGCGTGCTCGAGGTCGGCGGGCCGCGGCAGGTCGGCGGCGGTGATCAGCACCTCGCCCGGCGACTCGCTCACCGCGAGGCCCCCGGTCGGCCCGAGGATCGACCAGCGCCAGCCCGCGCCGCCGCCGCGCACGCGGACCCGCAGGTGGGAGACCGCCGCGTCGTGACCGCCGCCGAGCACCACCCGGCCGGCCGGGAACCAGGGGCGCTCGGTCAAGTCGTAGTCCAGGCCGAGCACGGCGCCGGGAGGCGCTTCGGGGAAGCGCACCAGGCGCACCTTGGCGGAGGTGTGAAGCAGCTGGTCGCTGGCCAGCTCGGCGGTGTCGAGGCCCTTCCGGCCCACCTTCTCGGTGCTGCCGTCCGGCCGGCGTACCCAGGCGGTGACGGCATCGATCTCGCGGTTGTCGTCCTCGAAGATGGGGTAGGGGGACCAGGCGTTGAGGTCGGTGGCGGCATCCAGCCGCACTTCGAGGTGCGTGTGCTCGGCGAGGTTGCCATCGGCCCGGATCTCGATCTCGACGATCTTCTGCAGCACGGTGGCGGCCGACAGCGGCGCGGTTGCCGCCAGCAGCGCCAGCGCCAGCGCCGGCAGTGCCGCCGGCGCTGTCAGCGATGGGGCGCCGCTAGCGGCGGGAAAGGACGAGCGGCTGGGCATCGGACTTCTGTGCTTCCTCGAACAGAGCTTGTACCAGGTGGAACTGCTCGGCGGTAGTGGCCTTGCGATGGACGTTGTCGAACCGTCGCCGGTAAACCAGGCTCCGGGCGGCGGCGTCGACGTCGACGCTGGCGACCACCGCCCCGGCCGCGCTCTGATGGCTGGAGGCACGGGGCAGGACGTCCGGTTGCCAGGCTGCCGCCCAGTGCAGGGTGAGCTCCACCTCATTGCGCTCCCCGAAGTCGAAGACCACCGCCGATTGCCGCTTGGCGGTGGTTGGAAAGATCTGGCGCACCGGGCCCAGCGGCCGGCTGGCGACGAAGGTGGCCTGATCGCCGAGCGCCTCTTCCGGGTGCTGCGACAGGTTCCAGGCGACCACGACCCGCGGTTCGTCGAGCGATTCGGCGACGGTGACGCCGGCGACGTCGAAGCCGGGGAACTGCTCGCGCAGCCAACGCTCCCAGGCTGCCTCGGCGGAGGCGGACTTACCGGTCCAACGAGTGCGCCGCCAGGCGGGCTGGCCGAGCAGGGTGAGACTGCCGGTGCCGGTGGCGCGGCCGTCCGGATCGAGCGTCAGCTCGAGCCGGGCGCGGCGCAGGTTGTCGGCGAAAGGCGCTTCCGGCAGGACGATCAGCTCGGGGTGCTTGCCGTCGAACACCAGCGCGTCGGTGCCCTCGTAGCCGGGCTGGAGGTGACCGAATGCGAGGGCGCGGTCGGAGGGATCCAAGAAGACGCGCTGGCCGTCGATCTGCGCCGCCACCAGCACGTGGTCGAACCAGGCGGGATTGGCGATCTTGGTGTCGATCGCGCCGTTTTCGCGGTCGCCGGCCCAGACTAGGCGCGAGTCGACGTGGAGAGCCGCGAGCATCGCCTGGAGCAGGACCGCCTTCTCGGCGGGCTCGCCGCGGCGCTGATCGAGCACCGCGCCGGCGGTCGAGTACTGCGGGAGCCAGACGTGGCTGGCTTCTTGCGTCGCGATCTCGTCGCGCACGAAGGCATAGATCGCCGCGGCCTGCAGGCGCTGCGCCCGCGGGCCGGTCGCCGCCACGCGGGCGGCGATCTCACGCGCCTGGCGCGGCGCGCTGCCGTCCTTGCGCCGCGCCTTCTCGTACTCCTCGTCGAAAAGTTTGCACGTTGCCGGCCAGCTCTCGAAGAGGTTCTCCGCGACGTTGCTGGTGACGTAGCCAACGGGGAGCATCATCTGCTGGGCCGCCATGTCCGCGAAGGGCAGGCCGTAGACCTCTTCCGGCACCGGTGGCAGGTTGTCTCCCCAGGCCCGCACCCGGGTGCCCACCCTGCGTCTTTCGCTCTCTGCCTTGATGCCGGCGTGCATCGGGTCGCTCTGCCAGACCCTGACTTTCAAGTGCGGCGGCACCTCGTAGACGATCTCCGAGTGCAGGACCGGCACGCGCTGCTGGAAGAACCAGGGCTCGAGGAAGAAGATCGAGTCCCACTTGACGCTGTAGCGGTAGTCGAGGATGGCGCCCACCTGCACCGCCGGGAAGGCGACCGAGGTGACGTAGAAGCGCCGGGCGCGCGAGGTGGTGCGCTTGAAGGTGGCGTCCTTCGGCACGGCCACGACGGTGCCGTCGGGCAGGATGGTGCGGCCCTCGAACCCTTGCAGCCGCACCCCGCCGCTGTGCACGACCTTGACGTTGCCGTGCTCCTTGCCGGCTTCGGTCAGGATCTTGACCCGCATCGAGACCACCAGCTCCGAGGACAGCTCCTGGCGGGAGGGGTCCATCATGTGGAGCTCTCCCTTGCTGAACAGGATCACCGCCGGTGCGTTCGGCTGACCGGCCACTGCGGTGAGCGCGCGCTCCTCGCCGGTGATCGGCGGGAAGTCCTCGGCGGTGGCGCTGCCGGCCAAGGCCAAGGCAAGAGCAAGAGGCGCGGCGGCGCGCAGGCAGCGTTGGAGCATCCTCGTTGCCTCCTTCGGGACAGCTGCGGGAAGCTGAAGTTCTACTCTATCGCAACCGCGCGTTTCGGTTCGTCAGAAGGCCCGGCTCGACCGGCTCGAGCCCGGCTCAATCCGTCATCCCCAGCTGGCGATAGAGCTCGATCCAGGCTGCTGCCGCGGCGGCGGCGGTGGACCGCCCCGGCGGTCGGGAGGACGCCCCGGCGGCAGGCGGCGGCGTCTCGGCGCGCGGCGGCGTCTCGGCGGGCGGCGGCGGCGGCACGGCGAGGCGCCCGTCGAGGAGGTCGGCGAGGAGCGTGGCCAGCGCGGCGCCCGCCGCCGCCGGATCGTCCGCGAGCGGGGCCGCGAGCAGCAGGCCGGAGCCGGCGGCGGCGATGCGCTCGGCGGGGGCGCCCAGGTCGAAGGCGACCACCGGCACCGCGGCGGCCGCGCACTCGTCGAGGGCGAGCCCGTAGGACTCCGGCACCACCGAGAGCAGCAGCGCGAGGTCGACGGCGTCGCGGCGCAGCAGCGCCGGCAGCGAGCCGGCCCGGTAATAGCCGCGCACCCGCAAGCCGGGCAGGCGGCGCCAGCGGGCAAGGATGTCGCGGTCGCCGCCGCCGTACGCCGATAGACGTGGGCGGCGGCCGGCCGCCGCCAGCCGCTCGACCGCGGCCTCGAAGACCAGGGCCCCCTTGTGCGGCTGGACCGCTCCGACCCAGGCGATGTGGCGCGGAGCGCGCGGCAGGGCGCGGTCGGGAGTGGCGGCAGTTCCGACCGGCGACCCGGCCGGGGCGATCACCCGCGCGGCGGCGCGGCCGGCGCCGGCGAACAGCTCGTCGTGGGCGCGGGCGAGGAAGGACGAGGGGTAGACGACGGCGGCGGCGCTCGCCAGGAGCTGGCGTGCCAGCTCGCGGCGGCTCTCCTGAAAGCCGGGTGCGAGCCCGGCGGCGGTGCGGCCGAGGCAGCAGGCGCAGCGCTCGGCATCGCGCGAGTAGTGGCAGAAGCGCCCCGATGTGGGCGACGTCGGCGGCGTTGGCGCTGTCGGCGGCGTCGGCGCTGTCGGCGACGTTGGCGATGTCGGGGGCATGGGCGCAGGGGGCGGCGCGACCGCCTCGAACAGGTTGGGCCGGGGGCAGAAGGCGGCGAAGTCGTGGATCGCCAGCACCAGCGCCATGCCCGTCCGGCGCAGGCGCAGCAGCGAGGCGAGCGGCATCGCCGCCAGCCCCTCGACCTGCAGCGCCGCCGCGCCGCAGTGTGCCGCCGCCCAGCCGACCGCGCGCTCGAGCTCCGGGTCGTCGAGCGCGATGCCCGGCAGCGGCGCGAGCGTCCCGGCCGCCCGGGCGCCGCCGCCGGCCTGGGTCAGGGGCGGCAGGTAGAGGGCCCGGCGATCCGTGCCATCTTGCAGCTCCAGCCGGTAGCCGCCGCCCGCGGCCGCCGGCTCGGTGTAGAGCAGGGCGACCGGGCGCTGCGCCGCCTCGGCCGCCAGCCGCCAGAGCAGCTGGGCCTGCACGCCGCCGAGGCGCGGTGCCGGCGCGGCGGCGGCGAGATTGAGAACCGCGGCGCGGAAGCCCGGCGACGGCGCCGCGGCGGGCCGGAAGGAGCGCCGCCGCCGCGCCTCCGCAAGGCGGTCGCGGAGCCGGTCGGCGACGCCGGCGGCGCCTTCTGCCCGCAGCACCCGCCACACCAGGCCCGCCGTCACCGCGCCGCCTCGCCGCGGCCGGGCGGGCTGCCGGCCAGCAGACGCAGGTAGATCTCCTCGATCTCCGCGGCGTGCTCGTCGGCGCTCTTGACCGGCGGCAGCCGACGCCGCCAGCCCGCCAGCAAGGCGGGCTCGGCGATCAGGCGATCGATCCACCGCCTCAGGTCGGCCGCATCGCCGGGCTCGAACAGCGCGCCGGCGCCTCCGACGCCTGCCGTCTCGCCGTCCGGAAACAGCTCCGCGAGCGCGCCGCGCCGGCTGGCGAGCACCGGCACGCCGTGATGCATGGCCTCGCGGGCGACCAGGCCGAACGACTCGAGGCCCAGGGAAGGCACGATCAGCACGTCCAGCGCGGCGAAGACCTCGGCCTTGCGCTCCTCCTCGAAAGGTCCGGCGAGCGTCACCGCCGGCAAGCCAGGGCTGTCGCTCGCCAGGCGCGCCGCCGGCGTGGGGGCGAAACTGCCGAGGTCGGCCCCCAGCGCTGCCAGCTCGCGGGCATAGGCGGGGGAGATCGCCGGATCGCCCCAGAGCGTCAGCCGCGCGGCTCCCGGGTCGACGCCGGCGAAGGCCCGCACGGCGACGTGGATGCCCTTGTGGGGCAGCATCGAACCGATCACGCCGAAACGCAGGGGGGGTGGCCCTGGCGGGCGCGGTGATTCCCTCAGCCGGGGCGTCAGCTCGATCCCGTAGGGCAGCACGTACACCGGGTCGTCGGGCCGCAGCAGGCCCAGCCGCAGGTAGCTGTCGCGGATGAAGCTCGAGGCCATGACGTAGGCGCCGGCGCAGCGCAGCGCGCGGCGGGTGGCGGCGGCGCGGTAGCGGTAGAGCAGGAAGTTCCATGCCGCCGCCGGCGGCAGCCCGGTCAGCGGCAGGCAGGCGGCGCACTTGGCGGCAGCCGGTCCGCTGCACAGGCGCCAGGAGCGGTCGCACAGGTTGGCGCGCGCGCAGGGCGTCCACCAGTCCTGGACCTGGTAGAGCAGGGGGATGCCACGGCGGCGCACCATCGCGGGCAGGCTGGCAGCGTGTCCGGCGAGGTGATGGACGTGGACCAGCTGCGGCCGCGCTTCGTCCAGCAGGCGGTCGAAATCGCGCTCGACCGGGCGGCTCGCCAGGGAGTTGCGCGAGCGCGGATCGCGCTCGTCGAAGTTGCGCACCAGCAGGCGGACGCGGGCGCCGCCGTCGAGCAGCTCGAGCGCGTCGCCCAGGTCCCGCGCCGGATCGGCGATGCGGCTGAACACCGTCACCTCGCGATGCCGGGCCTGGCGGCGTGCCAGCCAGGCGGCGTACAGCTCGGTGCCGGCGTTGCTCCAGGGCGGCCAGCCGTGGACCACGTGCAGCACCCGCGCCGGCGCGCCCGGACGGCTGGCGGGCTGGCGCGGCGGCACGAGCGCCGCCACCACCCGCTCGCGCAACGGCGCCAGCGGGTCGTCGCGCAGGAAGCGGGCGACGGTCGCGAGGTACTCCGGGTGCAGGCGGGCGAGCCGGCGATGCGCGGCGGCGACGCGGCCGCGGCGGGAGGGCCCGAAGCTGCGGTGGCCCTCGTGGAAGATGAAGGTGGCGTCGTCGAGCACGTGGGCATAGCCCGCCTTGAGGGCCCGCATGCAGAACTCGCTCTCCTCGCCGTAGCCGAAGCCGAAGCTGCGGCGGTCGAAGGCTCCCAGCTGGGCAAGCGCCTTGCGCTTGACGTAGAGGCAGACGCCGACGCCGGTGGGCAGCCGCGGGTAGGCGGGGAGGGCGCAGCGCTCGACCAGCCTGGCGAAGCCGTCGGCGTTCCAGCCGGCGGGCAGCGCGTTGGCCTCGAGGAAACGCGGCAGCGAGCAGATGGTGGCGCTGTTCGAGAACGGCGTGGCGGTGGCGATCTCGGGGGCCGAGTAGGCGGCGCGCTGCAGCTTCTCGAGCCAGCCCGCGGTCACCTGCGTGTCGCTGTTGAGCAGCACCACGTCGCGGCTGGACTCGGCCATGCCGCGGTTGACGGCGGTGACGAAGCCGCCCCGCTCGGGCAGCTCGACGACGTGGACCCGGGGCGGGCCGCCGGACTCGGCGACGACAGCGGCAACCGCCGCCGCCGGCGGTCCGTCCAGCACCAGCACCAGCCGGTGGCGCTCGAGGTCGGTGTGGGCGGAAAGCGCCAGCAGGCAGCGGCCCAGCTCCTCGGCCGCGCCATAGATCGGGACGACGACGTCGACGGGTCCCGGCGGGCCGTCGGGCGGCACGCGGCGCGGGTCGCCTGCCAGCGGCAGCGGCCGCCGGCCCAGCCATCGCGCCAGGGCAGCGACCGGGCCGTCCGGCAGCGAGGGCCGTGCGGGGACTGCCGCAGGCCCGCCAGGCTCCTGGGACGAGTGCATGCGGCAACCTATCACGGCCCCCTGCCGGGCTCGGCCAGCCGCCGCGGCAGGTTGGTACGCGGGTTGCGCTAAGCTTTCCGCCATGGGCGGCAAGCATGGCGGACCCGCCGAGACGGTTTGCATCACCGGCGGCGCCGGCTTCATCGGCTCGCACCTGGTCGACGCCTTCCTGGCCGGCGGCCGCCGGGTGCTGGTCATCGACGACCTGTCGAGCGGCCGGCGCGACAACCTGCCGCCGGAGGCGGAGCTGGCGGTGCTCGACATCCGCTCGCCGGCGGCGGCGGAGCGGGTGGCGAATGGGCGCATCGACCTGCTGGTCCACCATGCGGCGCAGATGGACGTGCGGCGCTCGGTCGCCGACCCGGTGTTCGACGCGGACGTCAACGTGCTGGGCGGCCTCAACCTGCTCGAGGCCGCCCGCCGCGGCGGCGTCCGCCAGGTGATCTTCGCGTCGACCGGCGGCGCCATCTACGGCGAGCAGGACGTCTTCCCGGCCGGCGAGGACCATCCTGCGCGGCCGGTATCGCCCTATGGCGTCAGCAAGCTGGCGCTCGAGCGCTACCTCTACTTCTACCACGCTGCCTATGGGATGGCGGTCACCTGCCTGCGCTACGCCAACGTCTACGGCGAGCGCCAGAACGCGCACGGCGAGGCCGGCGTGGTGGCGATCTTCCTCGACCGCTTGCTGGCCGGCCGCGCGCCGACGATCAACGGCTCCGGGCTGCAGACTCGCGACTACGTGCACGTCTCGGACTTGGTGCACGCCAACCTCGCCGCCGCCGGCAGGCCGGGCTATCACGTCTACAACGTCGGCACCGGCATCGAGACCACGGTCGTCGATCTCTACCAGGCGCTGGCACAGGCAGCCGGCAGCTCGCTGGCGCCGGTGCACGGCCCCGCCAAGCCCGGCGAGCAGCAGCGCTCGGTCATCGACGGCAGGCTGATCCGCCGCGAGCTGGGCCTGCCCGCGCCCCTCTCGCTCGCCGACGGCCTGGCCCGCACCGCCGCCTGGTTCCGCGCCCGCGGCGCCGCCGCTGCCCGCGGAGCGCTGCCGGCCGAGGCAGCGTCGGCCGTGTCTTAGTTTTCCCTGCCTCCCGGCGGCGTTGCTGCCGGCTGTGTCGCGGCCGCCGGCGGGGGCGCGGCTGCCGGCGGGGGCGCGGCCTCCGGGGCTGCGCCCAGCAGCAGCTCGCGCAGGGGCCGGCCGTCGACCTCGAAATGCACGTAGGAGATGCCGCGAAACTGCAACGCCGTTTCGCTCAGCTGGGCGAACATGCGCGAGTTGTCGCAGCCATTGCCCAGCTCGACGTAGCCGGTGAGGCGCACCTTGACCTGCGCGCCCTGGCGTTCGACGCCTGCCAGCTGCAGGCGTGAGGCATAAAGGGGGTTGAGCAGGCCGGTGGCGCGATCGTAGGGATCGCCCATCGCCAGCAGCGCGCGCAAGGCGCCTTCGAGGGCCGGCGCCGGCCGCGGCAGCGCCACCTCGACGGGCACCAGGCTGTCGCCGCATGCCGCCTTGCGCCCGGCGCGGCCATCGTCCGCGGGCGCGATGAGGAACACCCGCACCCGGCCCGCCGTCGCCGCCGCCTCGGGCGCGGGCGCGGCGCCCGCCGGTCCGGCGGTCCGGGCCGCGCGGTGGCAGGACATGCCCAGCAGCAGCGCCAGGACCACGAGGCGCCAGGCGCCGCGCCGTCCCTCGTGGCTCACACCGCCACCGGCGCCTTGATGCCTGGATGCGGGTCGTAGTCGAGCAAGGTGAAGTCTTCGTGGCGGAACTCGAACAGCGACCGCACGCCGGGGTTGAGCAGCAGTCGCGGCTGCGGCCGGGGCTCGCGGGCGAGCTGGATCTCGGCTTGCTCGAGGTGATTGAGGTAAAGGTGCGCGTCGCCCAGGGTGTGGATCAGCTCCCCCGGCGCGAGATCGGTCACCTGCGCCACCATCATGGTGAGCAGGGCGTAGGAGGCGATGTTGAACGGCACGCCGAGGAAGACGTCGGCGCTGCGCTGATAGAGCTGGCAGGAGAGCGCGCCGCCGGCGACGTAGAACTGAAACAGCACGTGACAGGGCGGCAGCCGCATGCGGTCCAGCTCGCCGACGTTCCAGGCGCTGATCACGTGCCGCCGGGAGTCGGGATCGCGCCGCAGGCCCTCGACGAGCCTCGCCATCTGATCGATCGACCGCCCGTCCGGTCCCGGCCAGGAGCGCCACTGCCGGCCGTAGATCGGTCCCAGATCGCCTAAGGCGTCGGCCCACTCGTCCCAGATGCTGACGCCATGCTCGTGCAGGTAGGCGACGTTGGTGTCGCCGGCCAGGAACCAGAGCAGCTCGTAGACGATCGAGCGCAGGTGCAGGCGCTTGGTGGTGAGCAGCGGGAAGCCGGCCGCCAGATCGAAACGCATCTGGTGGCCGAAGATGCTGAGGGTGCCGGTGCCCGTCCGGTCCTGCTTGGGCTTGCCCCGTTCGCGGACGGTCCGCAGCAAGTCCAGGTACTGGCGCATCCCGGGCTACTCTAGTTCCCTACCGTCACCGCCGCAACCGCCGGGCTCGAACGGGCGCGGCACGGGCGCCCGTCCGCCGCCGCTGCCACTAGATGAAAATTTCGACCTTCGCCTTCTCCTTCAGTGCCTTGACGTGGCCCAGGAACTTCTCCCGCTGCTGCTGCTGCTTGAGGAAGCCCGAGATCTTGTCCTTGACCTCGTCGAACGGCACCATGCCCGCGTCCTGGTGCTCGATCAGCTGGATGATGTGGTACCCGAACTGACTCTCGACGACCGGCGAGATCTCGTTCGGCTTCTTGAGGCCGAAGGCCGCGCTCTCGAACGGCGGCACCGTCTGGTTGCGCGAGACCCAGGACAGGTCGCCGCCGCGCTGCTTGGAGCCCGGGTCATCCGAGCTTTCCTCGGCGAGCTTGGCGAAGTCGCCGCCGGCCTTGAGCTTGGCGAGGACGTCGTCGGCCTTGGCCCGCGCCTTCTTCTTGTCCTCCGGGGTGGCCTTGGCGTCGACGCGGATCAGGATGTGACGCACGTGGACGCGCTCGGGCCGCTTCAGCTTGTCCGGGTTCTGGTCGTAGAAGGCCTTGACCTCCTGATCGGTCACCTTGACGTCGTTGACCACCTTGGTCTCGACCAGCTTCTGCAACACGAAGGCCTCGCGCGCCTGTTTTGCGAGGTCGGCCTCGGTCAGGCCTTCCTTCTTGAGCTCCTCCTGGTACTTCTCGGGAGACGGGAAGCGGCCCTTGAGCTCGCTGACCTGCTTGTTCACTTCCTCGTCGGTCGCGGTGATGCCTGCCGCCTTGGCCTCTTCCATCAGCAGCTCGTTGCTGACCAGCTGGTCCAGCACCTTGCGGTAGAAGTCGGCGGTCTCCGGTTGGTTTGGCGCCAGCTGGGAGTGGATCTGCTCCGCCATCTTGATCAGCTCGCCCTTGGCGATCGGGGTGCCGTTGACCTTGGCCACCACCGCCGGGATCTTCTCCTTCGCCAGCGGCGGTTCGGCCGGCGGGGCCGCGGGCGCACCGGCCGGCGCGCTGCTCCCGCCTGCCTTGCCGGGAGCGGCGGCCGCGGCGCCCTGGGCGGTGCCGGCGGCGGCCGCCGGCGCGGCGCCCGTGCCGGCCGCTGGCGCGGTGCCACTACCGGCCGCTGGCGCGGCCTTGGCGGCGGCGGCGGCGCCGGCGGGGGCGGCGGAGGAGCCGGCCGCCTGCTCGCCTTGCGAGCCATGGGAGCAGCCCAGCAGGCCGGTGAGCAGGAACACCAGCGACAGGGAAAGGATCTTGTTTCGTTGCGACGGGGTGGCGTTGGGCATCGGCTTGGCTTCCTTGGAAGTTCCCGTGACTACGCGGCGGCGGTCGCGGTGACCGGCGCGAAGGTCGGACAGAGGGTCGAAGGCGGCGAGCGGACCATCCGCCCACCGCGAGGGCCGATATCCTACCCGGAAATCGGCTCGAGGGTTACCCCCCCGCGCGAATCGCCCTATCGTCTATACTTTGAGCCTGACCGGGCCAGGCGACGGCGGGCGAAGGAGTCAAGGCATGAGCGCGAAGCAGGGAGACGCGGCGGTCGGCCGCGGCACGGAGACGGCTGAGGTCCCGCCGGCGAGCGCCGGCCGAGCCCCGGAACCGGTCACCGGCAGCGCCGCCTACCGCCCGGAGGCGCTCGAAACGATGGCCGAGGCGCGGCAGCGCTGGGAGGCCGCGCGCGCCGAGGCGGAGGCGAAGACGCCCTACTGGAAGCGGGACTTCACGACGGTTTCGGGGATGGCGGTGCCGCACCTGGTCACCCCGGAGCAGGTCGCCGGCATCGACCCGGGGCGCGACGTCGGGGTGCCAGGCGAGTTTCCTTTCACTCGCGGCATCCATCCCACCGGCTACCGCGGCAAGCTCTGGACCATGCGGCAGTTCGCCGGCTTCGGCACCGCCGCCGACACCAACCAGCGCTTCAAGTACCTGCTGGCCCAGGGCCAGACCGGACTGTCGGTGGCCTTCCACCTGCCGACCCTCTACGGCTATGACTCGGACCACAAGATGTCGACCGGCGAGGTGGGCAAGTGCGGCGTGGCGGTGGACACCCTGTCCGACATGGAGACCCTGTTCGACGGCATCCCCCTGGGCGAGGTCACCACCTCGATGACCATCAACTCGACGGCGCCGATCCTGTTCGCGATGTACCTGGCGGTGGCCGAGAAACAGGGCGTGGACATCGCGCGGCAGGTCTCCGGCACACTGCAAAACGACATCCTCAAGGAATACATCGCGCAAAAGGAGTACATCTACCCGCCGCGCCCTTCGATGCGCCTGATCACCGACCAGTTCGCCTTCGCCGCCCGCCACGTGCCGCGCTGGAACACCATCTCGATCTCCGGCTACCACATCCGCGAGGCCGGTTCGACGGCGCTGCAGGAGCTCGCCTTCACGCTGCGCGACGGCATGGAGTACGTGCAGTACGGCATCGATGCGGGCTTGCCGGTCGACGAGTTCGCTCCCCGGCTCTCTTTCTTCTTCAACAGTCACAACGACTTTTTCGAGGAGATCGCGAAGTACCGGGCGGCGCGCCGGATCTGGGCGACGGTGATGCTCGAGCGCTACGGCGCCGGCAACCCGCGCTCCTGGATGCTGCGTTTCCACACCCAGACGGCGGGCTGCTCGTTGACCGCGCAGCAGCCGATCAACAACGTCGTGCGCACGACGGTGCAGGCCCTGGCGGCGGTGCTCGGCGGCACCCAGTCGCTGCACACCAACGCCCTGGACGAGACCTTGGCGCTGCCGACCGAGGCCAACGCCCGCACCGCTCTGCGCACCCAGCAGATCCTGGCGCACGAGTCGGGCGTCATCAACAGCATCGATCCACTTGGCGGCAGCTACCTGGTGGAGGAGATGACGCGGCAGATGGTGGAAGGCTCGTTCGATTATTTCCGCCGCATCGACGAGCTGGGGGGAATGGTCGAGGCGATCGAGGCGGGTTTCCCGCAGCGCGACATCATGGACGCCGCCTTCGCCTACCAGCGCGCCGTCGAGGAAAACGAGAAGCTGATCGTGGGCCTCAACTCCTTCCAGGTCGCCGGCGAGGCGCCGATCGACATCCTTTACATCGCCGACGATCTGGCGGAGCGGCAGATCGACAGCCTCGAGAACGTCAAGCGCCGCCGCGACGCGGGCGCCGTGGCCCGCACCCTGGGGGCGCTGCGGACCGGAGCCGCCGGCAGCGCCAACACCATGCCCCTGATCCTCGACTGCGTGCGCGCCTACTGCACGGTCGGCGAGATCAGCGACGCCCTGCGCGACGTCTTCGGCACTTACGAGGAGCCGGCGGTCTTCTGAGCCCGCGACGCGCCAAAAATGACCGGTCTCGTCGGCACCGTGCGCCAGCTGCTGCTGTACACCCTGTGGGCCGACCGTATCTGCCTCACGGCGATCGAGCAGGTGGAGGCGGAGGACCTGACCCGCGACACCGGCACCAGCTTCGGCTCGCTGCTCGGCACGCTGGCGCACATCCTCGCCTCGCAGCGGATCTGGCTGGCGCGCTTCGAAGCCAAGGCCCTCGAGCGGTTGCCGGACGTCGCGACCTTCCCCGACTGGGAGACGCTGACGGCAGCCTGGGGCGAGACCTCGGCGGAGCTCGGCTTCTTTCTGGCGTCGCTCACCGCCGACCAGGTGATCGCCGATGTGACCTGGACCAGCAGCCAGGGCGTCACCTATACCCGCCCGCTGTGGCAGCCGTTGCTGCACCTGGTCAACCACGGCACCTATCACCGCGGTCAGGTGGTGTCGCAGCTGCGCCAGCTGGGCTACGAGCCGCCGTCGACCGACATGATCTACTTCCTGATCGATCAGGCGCCGGCCGGGTCTTAGTTTTCCGCCCACTCCGGCGATCCCGTGCCATGAAACAGGTGCCAGAAGCAATCGTTCGAGGACTACTCGAAGCGTCTATCGGGTCTCCCCCCGCAACCCCTCGATCCCCTTCCGACGAGCAACGAGTGCCGCGACAGGCGACAGGCGGAGCCGCGGCCCACCCCTCCGGGGGGGCGTCGCATGTCCAGGGTGGACATGCGACATGTCCCGGAGGCCAAGGGGACGCCCCCTCCCCTTCGCTTCGGCCAACAGTGGCGCCGCCGCCCCTCTGCTAGAATCGCCGCCCATGCAGTCCCAGCCCCTCGCCAGTGACAGGCCGTTCCGCATCCTGATAGCCAAGCCGGGATTGGACGGCCACGACCGGGGCGCGAAGGTGGTGGCGCGGGCCCTGCGGGACGCGGGCTACGAGGTGATCTACACCGGCCTGCGTCAGACGCCCGAGCAGATCGCTGCCGCGGCGGTGCAGGAGGACGTGGATGCGGTGGGCCTGTCGATCCTTTCAGGCGCGCACAACAGCCTGCTGCCCGAGATCACCCGGCTGCTGCGCGAGCAAGGCGCGGGCGACATCCTGGTCTTTGCCGGCGGTATCATCCCCGAGCAGGACATGGAAGGGTTGCAGCGCGCCGGCATCGATGCGGTCTTCCTCCCCGGCACCTCCACGAAAGACATCGTGCAGTACCTGCGGCGCCGCCTCTCGGCGGCCTGACGGGTGAAACGCCGGGATGCCAGGTCATTTCGGGATTCGAAGCGGAGGGGTCCATGAGTAGACGCATCCTGCTGGCCGACGACAGCGTCACGATCCAGAAGGTCATCGAGCTGACCTTCATGGACGACGACTACGAGGTCCGGGCGGTCGGCAACGGCGACGAGGCGCTCGCGATGTTGACCGCGCTCACCGTGGACTTCGTGATCGCCGACGTCCACATGCCGGGAGCGAGCGGTTACGAGGTCTGCAGGCGCTCCAAGCAGCTGCGGCCGGAGGTGCCGGTGCTGCTGCTGGTCGGGACCTTCGAGCCCTTCGACGAGGCCCAGGCGCGCGAATGCGGCGCCGACTCCTATCTCAAGAAGCCCTTCGATTCGCAGGAGCTGCTCGGACGGGTCCACGAGCTGCTGGCGCCGAAGACGGCTGCCGGCGGGGCAGAGCCGGAGGGTGTCGCGGCGGCCGCGGCGCCGGCGGCGGTCACCGGCGCGGGCTCCCCAGACTCGCATTCCGCGGGCGCGCCCGCGGCCGCCGCGCCGGCCGGCACCGCTCCGGATGCCGCGGGCGCCGGTGCTCAGGGTGCCGCCGCGCCGCCTGCCGCTCCGGCCGCCGCCGCTCCGGCCGCCAGTGCGCCTGGCGTCGCCGGCGCGGTTCCTGGCACCCCCGGCGCGGGGGAGCCTGCCGCCGATGAGGCTGCAGCTGCCGCTCCGGCCGCCACCGTCGGGCCCGCCGCCGCGCCGGCCGCTGCCGCCGCGCCAGCCGCTACCGCCGCGCCCGGTCAGGGAGTCCGCTTGACGGGAGAGATCGAGGCGGCCGCCACCTGGCAGGAGTTCGAGCTCGAGGCCGAGCCCGAGTTCATCCCCGATCCATGGCCCGAGCATGAGCGCCCTGCGCCCTCGGCAGCCTCGACGATGGTCCCGGCCTCGCCCGGGCACTTCGAGCAGCCGTTCGCGCTGGGCGACCTCGAGGAGCAGGAAGCCACCCTCGCTCCCGAGGAGCCCACGGCGCACGAGCCTCGAGCGGAGCCCCTGGCGGATGCGGCGCCCGCCGCGCCCCCTGAGATCGCCACCGGGCGGCTCGACCAGCCGTTCACTCTCGGCGGGCTCGGCGGGCCGCTCGACGATCATGCCTTCCTGCTCGACGAAGCCGACGTGGAGGCGGAGCCGCCCGCCGCCGGCGGGCCGCCGCTGCGCGCGACGCAGGCGGAGCCTGTGTCCCCCTACGCGGCTTCGCGGTCGACCGCCGAGGAGCCTCGGGCCGCGGCACCGTCCCCGGCGTCCCCTGCGCCCGCCGTGCCCGCCGCGCCCCCGGCGCCCGCCGCGCCCCCTGAGATCGCCGCCGAAGACGCGCCGACGCTCGAGGAGCGGGCCGGCGTGCCGCTCGGCGGGCTCGCGGCGGCCGAGGCACTGGCGGCGGCCAGCGCGGGTCACGCGGGGCACACCGAGCC
>DASZHY010000294.1:0-18825 GCA_035949675.1 Thermoanaerobaculia bacterium
CCGCCGCACCGTCTGCTTCTCCTGGACGGTCAAGCGGATCAGGGTTCCCGCCACGTCGCTGCCGACCACCACCTCGGCGCCCGGGTAGGCGACCAGCCGGCCTTCCGCCGCCACCCGGCCGGAGCCCGCGGCGGCGGCCCCGGCCCCCGGCAACAGTGCATCGGCTCCCGCCGCCTCGGTCGCGGCACCGTCGCTGCCAGCGCCGCCAGCCAGACTGGCAGGCTCCCGCCCGCCAGCCGTCGCCGCGCCTGCTCGGGCACTGGCGCTCGCCTTACCCAGCCGGCCGCCGGTCAGCGAGCCCAGGGCGGTCTCGGCGCCGCGGCGCAGGCCTCGCGCCTGTGCCACGACCACGGCGATGGATGCCAGGCCGAGCAGCAGCGGCAGCGCCAGCCGGCGAAATGCTTTCAAGGTGTCCAGCGGCTGGTGAACGTGGGTGTGGACCTTGGCGTTGGCGTTGGCGTTCATGGCGGCTCCGGTTCTGGTGTCAAAGGCTGGTCGGTTCATGCTCGCGAGGTCGGTCGGTTCAGGCTGTCGAGGGTCGGTCGGTTCATGCTCTTGCTGGCGCGCTCAGGCCGCCGTCGGCCTCCGTCAGGCGGCCGTCGCGGATCTGCACCACGCGGTCGGCGATCGCGCGCACCTTCGGGTCGTGGGTGACGATCAGCAGCGCGCGCTGGTCGCGCTTGGCAAGGTCGCGGAACAGCTCGAGGACCTGCGACCCCACCTGCGAGTCGAGGTTGGCGGTGGGCTCGTCGGCGAGCAGGATCGACGGCTCGCCGGCCAGCGCGCGGGCGATCGCCACCCGCTGCTTCTGGCCCCCCGAGAGGTCGCGCGGCAGGAAGTCGCGCCGGTCCTCGAGGCCGACCTCGTCCAGCGCCCGCTCGGCGTCGCGGCGCGCCTCGCGCCCGCGGCGGCCCTTGATGTTGAGCGCGTACTCGACGTTCTCGCGCGCGGTGAGTGCCGGGAAGAGGTTGAACTGCTGGAAGACGAAGCCGATCGAGCGCCGCCGGATGGCCGGCAGCCGCTCGGGCCGCCGCGGGTCGACGCGCTCGCCGTCCACCACCACCTCGCCGCCGGTCGGCGTCAGGATGCAGCCCAGGATCGACAGCAGCGTGGTCTTGCCCGAGCCGGAAGGCCCCTCGAGCGACACCACCTCGCCGCGCCCGACCTCGAGGCTGATGCCGCGCAAGACGGGCACGGTCTCGCGGCCCTCGCGGAACTCCTTGGTGACGTCATGAGCGCTGATGGCGGACATGGCTGCGGGCTCCTCGCGGGTCAGCCGCGGAAGACCAGGGCCGGGTCGATGCCGGCCACCTTGCGGAACGAGATGATCGCCGCCGCCAGGCAGAGCGCCAGCGTGCCGGCGAACACCACGGCGGCGAAATCGGGAGTGATGATCAACTTGAGATCGACCTTGGCGAGGAGCGGGCGCAGCAGGTAGGCCGGCACGGCCCCCAGCACGAAACCGATCACCGCGGCGATCGCCGCCTGCTTGCCGAGGATGCGGTAGATGTCGAGGTTGCTGCCGCCGATCGCCTTGACGGTGCCGAACTCCTTGAGGTGCTCCATGGTCGAGGTGTAGAGCGTCTGCGCCACCACCACCACGCCCACCAGGCACCCGAGAAGAATGGTCATCGCGAGGTTCAATCCCAGGCCCGTGCTCTCGACCCAGTAGCGGCGCGACTGGCTGGCCCACTCGGCGCGGGTGTGGACGTCGTTGTAGGGCAGCCGGCGGCTCACCTCGCGCCGCACCGCCTCGACGTCGGCGCCCGGCGCCAGCTTGATCAGGATGTAGGTGGTGCGGCCCAGCAGCTGGTCCGGCGACAGCGACTGGGCGCGGCGGAAGTCGACGAACGCGATCGGCGTGGTGCTGAAGGAGAGGGCCTCCTGGCTGCGGCCGATGATCTTCATGCGCGTGTCCAGCACCTCGCGGTACTCGCCGGTGTGGAAGGCGCCGAAGCGCTTCTTCGCCGAATCGTCGAGGAACAGATAGCGGCCGCGGCGCAGGTCGGCGAGGTTGCCCTCGGCCACGTGCCAGGGCAGCTTCCACCGCGCGAAGTCGGGGAGCGCATAGACCAGGGCGCCCTCCTGCGCGCCGCTGGGCAGCGCCACGGTCATGAACCAGACGATCAGGTTGTCGGCGGCCGCCACCCCGGGCACCGAGCGCACCCGGTCGACGTAGCTCTCCGGGAAGGTGTGGGCGAAGTCGACGTTGGGGGTGTTGTGCGAGGTCACCCAGAGGTCGGCGTCGAGATGCTCGATGGTGATCGAGGCGTTGTCGAGCAGGCCCAGGAAGAGGCCGACCTGCACGAACACCAGCGTGACCGCGAAGGCCACGCCGGAGACGGTGATGAGGAATCGCAGCTTGTCGTGCAGCAGGTTCTTGCGTGCCAGGTCCACCATGGCTCAGCGCTCCGCCCCGCGGCTGCCGCCGTCGGCGTCTTCACGCCACAGGCAGCGGGTGATGAAATCGATCATCAGCCGGACCCGCTCGGCTGCCGGCCGCCAGTCCACCCAGCCGTCGTTGCCCTTGGCGATCTCGAGCGAGACCACGCCGTGGACGGCGGCCCAGACGGTCTGGGTGAGGAGATCCAGGTCGTCGAGCCCGGGCCGCAGGCGCCCGCCCGCCAGCGCCTCGGCGAGGGTGCCCCGCAGGAAGGCGTAAGCGTCCTGCTCGGGGTTGCCGCGCTCGATGGCGCTGTCCTCGGGGCTCAGCGGCGGGTGGGGCGTCATGAACATCAGGCGGTAGTGGTTCGGGTGCGAGAGCCCGAACTCGGCATAGGCGTTGCCGGTCGCCATCAGCCGCTCGCGCGGATCGGGAATGCGGGCGATGGCCGAAAAGCCGTGGGCGAGGGCGCCGAAATCAGCGTCGCAGATCTCGCGCAGCACCGCCTCCTTGTCCTTGAAATGCAGGTAGATGGCGGTCGGGGAGTACTCGATGCGCTCGGCGATCTTGCGCATCGTCACCGCCTCGTACCCTTCACTGGCGAACAGCTCGCGGGCCGCGTCCAGGATCTTCGTCCGCAGCTCCTCGCGCTCCCGTTCGCGTCTTTCCTTGGTTCCCAAAACGCAGCTCCTTTTCTTAACGCTGTTAACTTACATGACGCCGTGACGCGTTGTCAAGTCCCCCTGCGCCCATCGCGCGCGGGAGCTGCGCAGCCGTTGCTGCCAGGGTGCCGCCGGGCCTGGGCGCGCCGTACAATGAGGCACATGTCCTCTCCCAGGCCTCGCCCGCGCAGGTGGCCCTGGCGCTGGCTGTGGTCAGTGGCGCTCCTGGCGGTCGTCGCCTTAGCGGTGGCCGTGGCGGCGATCCCGATGGGGATCATGGAGCCCTTCAAGCCGCAGAGCGCCGCCGCCATGGCGCTGGCCTATACGCTGCGCCGCCTGGCGCCGGCGGCGACCTTGCTGGCGCTTGCCGCCGGGGTGGCCCTTGCCTGGCGCCTATGGGGCTCGACGCGATGGCTGGGGAGGGTGCTGCTCGTGGCGGCGCTGCTGCCGATTGGCGCCGCCTGCTGGCTGGCGCGCCAGAACCTCTTCGAATGGCTGTTTCCGCCGCTGGCACGAACGGGCTACGCACCGGCGGCGGCCGCCGCTGCCTTCGTCGATCCCGGCGACCTGGTGCTGGCGATCCAGGTGCAAGGCGACGCAGCGGCCTACCCGGTGCGTCAGGTCGCCTTCCACCACGTCGTGGAGGACGTGGTCGGCGGGACGCCCGTCGCCGTGACCTACTGAACGCTGTGCCACACCGGTCTGGTGTGGGACGAGAGGGTGGGAGGCCGGCGCCTGCGGCTGCACCTCGCCGGCATCAACAACCAGAACTTCGTCATGCGCGACGACGAGACCGGCACCTGGTGGCAGCAGGCCACCGGCGAGGCGTTCGCCGGCCCTCTGCGCGGCAGCCGGCTGCGGCTGGTGTTCGCCGACGAGGTCGCCTACGCCATCTGGCGGCGCGAGCATCCGGCGGGCCGGGTGCTGCGTCCCGACGCCTCTCCGGCCTGGCGGACCTGGAGCGCCGACTGGGAGGCGAAGACCGCCCGCATGCCGGTGGTCGCGGGGGCTCCGGGGGCGGATGGCCGCGGGCCGCTGCCGCCGCGCGCCGTCGTCCTGGGCCTCGAGCAGGGCGGCGCCGAGCGTGCCTATCCGCTCGCGTCGCTGCAGGGCCAGGCGGCGATCCAGGACGATCTCGGCGGTGTGCCCGTGGTCATCCTGGTAGGCGAGGACGGCCGCTCGCTGCGCGTCTTCGAGGGCGCCGTGGACGGCCGGCGTGTGCCCTTCTTCGCGAAGCTCGATGGGGTCGCGCCGGCGGCCCCGGCTGCGGCGGCTGCCGCGGCTTCCGGACGGCGATGGGTGGACGGCACGAGCGGCAGCGAATGGGATTTCCAGGGCCGGGCGACTGCCGGCCCCTGGCGAGGGCGGCAGCTGCGGCAGCTGCCGGCGGCGAAGGACTACTGGTTCGACTGGCGGACCTATCACCCAAGGACCACCGTCTTCGCCGCCGGCGCCGCCTTCCGCGAGGGCGGCGGCTCCTCGCGGTGAGCTTGACAGGAGGAATGCACATGGACGCTTCCATGACCACGACGGGCTTTGCCATCGACGGCTACCGGGTGATGCGCAACCTGGGCATCGTGCGCGGCATCACCGTGCGCTCGCGCTCGATCTTCGGCACGCTCGGCGGTTCGTTGCAGACGCTGGTCGGCGGCAACATCTCGCTCTTCACCTCGCTTTGCGAGAAGACGCGGGCCGAGGCCTTCGGCCTGATGATCCAGCACGCCGAGTCGCAAGGCGCCAACGCCGTGGTCGGCGTGCGTTACGACGCGACGGAGGTGATGAACGGCGTCACCGAGGTGCTCTGCTACGGCACCGCCGTGGTGCTGTCGCCGGCGGACCCGGTGGCCGGCCCCGCTCGCACGCCGTCTTGAGGCTGCGCTTTCGCGGCCGCGTCGCTCAATAGACGTCCCGCTTCTGGACCTTTTCCTTGGTGGCCAGGCTGAAGCGGGCCTCCGCCTGCCCTTCCCCCCCCTCCCCGAGAACGCGCGCGGTGAGGTATTCGCCCACCGCCGGGCCGTGCTTGAAGCCGTGGCCGGACCCGCCGCCCAACAGCCACACGTTTTCCCGCTCGGGGTGGCGGTCGATCAGGAAATCGCCGTTGGACGTGTTCTCGTACTGACAGACCTCGCTGCCCACGAGCGGCGCGTCCTTGAGGGCGGGAAAGCGCCGGGCGACGAAGTCCCGGACCGTGGCCAGGGTCTCGGGGCTGATCACACGCGAGCCCGTGTCCGGGTCGAAAGCGGGACCGTGGCGGTCGGGAGCCACCTTGAAGCCGCGCCCCTCGAAGTCGGGGATGCCGTAGATCTCCTCGGCGAAATCCACCCACACCGGCATCGCGGGTGAGCGAAACCGCGCGTCGCCCGGCGCGGGGCCAAAGTAGAAGACCTCCTGACGGGTGGGAAAGATGCGCTCGCCGAGCAGGTCGGGAAAGACCTTCGGCAGCCAGGGACCGCAGGCGAAGACGAAGGTGTCCGCGACGATGGTCCTTCCCGACCTCGTCGCGACGGCTCCGAGCCTTCCCTTGCCTTGCGGCGGCGGCGGGAGGACGGCTTCCTGAAGGTATTCGACCCCCATGGCTGTCGCCATCCGGGTCACGGCCTGGACGGCGTGGAAGGCCATCAGGAACCCACTCCCGGGCTCATGGATCGCCCACGTGGTCGGTCCGAAGTCGATCTGCGGCCAGCGCCGCTCGAGCTCCTCGCGGCCGAGCCGCTCGTGGACGATCCCAAGCCGCTGCAGCGTGGCGAGCGTACGCGTCGTCAGCGGGTCCTCGCCGCGAGCCATCCACAGCACGCCGGTCTCGTGGAACAGTTGGCCGGGAAGCGATTTCCAGAGTCCGAGGGAACGCATCGACCAGCGCGTGTAGATCTCCTTGTCGCCGTACCCCATGCGGATGACGCGGGTCTGGCCGCCGGAGCTCGCGCGGGCGTTGCCCGGGCCGTAAGCGTCGAGCAGCACGACGCGACGCCCCTTCTGCGCGAGGAACCAGGCGGTCCACGCCCCGAAGACACCGGAGCCGACGACGGCCACGTCCCGGGGTTTCCCGTTCGAGACCGCGGATGCCCGGGCCCCGCCCAAGGCCGGGGCCAGCGTGGCGCCGAGCATTCCCGCCCCGGCAGCTTTCACGAAATCGCGACGTGTGGTCTTCATCGTTTCCGGGTCTCCGGCGCCGTCCGAGCCAGCGAGCCAGCCAGCCGGCGCCCATCGTGGTTGCGTTGGGTCGACCCGGACTATAGGATAAAGGCCCCTGGTTCATCGATTGCATCGCGATCTGATCATCGCGGCTGGCCGAGCAGACCCGCGGCCGCGGTGGTACGATCGCAAGACCGAGCCGGCGACAGGCTCGGCGACAGGCTCGGGAAAGGACGGCACCTGAATGCTCGGGAACGAACCGCCGGTCCGCAACGCCCTCCTCGTCTACCCTCGCTTCCCGCCCTCGTACTGGGGTTTCCAGTACGCCATCGAGCTGCTCGGAAAGCGGTCGGCGATGCCGCCGGTGGGACTGCTCACCGTGGCGGCGATGTTCCCCGCCCACTACCGGCTGCGCCTCGTCGACATGAACGTCTCCGCGCTCGCCGACGAGGATCTCGACTGGGCCGATCTCGTCCTCACCTCCACCATGATCGTCCAGCGGCGGTCGTTGCAGGAGGTGATCTCGCGTTGCAAGGCTCGCGGCAAGCCGGTCGTGGTGGGCGGACCGCACCCGACATCCTTTGGCGACGAGATCGCAGGCGCCGACTTCTACGTGCTCGACGAGGTCGAGGAGACCTTGCCGTGCTTTCTCGCCGACTGGGAGGCGGGACGCGCGCAGCGTATCCACCGGCCGGAGCGCAAGCCGCCGATCACCGCGACGCCGGCGCCGCGCTTCGACCTGCTCGACCTCGACGCCTACTCGTCGATGGCGCTGCAGTTCTCGCGCGGCTGCCCCTTCGACTGCGAGTTCTGCGACATCACCAAGCTCTTCGGCCGGGTGCCACGGACGAAATCGAACGCGCAGATGCTCGCCGAGCTCGACGCGCTCTACGCCCTCGGCTGGCGCGGGTCGGTATTCCTCGTCGACGACAACTTCATCGGCAACCGCCGCGACGCGCTGCGTTTGCTGCCGGACGTCGCCGCCTGGCAGCGGCAGCGGTCCTATCCCTTCGATCTCTTCACCGAGGCGAGCGTCAACCTGGCGCAGCACGAGCCGTTGCTGGACGCCATGGTGCAAGCCGGGTTCAGGATGGTGTTCCTGGGCATCGAAAGCCCCAACCCGGAAGCCCTGAAGCTCACGCACAAGACGCAGAACATTCGCCGCGGCGACAGCGACTTCCTACTCAACGCGGTGCGGGCGATCCAGCGCAAGGGGATCGAGGTCTCCGGCGGCTTCATCCTCGGCCTCGACGGCGATGGTCCCGAGGTCTTCGACGCTCAGGTCGCCTTCATCCAGGAGGCCGGCATTCCCAGGGCCATGGTCGGACTGCTCACCGCGTTGCGCGGGACCGACCTCTATACGCGGCTCGAAGCCGAGGGCCGTTTGCTGGGCGAGGGGAGCGGCAGCAACAGCGAGGTCGCTCTCAACTTCCGGCCGCAGCTCGAGCCGCGGGTCTTGATCGATGGCTACCGGCGAGTGCTCGCGACGCTCTACGCGCCCGGTCTGGGGAACTACTTCGCGCGCTGCTGGACGCTGCTCTCGAACCTCGGTCCCGGGGTGGCAGGCCGGCGCCGCCGGGTCGAGCCCGCCGAGCTCCTGGCCTTGCTGCGCTCGTTGCGGCTTCAGCTGTTCTCGCGTCAAGCCCCGGCCTATCTCGGATTCCTCCTCCGCACGCTCCTGCGCCGTCCGCGGCAGCTTCCCTTTGCATTCGGACTGGCGATCATGGGCATCCACTTCGAGAAGTTCACGCGCCAGACCCTGGCCGCTCACGACTTCTGCGCGGCTGCCCGCACCGACTACGACCGCTGCGAGCGCGAGGCCGCGACCGCCGCGGCGCCCGGCACCCGGCTACAGGAGACCCTGCATCGGCACGCCAAGCAGGCCGTGCGGCGGCTGCGCCGCCTGCACCGCCGCCTGCGTCCCGAATTCCGGAAGGGCCTCTCGCCGGATCTCGCCGGCGTCGAGCAAGCGATCCAGGCGTGCGTCCGCGAGGCGCCGGCGCTCGCGCCCCTGCGGCGCATTCAGCCGCAGCTCGAGCAGTGGTTCGCGGGCCCATCGTGGCGCAGCGCGCTCGAGGCGCGCGGCTACGCGCTCGGCGAGCGCTGGCGGGCCGGCGCGCGGACGCTCACTCTTGCGCCCCTGCTCGCTCACGGGCGGGTGCGGCGTTCTCTCGAGCAATTCCTTGGCGATCTCGGCGTCCAGGTGATGACCCTGGGCGAACAGCTGGCGCACATCGGCGAGGAGAGGCTGGAGAGCCTGGTGGCGCCGGGCGACGCTCCCGACCGGCTCGTCGCTTACCTGCGGGCGCTCGGACGGCGTGCCGACACGCTGATCGTGCCTCTGGCCGGGGAGCTCGGCGAGACGAGTGAGCCGGTGCAGGTGCTGTCTCCGAGCGCAACGAGCGCAGTGGCGCTGCCGCTCGTCGTCGGGGTTGCCTGCGAGGCGAGCCCGCGCCAGCTCCGCGCCAGCCTGATCGAACTGGGCGCCGCCCTCACCGGCGACCCGGGCCGCGCCGAGGTCGCCTTCGACCGCGCCTTCGCTTTGATCTGAGCTGTCATCGGCGTCACGGCGTCATCCTCTCCGTCGTCCCGTCCGGTCCGTCCGGGCCGGCCGGTCGCGTCCGGTCCGTCCGGATCAGCCGAGCTGCTTGCGGAAGGTGCGGCTGGCGATCACCAGGCCCACGGCGAAGAAAGCAGCCAGGGCGGCGAGGTCTTGCGGCAGGGACCAGGCCGGGCTGCCGCGCAGGAGCACGGCGCGGCAGATGCGGATGTAGTGGGTGAGCGGCAGCAGCTCCCCGAGCCACCGCGCCGGCGCGGGCATCGAGTCGAAGGGAAACATGAAGCCGGACAGGAGCACCGAGGGCAGGAAGAAGAAGAAGGCGATCTGCGTGGCTTGCAGCTGCGTCTGGACGCCGGAGGAGATGAGCAGGCCGAGGGTCAAGTTGGCGGCGATGAACAGCAGCGACGCCAGGGCGAGGCTGACCAGGGAGCCCTCCGCCGGCACGCGGAAGAGGAGCCGTCCGACGGCGAGGATGAGGAAGACCTGCAGCAGGCCGATGCCCACGTAGGGGAGGATCTTCCCCACCATCAGCTCGGAGCGGCGCACCGGCGTGCCGATCAGGAACTCGAAGGTGCCGCGCTCGCGCTCGCGCACCAGTGCCACCGCGGTGAGCAGGATCATCGTGGTGGTGAGGATCACTCCCACCAGGCCGGGCACCACGTAGACCGGGGTACGCAGCTCGGGGTTGTAGAACGGCAGAACGGCAAGGATGAAGGGCGCCGCGGCGACCAGATCGGGGTGCGCCCCGGAGGTCGCGGCGCGTGCCGCCAGCTCGCCGGCGAGCCCGTCGGCGGCGAGGCGCACGGCCCGCGCCACCAGCGGATCGCTGGCGTCGACGAGGATGGAAACCTGGGCGCCGCGCCCACGCAAGGAACGGCGGGCGAAGTCGGGCGGCACGACCACGACCGCTTGCACGTCGCCGCCCGCCAGCAGGCGGCGCCCTTCCTCCTCGGTCGCCACCGCCCGGCGCACGCGGAGGGTCTGGGTCGCGACGAGCTCGCCCACCAGGCGGCGCGACGCCGCGCTTTGTGAGCGGTCGAGCACCGCCGTGGCCACCCCGCGCACGTCCTGGTTGATGGCGTAGCCGAAGAGCGCCAGCTGGACCAGAGGGACGCCGACGACGAAGCCCAGGGCCAGCCGATCGTGGCGCAGCTGCCGGATCTCGTTGCGGGCGATCGCGCGGATGCGGCGCAACGCGCCGGGCAGCGAACGATGGAGGTCCAGCTGGGCTAGCCGCCTCATAGCGGCCAATCCTGCGCCGAGATGCCCTCCGGGCCCGGCGCCTCCGCGGCCGCGGCCGGAGGTGCGGCTTCGTCCAGCTGCTCGCCCAGCGAGGCGGCGACGAAGACGTCCTCGAGGGTCGCGGGCGCCGGCGAGACGCCGACGTGAGCGAGACCTCCGGCCGCCAGGTAGAAGGAGAGCAGCGAGGCCGTCCGCTCTGGGTCGGGCTGGTCGGAGGCGAGCAGCACGTGGACCGCGTCGCCGAGCTGGGCGACCGACGCCACGTCGGGCCACCCGCGCATTGCCTGGACCGCATCGCCGGGCGAGCTGCCGCGGATGTCGAACGCCCGCCCCGCCAGCCGTGCGCAGAGCGACGATGGCGAGCCCACCGCCACGACCTTCCCTCGCCGCATCATGCACAGCCGGTGGCAGCGCGCCGCCTCGTCCATCGAGTGCGTCGAGACGAGCAGCGTCACTCCCTGCGCCGCCATGCCGAACAGTTGGTCCCAGAGCAACCGGCGCTGCTCCGGGTCGACGCCCGCCGTCGGCTCATCCAGGACCAGGAGCTGCGGCCGATGGATCGTCGCCACCGCGAGCGCCAGGCGCTGCTTCCAGCCGCCGGACAGGTCTGCCGCGCGCTCGCCGCGGCGCTCCTCGAGGCCGTAGGTCGAGAGCGCCGTCTCGACGTGCCGCCGGCGTTCGTTGCGGTCGCGCCCGCCGAGGCTGAAGATCTCGGCTGCAAAGCTCAGGTTCTCCTCGACCGACAGGTCGGTGTAGAGCGAGAACGCCTGCGGCATGTAGCCGACGCGCTCGCGCAGCTGCTCCGCCTGCTCCGGCAGCGTGAGGCCCAGCACCTCGGCGCGGCCGGCGGAGGGCGACATCGCGCCGACGATCATGCGCATCAACGTCGACTTGCCCGCGCCATTGGGCCCCAGGAAGCCGAAGACCTGGCCCCGCCAAACCTCGAGGTTGAGCCGATCCACGGCCACCTTGGGGCCGAAGGTGCGGGTGAGCCCCGACAGGTTGATGACCGGCGGTTCCTGAAGCCGCAGCGGTGCCGTCATCGGGGGCCAAGCGGGGGGCCAGGCGGCGAGCCAGGCGCCGGCGCCGGCTGGGAGAGCTCGACCGTGACCGTCGCCGGCATGCCAGGACGCAGGTCCGCGGGCGCGTCCAGCAGGGTGATGCGCGACTCGTAGACCAGGTGCGCCCGCTCGCGCTCGGTCAGGGCGAAGTGGGGGGTGAACTCGGGCGTGCGCCCGATGTCCTCGAGGCGGCCGTGAAAGGTGCCGTCGAGCCCCTCGACCGCGACTCGCGCGGCGGCGCCGGCGTGCAATCGCGCCGCGGCTCGGGCCGGCATCCAGACCCGCACCCATGGCCGGTCCCGGGCCAGGACGACCGCCAGCACGTTGCCCGCCGCCACCCGCTCGCCGACCTCGTACGGGAGCTGATCCACCACGCCGTCGACCGTGCTCACGACCGTCATGTCCTTGAGGCGCTTCCGCGCCTGGGCGACGCGGGCGGTGCGCTCGGCCAGGGCCGCCTCGGCCTCGTCCCTTGCGCGCCGGGCAAGATCCAGGTCGCGCCCGGTGGAAACCAGCGCCCGCGCCAGGCCGGAGACCCGCGCGAACTCCTGCTGCGTCGCCGCCAGCCCTGCCGTGGCGGCCGAGCGGCTGGCCTCGGCAGCCTTGAGCTCCAGCGCCGCGACCTCGGTGTTGAGCGCCACGACGACCTGCCCCCGGGCGACCTCCTGGCCGACGACGACGGGCCGCGCCACGATCTCCTCCGGCACCGGCGCCAGCAGCTCGACGTTCCTGCGCTCGACGACGCCCGCGAGATCGAGCCGCTCGTCCGCGGCGGCGCGCAGGACCAAAAGCAGGGCGGCGAACACCAGCAGGAGCACCGCGCCGGCACCGAGCAGCCAGCCTTTCGAGCCGCCCCAAGGGGTGCGAGGGCGGCCGACGGCGGCCTGAGGATCCGGCGGCGGCGCCGGCGACGGGGCCAAGTCGCCCGTGGCGGGTTGCCCACCTTCGGCGCCCGCGGCGGGAAGGACCGAACCGGAGGGTTCGAGGATGGACGGTTCCATCGTCTTGTGTCGCGACTCTACCGTGCCGCGGCAGGAAAGCGAAGCCCGTCAGCGGCCCGAGGCCGGCAGGTTAGCCGCATGAGAACCCCGGCTTCTTGCCATGTGCGCATGCTTCATTTGCTGCATAGGCTTGATGTTGCCGGTGCCCCGGTAGAGACTGTACTTCCAACGCTTTAAGCCGAGGTGCAAGATGACGGTAGACAGAGCCGCTATTGAAGCCGCAATCCTCGAACAAGACTCCACTTCCAAGGGTATCAAGAAGCTCGAGCTCGTCCTGGACGACTTCCTCGGAGGAAGCGTCCACTACCTCGAGTATCTGTCAGACGAGACCTCCAAGTCCGATGCGTTCTTCTACGCCTACACGACGAAGGACGGCGAGGTGAAGCTCTACGACGATGGCATCGAAGCGATTGCACGCCTCAAGGACGTTCTCGACCGGCGGCGCAGCCTGTTGCAGCGTTTGAGCGAGTTCACCCTCGTCGAGCTGATCGGCGCAATGATCGCCCTGTCGGTGACGGTCTCGTTCGTGTGGCTAAGCGTGCGTGGCGGCCAGGTCTCCGGCCAGACCGGCGACCTGAACAGAGGACTCAACAGGGATTTCATAGGTATCTTCGGCATCATCGTCGGCTATTACTTTGGCAAGAACACGACAGGCAGCCGGTAGATATTTGCCGAGCGTTAGCCGCCGGTCGCCTCAGCCGCTCGGATGAACGGTCAGCTGGGCGGTGAGGGCGGCGCCGGTGTTCATGTCGACCGTGGCAAAGACTAGGTGTTGCTCGGCACGGCGAAGCTTGACCGTGGTGCGGAAGCGGAGGGTGCGAGCTGCGGCCGGGAGCGATGCCAGACGGAAGTGGAGGACCACCTCGGGGAGCTCGGTGCGCCGGCCCTGGTCGTCGAGGGCGGCGACGGCGAGCAACACCTCGGCAACGAGGTCGGCGCCACGCCCGGTGAAGCTCAGGCAGGACACGGGCAGCTGCAGGGTGACCGGCACCTCGATCTCGTCACGCCCGAGGCGGCGCGAGGCGCCGCTCTCGACCTTCAGCTGCGCCGCGCCGGCGCCGGCCCGAGGGTCGTCGGCGCCGAAGAGCAGCACGCTCTGGGCCTTCAGCGCCGCCGTGCTCTGACGCGACATGTCGGAGTAGGAGCTGCGGGAGCGGACCTCTAGATCCGGCCGGCGCACCTGCACCTTCAGCGGGTGCGGGCGATCGTCGGCCTTCCAGGTGGGCGAGAAGCCGAGCAGGTAGTACGAGTCGGTCTCCTCCTGCACCCGGGCGAGGGCTGCCGGGCCGCTCGAGCTGAGCGCCCGCCCGCCGGTCGTCCGCGCCAGGTCGTCGAACAGGCGCAGGGCAGTGACCTCGCCGGTAGCTACGTCGAGCGGATAGAGCGTGTAGCCGAGCTGGTTCGCGGCCTCGATCAGCGGCGCATAGAGCCGCGGGTCGGTGGCGACCGACCAGCCGCCCGAGAGCAGGAGCAGGAGGCGCCGGCCCGGCGGCAGCTCGAACGCGCGCAGCGCGGCGGCGGCGGCGGCGCTGCTGCGCGCCAGCTGCGTCAGGACTTCGGGGCTCACCCTCACCCGGAGCTCCGCGAGCTCCTGGGCCACCTGGTCGGCCTCCCCCGCGTAGCGGGCGATCTCCTCGTCGCCGGCCATCGAACGCTGCTGCGCCAGCAGTTGGTTGCCGCGCGGCGCGCGTTTGGCGGCGCGGTCGAGTGCCGCACCGAGCGCCGTCTTGTCGCCGGTCCAGGCGCTCAGCATCTCGAGCTTCGCACCCCCGAAGGCGACGATCGCCATGCGGTCCTCGGGCGCGAGCCGCCGCAGACCGTCGCGCAGCCGCGCGAGCGCCGCGTCGCGCCTGGCGCCGACCGCGAAGCCGTCGTCGATGAACACCAGGTAGTTGCGCGCCACCGCGGTGCCGGGCTGAAGCTGCGAGCCGGCGGCCGGGGACGCCGGCCTGTCCGTCCCCGCATCCGCGGCAGACGCCGGCGGCGTCACGACCGCCTGCGCGCCGCGGATCTCGGTGAAGTAGCCGATCGGCACCTCCCTGCCGTCGACGAGCAGCTGGAAGTCGGCTGCCGTGAGCCCGTGCAACACGCGGCCGCCACGGTCGGTGACCACCGCTTCCACGTTCACCACGCGGACGTCGATGACCTCATCCACCGTGATCGGCTGCGGCACCGGAGGCGGCGCCGGCGGCGGATCGGCGGCCAACGCCGAAGCCGAGGCGGCGAGCAGGATCGCGAGGACGGTTCGGACAGGCTGCATAGAATGATGTGCCTCTGTGGTCGCCGAGTGCATACGCAGAGTAGCATCACGGAGTGCAGAAAGGAAAGTCAGGAATCTGCTAATTGACACCATCTTTGCAGATTCGGCGTAATTGCCGTCGCAACCCCGCCTGAGCTGCGGTTGCGCGGTTGTATGATCGACGAGGGCCATGTCAACGCTTGCCGACTGCCGGAGGGGCGATGCCGCGCTGCGCCGAGGAGCTTGGGCCGAGGCGCGCGACGCCTTCGCGGCCGCGTTGAGCAGCGCCGAGACCCCCGAGGCCCTCGAAGGGCTCGGCCTCGCCAGCTGGTGGCTGGACCTCGCCGACGACGTGTTCGACTCGCGCGAGCGCGCCTACCGGCTGTTCCTCGACCGCGACGATCGGCCGAGCGCGGCCAGAGTCGCCGTCTGGCTGGCCTGGGACTCCTGGGCCTTCCGCGGCGAGACCGCTGTCGCCAACGGCTGGCTGCAGCGCGCCCGAAGACTCCTCGACGGCCTGCCTGATTGCTCCGAGCTCGCGTGGCTCGAGCTTCGCGAGGGCGCGTTCGCGCTGTCCGAAGATGGCGACCCTGACCGTGCGAACGACCACGCCGCAAGGGGCATCCGCGTCGCACAGGGCATCGGCAACAAGGATCTCGAGCTGTTGGGACGGGCGGTACAGGGGCTCGCGCTGGTGGCTTCGGGTGTGGTCGCCGAGGGCATGCGCGGCCTGGACGAGGTCAATGCCGCGGTGGTGGCCGGGGAGATGACGGACCGCGTCCTGATCGGCCTTGCGTGCTGTCACCTGATCGCCGCCTGCGATCGCGTCCGCGACTACGACCGGGCGCTGCAGTGGTGCGCGCGGTTCAAGGCCTTCGGCGCCAGGTGGGGCCTCACGCCACTCTTCGCCGTCTGCCGCACCCAGTACGCGTCGCTGTGCCTGTGGCGCGGCATGTGGAACGAGGCCGAAGAGGAGCTGACGGCTGCCACCGAGGAGCTCGCCGCCGGCCGCCCGGCCATGGCGGCCGACAGCATGGTCCGGCTGGCGGAGCTGCGGCGCCGCCAGGGCCGTCTGGCCGAGGCCGAAGAGCTCTTCGCGCGTGCCGAGCCTCACGGCCTGGCGCAGCTCGGGCAAGCCGAGCTGGCGTTTGATCGCGGCGACGTGGAGGCTGCCGCCGAACAGGCGGCACGCTATCTGCGCCGCGTCGTGCCCCGTAATTGCACGGACCGTGTCGCGGGCCTGGAGCTGCTGGTGCGAACGGCGGCGCGGTCGGGCGATCTCGACGGCGCGCGCCGCGGACTTGCCGAGCTCGACGCCATCGCGACGGCCACCAGGACACCGTCGTTGCGCGCGGTGGCGATGCTGGCGGCGGGGCACGTGGCCCTTGCCGGCGGCGACGCCGGCGCGGCGCAGCGCTCGTTCGAGGATGCCATCGATCTCTTCCTCGAATGCGGGGCGCCGTACGAGGTCGCGCGAGTGCGCATCGAGCTGGCGCGGGCGCTCGGTGCGCGCGGCCGGACCGGCGCCGCCGTTCGCGAGGCTCGGCGGGCGATCGAGCTGCTGCGGGAGCTGCGGGCGGAGCTCGAGATCTCGCGCGCCCAAGCTTTGATCGAGACCCTGACCCAGGCGCCGCAGGCACGGTCGCCGGCCGGGCAAAACGTTGCGCGCCCCGGGCTGACCAAGCGCGAGATCGAAGTGCTGAGGCTGGTCGCGGCTGACCTCAACAGCCAGGCCATCGCCAGGCGGCTCTCGCTGAGCGAGCACACGGTGCATCGCCACATCGCCAACGTCTTCCACAAGCTCAGCGTGTCGTCGCGCGCGGCGGCAGTGGCGCAGGCGGCGCGACGGGACTTGCTGGGCTAAGGTCCCCGGCTCCGAGGCGCAAGAGGCGCAAGGGCGGCCATGCTGCCCATGCCATGGCCCGCGCGGGCCATGGTCCCCGCGGGCCCGAATGACCCGCGGTGGGGATGCGGTCGCGTTCCCGGCGGCTTATGCTGGCCTCCACCGGAGGTCCCTGATAAAGACCTTCAGGAAGGAGACAGCATGAAGACCCTCGTTACGGTCGTGACCGCCGTCCTCGCGGCCCTCGTTCTTGGGGGCACGCTCATCGGCGCACTTGCGCAGAGCAGTCCGCACGTCATCTCGACTCCGGCGGAGGCCCAGTGGGGCCCGGCGCCGCCGCTGGTCCCGCGCGGCGCGCAGATCGCCGTGCTGGCAGGCGATCCCACCAAGCCGGTTGCGTACACGGTGCGCCTCAAGTTCCCGGCCAACTACGCGATCCCGGCGCACTCGCATCCCACTGACGAAAACGTCGTGCTGGTCTCGGGCGCGCTCACCTTCGGCATGGGCGACAAGCTCGATAAAAAGGCCTCGGGAAACAAGAAGCTCGCTGCCGGCGGCTACGCGCTCATGCCGGCTGGCATGAATCATTTCGCGTACACGGGCAAGCAGGAGACCACGATCCTGCTCTATGGGCAGGGCCCGATCGACTTCAAGTACGTGAACCCCGCGGACGATCCACGCAACGCGCCCAAGGCAGCCAGGTAAGGCCGGCGCCGCGGCCGAGCCCGCCCCCGCTGCCGTGAGCTGGCGGAAACGGCCGAGGCAACGCCGGGCGCCGGCCAGAAGCAGGCCGCAGGGGCATGTCCTCCGCCGCCGCTGCTACTGCCGGCTGCCGCTCCGGCCCCGGCGCTGCCGCAACAGGGCCATCGCTTCTTCGCGCTGGGTGTGGACCAGCAGCACCAGCAGGTCTCCCGGGCGCGCCCAGAGGAAGGCCTGCTGCACGGCCTCCAGCTCGCTCGCCGCTTGGCCGAGATCCTCGCGGCGGGCGCCGAGGCGGAGGAGCTCGTCTTCGAGGACGGCCGTCACCTGGCCTGGCTGCCTGCCGCGCAGCATGGTGGGCAGCTCCTTCAAGATCACCCTGTCGGGCCGCAGGCGCCAGGCGGTGCGGGCCAGCTCGCGGAGCGCGGCATCGTCGCGGTCGCCGGCCTGACCGAGGATCAGCAGGCGTCGCTCGGCCGGCAAGCTCCCGGCGAAGGCGATCAGCGCCGCGAGCCCGTGCGGATTGTGGGCGTAGTCGAGCAGGACGCGGCAGCCGTCCATCTCCGTCAGGTAGCCGCGCCCGGGGTTGTCGCCGCCTTGCTCGTTGCGCATGGCGGCGAGCCCCTCGGCCATCGCCGCGGTCGAGAGCCCGAGAGCGCTCGCCAGGCCGATGGCAGCGAGGGCGTTGGCAACGTTGTAGCGGGCGGCGCCGCCAAAGGCGATGGGCACGTCGCCGACTGCCGCGACGACCTCGCGCCTGCCCGCACGCGCCAGGACCAGCTGCTCGCCGTCGAGCAGCACGGCGTCGCCGCCCGCCGCCAGGTGCGCGCCGAGGTCGAGCCCGGCGGCCGGCTGGCGCGGCCGCAGGCTCGTCCAGGTGACCGGCGCGCTGCCGCGGCTGCCGCGCGCCGCCAGCTCGGGATCGTCGGCGTTGAGCACCGCCCGCCCTGCCGGCGCCACGGCGCGGGTGACCAGCAGCTTTGCTTCCGCCAGACCGGCAAGATCCTCCACCCCGTACTCGCCCAGGTGATCGGCGGCGATGTTGGTGACCGCGGCGGCAGTCACCCGGTCGAGCGCCAGGCCGCGGCGCAACAGGCCGCCGCGAGCGGTCTCGAGCACCGCCGCCTCGACCCGCCGATCGCGCAGCAGGGTGCGCGCTCCGCCCGGGCCGGAGTAATCGCCGACGTCGAGCACGGTATGCCCGACGGCGATGAGGTCGGTCGAGGTCACGCCGGCCACGCGGCCGGCGGCGCCGAGCATCGCGGCGGTGAGACGGACGGTCGTGGTCTTGCCGTTGGTGCCGGTGACCAGCGCCACCGGCACGTCGTGCACCGCGGCCCAGTCCACCGCGCCAGGGGGCGGCACCTCGCCGCGCGGCCAGGTGCGCGAGCCGGCGCCGAGGCCGACCGTGACCCGCTCGTCGTCGGCCAGGAAGGCGACCCCGTGCGCCGCCGCCGCGGCGCGCAGCGCCACCAGCGCCGGATTGCGCTCGTGGGCGACGGCGGTGCGCAGCCGCTCGGCGGCGGCCGCGAAAGCCAAGGCGTCCTGGCCTCCCGCGCCGGCCCAGTCGCCGCCGGCCTCGCCCGCCGCGCCGGCCTCGTCCGCGCCCGCGCCGCCCGCCGCGCCGGCCTCGGCCAGGGCGGCCTCCCAGGCCCACTCGTTGACCTCGGTGGCGGCGTAGAGCGCATCGATCGGCGCGCTCAGGTACAGGCTGGCGCCGCTGCCGAAGCGCCGCACCGCGACCTCCTCGTCGCGCCAGCCCAGGGCGTCGAGGATCCTCCGCGCCTGCCGCCGCCACGCGCCGATCAGCGCCTCGGCGTCCGCTTCACCGCCGCCCAGGCTGACGTCGATGACGGCGCCCGGATGGGGAGACAGCAGATTGAGTCCCGTCAGGCGGCGCGAGTCGTGGAGCGCCGGCCGCTCCTGCCGCGCCGCGTGCAGAGAAGCCATCGGCGGCAGCGTACAACAGACCGCCGCCGGCGCGGCTTCCGGCCGGCACCGAC
>DASZHY010000295.1:0-1882 GCA_035949675.1 Thermoanaerobaculia bacterium
AGCGAGTGTGATCAGGTCCTGACGGACCGCACCCCACCGGCACGGGTGCCCGAGGAGGCGTGGTGGCGCCTGGGAGACATCCGCAGCATGTCGCGGCGCTCCCGGGCGGTGGCCCAGGAGGTCGCAGCGTGGCGCGAGCGCACGGCCGCGGAATCGAACAAGCCCCGGCGCCAGGTGCTGTCCGATCTCGGGCTGATGGCGATCTCGCAGCGCCCGCCCCACAACGAGGGCGAGCTCCGGCGGGCGCGGGGTGTCGACGGCCGCCATCTCGCCCAGGGGCGGGCCGCGGAGATCCTGGCGGCCGTCCACCGCGGGCTCGACCTCCCCGTAGAACGGATCCGCATGCCGTCGGCGGGGCGGGAAGCGCAGGCCCCGGCCGGCGCCGTCGCCGTCTGCTCGGGCCTGGTACGCCAGATCGCCGACGACCTCGACTTCGATCAGACGCTGTTGGCCACGCGCGCCGACATCTCAGAGTTGCTCTGCAAAGAGCCGAGCCGCCTGGACTCGGGCTGGCGGCGCACCATCGTCGGCGACCCGCTGCGCCGCCTCATCGCCGGCGAGGTGGCGGCCGCGTTCGACCGCCGGGGCCACCTGGTGCTCGAGGAACGCTCACACCGCCCCGTGCCGGGCCCGGGCGACAGCGCCTGACGGCGGCTGCAAGAGCTCGCCATCACCGCACACTCCGCGGGGATCGCCCCATGCGCTTGCGTGCGTATAGGGAACGGGGACGGAGCTTTGCGTTCGGGTGTATAGGCGGTCTTCCTTGTGGAAACGGCCAAATTCCATAAGGCAAAGGTTGTAAACGCAGTCTTACAACGCAGGGGTTGTGGAACGAGGCGGTTTATACAAGAGCAACGCATATGCAGCGCGACGAAACGCCCTCGGTTCGCGCCCTATACGGACCGACGGAATCCCCGGGCTCGGGTCTGGCGGCGGGGCCGGGTGGTGGCGAAGCCGAAAAGGCGGCGCGTTGGCCTTCAGGAGGGCTTAGGCGCCGGCCGCCGGCCTCCTAGTTGACCGACTTCTCCCGCCCGGCCCAGTAGGGCTGGCGCAGCTTGTACTTCTGGAGCTTGCCGGTCGCCGTGCGGTCGAGGGCGTCGCGGAACTCGACGCTCGTCGGCGCCTTGAAGTGGGCCAGCCGGTCGCGGCAGTGTGCGATGAGGTCGGCCTCCGACGCCGTCTCCCCGGGACGTACGACCACCAGTGCCTTAATCGTCTCGCCCCACTTCTCGTCGGGCACGCCGATGACGGCCACCTCGCCCACCGCGGGGTGTTGGTAGAGGCAGTCCTCCACCTCGATCGACGACACGTTCTCGCCCCCGGTGATGATCACATCCTTCTTGCGGTCGGAGATCACCGTGTAGGCGCCGTCGAGATAGCCGCCGTCGCCGGTGTGGAACCACCCGCCCTCGAGTGCCTTCCGGGTCTCCTCCGGTTGCTCCCAGTAGCCGGCGAACACGTGGTTCGACTGCGCCAGGACTTCACCGTCGGTGTCGATCTCGATGCGGACGCCGATGGCAGGCGTGCCGGCGCGGCTCAACAACTGCGAGCGTTCCGCCGGCTCGAGCGCATCCCACTCGGCGGGCGCACGGTTGATCGTCAGCAACGGGGCCGTCTCGGTGAGGCCGTAGATCTGGATGAACTCCCAGCCGAGCTCCGTCTCGATCCGCTCGATCGTCTTGGACGGTGGCGGCGCGCCGGCCACGACCATGCGCACCGTCCCCCGCCCGGGCACCGTGCTCCCCGCCGCCGCTCGCGCCTCGGCGGCGCCGAGGATGGCCGCGACCACGGCGGGCGCGCCGCACAAGAGCGTGACCCCGTGCCGCTCGATGCGCGACAGGATCTCCTCACCGTCCACCTTGCGCAGCACGATGTGGGTGCC
>DASZHY010000296.1:0-4097 GCA_035949675.1 Thermoanaerobaculia bacterium
GAGGAGAGCAGGATGTTCATGATGCCGACGCCGCCGACCACCACCGACACTCCCGCCACCATGATGAAGACCACCAGCAGGCCGACCGAGACGGTGTTGGCGACGCGCACCACGGCGCTCATGCTCTGCACCTCGTACTGCGAGCCGGGATGGTGGCGCTCGCGCAGGATGTCCTCGACCGTCGAGACGGCGAGCGGCATCTGGTCGAAGTCGTGCACCTGGGCGAAGAGCGTGTCGACGCGGTGGGCGGCGGTGAAGAACCAGCTGGTGGTGATGGGGATGAAGATGGTGTTCGGGGTGACGTCTCCCTGCCCGAGCGTGTCGACCGGCTCCACGAACTCGCCGATCACGGCGAAGGTCAGGCCCAGGGTGCGAATGCTCTTGCCGCGGAGCTCGTCGTCGCCCGGCCACAGCTGGTCGTAGAGGTGGCGGCTGACGACGCAGACCTTGGCCTGCTCGGACACGTCGTCCTCGTCGAGGAAGCGGCCGGCGAGCACCCGCACGTTCTTGCGCACCAGCGGGTAGTTGGCGGAGGTCCCGAGCACCGTCAGCGTAACGCTCTTCGCTTGCACCGCCACCTCGCCGTGCAGGATGGCCAGCGGCGTGACGCCGGCGAAGAGGTCGCGGCGCTCGGCGACGGCGATGGCGTCGGTGTCGCGGATCTGGTCGTCGAGCTTGCGCGCGGTGCCGCCGCTCTCGGTGCCGAGGTAGTCGGCCCACAGCAGGTGCGAGCCGACGCCCTCGATCTGTTCCATCACGAAGCCGCGGCCGGTCAAGCCGAGCGCCACGACGACGATGATCGCGGCGGTGCCGACGAACAGGCCGACCAGGGTCAGCCAGGTCTGCAGCGGGTGGGTGTAGAAGCGCTGGACCGCGCTCTCGATCACCTCCGGATTGAGCAGCCAATCAACGCGGCGTCGGCTTCGCTTCGATGACACGGACGTTCTCTTCCAGCGTCGGGGGGCCTTCGGCGACCACCCTGTCTCCCTCGCTCAGGCCGGCGAGGACCTCGACCTCGGCGAGCCCGATCAGCCCGACGGTCACCTCGCGGCGGTGGACGTGACGGCGGCTGACGGCGTAGACGAAGCGCCTGGCGCCGCCGGGGGCGGCGGCTGCCCTGGCTCCGACATCGCCCCTGGCTCCGGCCTCGCCACCGGTTCCGGCCTCGCCCGCGCCGCCCGGAGTCTCGCCGCCGGCTCCGGCCGCCGGCTCGCCGCCGCCTTGATCGGTGTCGCGGCGCAGCGCCGACCGCGGGATGCTGAGCACCCCGCGCTTCTGGGCGACGACCACCTGGACGTCGACGGCGGCGTTGGCCGGCAGCGTGTGGACGGGGTCGGACAGCTCGCCGACGATCTCGCCCACCTCGCGCCCGCCTGCCTCGCGCAGCCCGGTGCCGACGCGCCGCACGGTGCCGTCCCAACGCCGGTCGGGCAGGCCGTTGAAGGTGACGATCAACGGCTGGTTGGGCGCCACTCGCGGCAGGTCCGGCTGGTCGACGCGGCAGCGCACGTGCGGGTGGTCGGGGTCGGTCACGCTCGCTACCAGCTGGCCGGCCTGGACGGTCTCGCCGGCCGCCCGCGGCAGGCCGTAGACCAGGCCGTCGAAGGGCGCGCGCACGGTGAGCGCCCGCAGCCGGCGATCGAGCTCGGCGGCGGCGCCCAGCGCCAGGGAGAGGCGCGAGCCGCCGCCCGGACGGCCGGAGTGGGCCTCGCCGGCGGTCTCGCCGCCAACCTGCCGCAGCGCCGCGAGACGGGCCGCTGCGTCGCGCTCGCGGTCGACCGCCTGATGCCACGCCAGCTCGTCCGCCTCGAGAGTGGCGCGGGGGATCGCCCCCTTGGCGACCAGCCGGCGGTCGCTCGCCACCACCTGCTCGCGCCACGCCGCCTCGCGGCGCTCGCGGTCGAGGTCGCCGGCGGCGGTGGCGGAGTCCGCCTGCAGCCGGCGCACCTCGGCGTGAGCGTCGCGGGCCCGCGCCTCGAGATCGGGGTTGACCAGGCGCACCAGCAGCTGGCCGCGGCGCACCCGGTCCCCTTCGTGTACGGCCAGTGCCGCCACCGTGCCGCCGTCGGCGACCCTCAGCTCGCCGCCGTCGGGCGGCTCGAGGCGGCCGTCGCAGAGCACCCGCACCAGCAGGTCGCCGCGCACCACCGACACCGTGGTCACCGGCACCGCGCGGCGCCGCCAGGCGACGACGCCGGTGGTGATGCCGACCGCCGCCACCAGCCCCAGGAAGGAGAACACGTAGCGCTTCCACGGCCGCCGCCGCGGCGGGCGGCCGAGGACCGACGGCGCGCTGCCGGTGCTGCTCAGAACCCTACCGTCATCCCGAAGCGCAGCAGCCGCGGGTCGCTGCGCAGGAGGGGCTGGCCGTACGTCGGGTTGGTCTGGATGCCGTTGTCGGCCTGGAACCCGTCCTCGTTGAAGAACGGGTTGACCCGCAGCACGGTCTGGTGGTTGAACACCCGGAACAGGTCGAGGATGAAGTCGATGCGGACCGGGCCGGCGGTGTAGGGGTAATCGACGTGCAGGTCCAGGTCCCAGTCGGCGGGCGTCCGGCCGCCGCTGCCGCGCGGCGCCAGGAACAGCGGCACCGGCGCGCCGTTGATCAGGGCGAAGGACCCGAGCTTGTCGAGCGGGATGCCGCTGCGGTAGTAGGCGTTGACGCCGGCAGTGAGGCCGAACCCGAAGGTGTAGAAGCCGGCCACCTTGGCCTGGTTCGGCCGGTCGTTGGCCAGCCTGCCGTAGGAGTTCTGGGTCAGCTGCGGGTAGTCGTAGTCGAAGTTGCCGTGGGGATTGGCCTGTCCCAGCTCGTTGAAGCTGCCGTCATAGTTGCCGCGCAGCCGCGAGTAAGAGTAGGAGGCGATGAGGTAGGCGCGCGGCGAGAAACGGTCTTCGGCGGTCAACAGCAGCCCCTCGTAGGTGCGGCGGGCCTTGGGCAGCGGCACGCAGGCCCCGCTCGCCCGCCCCTCGCTGGGGTTCAAGCCGTTGGTGCAGAGGATGGGTCCGGCGAGGCCGGGCGGCAGGGTGACGTTGTTGAAGTTGCCCAACCCCCAGGGGCTGATCCCCGGGTTCATCAGCACGCAGCCGTTGGAGGTCAGGCCGAAGGCGGCGTCGTTGCCCTGCAGGTCGCAGCGGTCCTCGACCGCCCGCAGCAGGCGCGAGTAGACCCCCTGGATGCCGACCGTCAGCTCGCTGCTCAAGGCGCGCCGGTAGCCGACGGTGTACTGCTCCTCGGCCGGTGGCTTGAGCTTGGGGTCGGCAGGCTCAGTGATGGTGTTGGGGAAGCTCTGGCAGGCGATCGAGGTGGGCCCGCAGTCGAAGGTGAAGCCGGCCAGGTCGGTGATGCTCAGGTTGGTGCCATGGACGGCCCCGGCCTGGAGGTCGAGCGGGATGGCTTCGGTGAAGCGGCCGTAGGCGACGTCGACCTTGGAGCGGCCGTTGGACTCGGGGTCCCAGGCGATGCCGACGCGCGGCACGAAGTTGCCGGTCAAGTTGGCGATGGTGGCGCCGGTGACCGCGTCTTTGAGCTTGTACTGATCGTAGCGCAAGCCGGCGTTGACGGTCAGGTTGGACAGCGCCGTCCAGGTGTCCTGGGCGAAGAAGGCCAGGTTGTCGGTCTTGGGATTGCCGGAGGCGGACGGCACCACGTGGTTCTCGCCGAACTGCCCGCTCGCATCGCCGAGCCAGCTCTGGGTGTAGAGCAGCTGGCCGTTCTGGAGCGCGCTGATGATGCGATTGTAGCCGCCGGGGATCGTGTGGGTCACGGTGCCCGAGATCGCCGCGTAGTCGGCGCCGATCTTCATCTGGTTGGGACCGAGGAAGCCGGTGACCGTCCCCTTGAGCTCCCGGCGCGAGAAGTGCTCGTCGATCAGCGGCGTCGCGCCGGGGAGCGGGATGAACACCCAGGGCGCACCGGTGTAGCAGCCGGGCAGGTTGCAGGTGGCGAGGTTCAGGGTCGGCACCTGCGACGGGTCGCTGGTCAGGAAGGGCGGCTTGAAGACCGGGTCGACGTTGTTGAGCTCGCGATGGTCGAAGAACCCGACCTCGGCCAGGAACTGGTCGGTGACGCCGTTGGCGATCACCGAGACGTCGGGCCG
>DASZHY010000297.1:0-13288 GCA_035949675.1 Thermoanaerobaculia bacterium
GGCGTCTCGTCGCGCGGCACGGAGTCGAGCGACGAGGTCACCACGACGGCGTCGGAGAAGCTCGCCGCGGCAGGGGTCGTCGTGGGGGCCGAGGGGGCCGAGGGGGTGGCCGGCGGCGTGGCAGGGGGAGCCTGACCGGTCTGGGTGCTTTGAGCCAGCAGCGCCGGCATCATTCCCCCGAGGATGCCGGCGGCCAGAAGGACCTTACGCATTGCGTCTCCTTCGCCAAGTGCGGCGCCCCGCCGGGAGGCGAGGTACAGGAGCACGCATGGTCGCCCTGCAAGCCCTTCCCCACGCCCCGCGGGTGGCGTCGGACGGTGCGGCAGGTCTCCTGGCTTCCGGATCTCTCTACTCCCGGGCCTTCCCGCGAGGGCAACCCCCCATGAGGGGGATCCACCGCACGCAGTGGCGTTCTCCGGTTTCGTTCCCGGTTACAGTGGCGGGGGCCGCGCCGGAATCACACCGGCTTCCCTTTCGCAGACGGCGGGCCTCTCACAGGAGGCCGCGACGTCACCGCACCGTCGGTTTATGTCAAAGAGAGCCCCGTGCCGTCAGCGGTCGATTGCAGTCGATTGCAGTCGATTGCGTCGATTTCAGCGCGGGCGGGTCGAGGGCTCGGACGTACGTGCGCGCTACTGCTGATTGGTCCCGCCGCCTGGCGGCGGCGCCGGCGCCGGCGAGGCGGGCAGCGGCACCGGCATCACCGGCGGCGGCGGCGGCAGCCCCGGGATCGTGCCACCGCCGACCAGCCTGGCAGGAATCCCGGCGGTCTGCTCGGTGCTGACGAACTGCGGGATCGTGTAGTGCTGCTGCTCCTGCTGCTGCGTGTAGATGTTCTGCAGCGCCTGCAGGGTGGCGGCCTGCGGGTTGGCCTGCAGCGACGCCGGATCGATGGCGTCGTTCGGCGCCCAGCCGATCGCGATGGTGTTGAAGTTGAGGGCGATGCCGAAGCCGCGGATCTGGGATTCGGACACCACGCTGTCGATGTCTCGCTGCTCGATCCCGATCCAGTTGCCGGCGTCGCTGAGCAGGATCACCACGTTGGGGTCCCAGGTGGCCTGCTGCGGCTGGTAGAGCGTATCGACGGTCGTGCCGTTGCGCAGCTTGACGTGGAAGACCTCGGCCTGGGCGGGAGCGGCCGATAACCAGACCAGGCAGACCAGGCACACCAGGCCCGCCAACGCCAGGAGGGGGATCACGCGCGGCGAACTCGCCTTCAGGCCACGTGGGCCCTCGAGGCCCTCGCGGGCCGGCAGGGAGAAGGAAAGCCGATTCCGATTCCGGGTCATTGCAGACCTCCTGCGGCTGGCATGGGCCGGCATCCAACTATGCATGATAGCACGCGTTGCCCCGAGTCGGGCCCACGCTCATGGATGGCTGGTCGAATCGTAGAAAGCGGCGATGTCGCTCTTCCACTGCTTGAGCGAAGGCTCGTGGACGTACATCATGTGGCCGGCCTCGTAGTACTTGAGCTGGATGTGGGCGCGCAGCTCCGGCTCGAGCCCGAGGTGGTCGATCATCGCCTCGGTGGCCAGAAACGGCGTCGCCAGGTCATACAGGCCGTTGAGCACCAGCACGTGCAGGTTGGGGTTGTAACCCAGGGCGTGGGCGAGGTCGAGCCCGGTGTTGGGGATGGGGATGGGGAAGAAGAAGTTGCCGCCAGGGACTTTGTGCTTCCAGTCCCAGGCGGCGCCGATCGCGAAGTTCTGGATGTTGTAGGTCTTGCCCTGGCCGAACTTGAGCTCGCGGTGGTAGTAGTCGAGGAAGGCGGCGGTGTAGGCCGAGCTGATGGCGGCCGATTGGGGGTCGTATTCGGCGTCCTCGGAGAGCGGGTCGAAGGTCACGCCCCGGAAGCGGGCGTCCAGCCTGCCCACCGTCTCGTGGTGCTCGCGCAGCAGCTCCTGGGTGAACTGCGACTCGCGAACCCGCAAGTTGGAGCTCTTGATGTAGGCGACCGACAGCCCGGTGTACTCGTGCAGCTTCTCGGCCACGGCGTCGCGTTGCTTGGCGCCGATCCCATCTCCTGCCAGCAGCGCCACGGCGTACTCGCCGACCGCATACTTCCTGACCTCGTCGAGAAAGGGCTCGAGCCGGGCCGGCTGGTGCGGCAGCGCGTGATGGTAGGCGGCGACGGCGGCGAAGGTCGGCAGGAAGAGCGGGTAGGGCCGCTCATTGCCGGGCCACTCGAAGATTGCTTCCACGTCGAGCGCGACCGAGACCAGGATCACGCCATTGAACGCCATGTTCTCCCTGGTCTGCAGGTGGTCGACGATGCCGGCCGAGCGGGTCGAACCATAGCTCTCGCCGAGCAAGTACTTGGGCGAATTCCAACGATTGTTGTCGCTGACGTATTGCTTGATGAAGCGGCTGACGGCATCGATGTCCTGGTCCACTCCCCAGAAATCCTTGTCCTTGGCCTCGCCGACCGCGCGGCTGATGCCGGTGCCGACGGGATCGATCATCACCAGGTCGGTCTTGTCCAGGATGCTGTACGCATTGTCGACGACGCGGTAAGGCGCGGGAGGGGTCGGGCCGGCATCGGTGGTGACGATGCGCCGAGGTCCCAGCGCGCCCATGTGCAGCCACACCGAGGAGGAGCCCGGTCCGCCGTTGTAGGCGAAGGTGACCGGGCGGCTGGCCGGATCCGGGCCGCGCAGGGTGTACGCGACGTAGCCCATCGCGGCGGTGGGCTCGTCCTTGTCATTGCGCACGATCAGCGTGCCCGCCGTGGCGGTATAGATCACGGTCTTGCCGCCGATCGCGACGCTGTGCTCGGTGACCGACTGCTCGGCCTTGGGCGTGTCCGCCGCCGGCTTCTTGGGCTCGTCGCCGGCGGGCTTGTCGGCGCCGCGAGCGGCGGCGGCGCCGGCCAGCGCGGCCACGGTCGTCAGGCATACCAGCATTCTCTTCACGAGTTCCCTCCTCGGACGGGCGTTGGTGGGCGCTAATACGAAGGGCGGCGCCCATTGTTGCATCTTTCACCCGGTGGGCCGCGCGAGCGCGGCCCCGGCAGGAGCCGCCAGCTCCCCGCCGGGGCCTGTCCAGAAGAGGGGGGCGGCGCCGCCGCTCAGTCGAGCGGGATCGCCAGGAAGGAGACCGGGTTGCCGTCCTTGTCGCTGGCCGTGCCGGTGATCTCGCCGCGGTTGTTGATGGCGTTGGCGACCGTCAGCTTCAGCGCCGCACCGGTCAGCTGCAGGCCATTCATGTCGGTCGGCACGTTGTTCAGCCAGATGACGGCCCGCGGATGGCTGAAACCCGCGCCGAACGACACGCCCACGATCTGGCCGTCGTCGTTGATGCTCGTCGCCTCGCTGATGACGTCTCCCTGGAGCAGGCCGAGGTCGTGCTCCTTGCCGCTGCTTCTGGTCCAGATGAACGCGTGCCAGTTGAGGGTGGAGACGTCCTTGGCAGTGTTGGTGAAGCCCACGATGACGCCCTCGTCGTTGATGGCGAGAGGCGTGTTCCACCCCGTGCCTCCGAGGTTGCCCAGGTCGGTCACCGCGCCGCCGTCCCAGAGCACCGCGTGGGTGGCGCTGAGCGCGCCGATGGCGAAGCCGCAAATCCCGGAGATGCCGGCGATCTGGCCCTTGTCGTTGATCGCCACCGCGGCTTGATCCGGCTCGCCGTGGAACGCGGGCAGCTGCACCAGCTTGCCGTTGGGCTCCCAGACGGCGGCCCGGAACTGGCGGAACTGGTTCTGGGTGTGGTCACAGGTCGGGTCTTGCGCCGCGGTCTCCGCCCAGCCGACCACCTGGCCGAGGTTGTTGACGCCGGCGGCGAAGCCGTTGCTGCCGCCGAACGTCGGCAGCGCCGTCATGACGCCGTTGCGCCAGGCGAAGCCGACGCAGGAGGTGCCGGGGGTCCGGGTGATGAATGCCGAGCAGCTCCATGGCTCGTTCAGGGGATCCGGGGTGGCGGTCTCGGTGATGCCCACGACCTCGCCCCTGTCGTTCAAGCCCAGAAAGGGGACGCTGCTGCTGGTGGCGGGCCCGGCGAGCGAGCCGAGATCGAAGGCGAACCCATACACCCACAACACGGCATGCTGGACGCTGCCGGTGCCGGTGAAGGCAGAGCCCGCCACGAAGCCGAAGTCGTTGATGCTGGTGGCGGCGCTGCCGGACTTCGCGCCCAGCCCATTGCCGAGGTTAATGATCAGGTATCCGGGATTCTGCTCGTGAGCGGCCCGAGCTTGCGCGGCGAGGCGGGCTGAAAATGGCAGCGCGACGAAGACGAAGAGGATCAACGCGGTCGTGCATCTCGAAACCTTGGATTTCATTTCGGCTCCTTTGCTGAGTTTTTTTCTCCAACCGGGGGGACCATGCGCGCCGCCAAGGGTGCAGCCAGGGTGCCAGTTCCGGCCCCGTCGGGCGTCGTTGGCAACGAGGCGCTGCGGTTACGGTGTGAGCCGCTGGCGAACGATGACCGGGAGCTGATCGATGGCCGCGCCGGGACCCGCGCGTCGCCCTGGCGCGCGGTCCCCGCTCCAAACTCTTGAGGACGCCGCGTCCAATTCGTTGGACGGTGCGCGGCGCCGCCACGGCCTGGGGAGCTTTCAGGTCCGAATCCGGCGAGACGGCGCCACCGGCGAGGTGTACATTGCCGGCATGCCGCCGAGAGAACGCGAGAGAAAGCCGAGAAGAACGCCGAGGAGAAAAATGATGCTTGGGAACCTGTTCAGCTTCGCATTGGTCTTGCTTGCGGCCGTGCCGGCCCGCGCCGCCAACCCGGCCGAGGAGGTCCTGCGCGGGCTCGACGCCAGGCTGCAGCTGGCCGTGCTCGAGCAGGACACCAAGACGCTCGAGCTGCTGCTGTCCGACGACTGGCTCTTGATCACGGCGTCGGGAAGAGTCGTCACGCGGCCGGCCTTCCTGGCGTTGGTGAGCGATCCCGGCTCGCGCCTGGCGGTGAACGAATCGAGTGACGTCAACGTGCGGCTACACGGCGCCACGGCCATCGTCACCGCCAAGCTGCACGAGGCCGGCACGGACCATGGCAAGCCCTATGATGCCTGGCTGCGCTTCACCGACACCTGGGTGCTCGAGTCCGGCGCCTGGCGCTACGTCTCCGGCCACGCCTGCGCCATCAAGCCGCCGGAGAAAGCGCCATGAATCCTCACCACGAGCGGCAAACCGCCGCGGGATGCCGCGGCTTCCTGAAAGCGGCAGGAGCACCCGGGCGGCCGCCGCGGCCCGCCGCCCGGCTCCGCGTCACGCGCGTCGAGAACGAGCTGTTCACGGCGTCGAGCGCCGCGCCCCTGGCCGTCCTCGAGCCAAGCCGGCCCGGACCGATCGTCATCCTCCGCGTCCGCGGCCGGGTCATCGTCGTCGAGGAGGCCAGCATCGGGTGGATCGACGGCGCCGGCAACTACGTCAGGTTTCACGCCGGCAGCGAAAAGTACCGCGTGCGCGGGACCCTGGGGAGCCTGGCGGCGGTGCTCTCGCCCCAGTTCGTGCGCTCGCACCGCTCCACGATCGTCAACGTCGCCGCCGTCAGCGAGTTCGTCCGCACCCCGTTCGGAGACCTCATCGTCGTCCTGCGCACCGGCGACCGCCTGACGGTGGGGCGCAGCTTCCGCCGCAACGTCGAAGCCGCCTTCGCCGGCCGGTTGTAGGCCGGCCGTAGAGCAGGCTCTCCGCGCCCGCGCCCGGGCCGCGGCTCAAACACCGCCGCCTCGACGCATGCCGGCATGCCGCCGGCTGCCTTGCGGCACCCCGCCGCTGGCGGTAGCATCGGCGCGCCTTTTACTGGCACGGGAGGAGCGTCATGGCCGCGTTCGACGAGGAGGTCGCCGCAACCCGAGAGTGGTTCGCGAGCCCGCGCTTCTGCGGCATCACCCGCCTGTACTCGGCGCGCCAGGTGGTCGAGCAGCGCGGCACGATCCCTCACGATTACACGGTGGCGCGCGAGGCCGCCGCCGCTTTCCACCAGCTGCTGCGCCGCCTCTTCGGCGAGAAGCGCGGCATCACCACCTTCGGCCCCTACTCGCCGGGCCAGGCGGTGACCCTGAAACGCATGGGCATCGAGGCCATCTACCTCGGCGGCTGGGCGACCTCGGCGAAGGGCTCGATCACCGAGGACCCCGGACCCGACCTCGCCAGCTACCCGCTGAGCCAGGTCCCGGACGAGGCGGCGGGCCTGGTGCGGGCGCTGCTCACCGCCGATCGCAATCAGGCTTATCTGCGCTCGCGGATGAGCGAGCAGCAGCGCGCCGCGACGCCCGCCGTCGACTACCGCCCCTTCATCATCGCGGACGCCGACACCGGCCACGGCGGCGATCCCCACGTCCGCAACCTCGTCCGCCGGTTCGTCGAGGTCGGCGTGCCCGGCTACCACATCGAGGACCAGCGGCCGGGCACCAAGAAGTGCGGCCACCAGGGCGGCAAGGTGCTGGTCGCCTCCGACGAGCAGATCAAGCGGCTGAACGCGGCGCGCTTCCAGCTCGACGTCATGGGTGTGCCGGGGCTGATCGTGGCGCGCACCGACGCCGAGGCGGCCAACCTGCTCGACAGCCGCGGCGACGAGCGTGACCAGCCGTTCATCCTCGGCGCCACCAACCTCAACCTGCCATCCTACAAGGCCAGCTTCCTGGCGCTGATGAAGCGCTTTCACGATCTTGGAGTCGCCGAGCTCAACGGCCACCTCCTCTACGCCATGGCCGGCGAGGAGTACGCCGCCGCCGCCGCCTGGCTCGAGCGGACCGGGCTCGCCAAGCTGGTGGCCGAGAGCGTGGCGGCGCTGCCGCCGGGCGCGGAGGGGCTCGCCGACACGGCGTTCGACCAGGCGGCGTCGCGGTTGCTGGAGCTGTGGGAGACCGAGGCCGGCCTCGAGACCTTCGGCGAGGCGGTGGCCGAGACGGTGGAGTTCATGGCGAACGAGGGCGAGCACCTGCCGCTGAGCGTCGAGGACTGGCGGCGGTTCGCCGGCCGGGCTTCTCACTACGCCGCGCGCCGCAAGGCGAGGTCGCTCGGCGCCAGCGCGGTGTGGGACTGCGAGCACGCCAAGACGCCGGAGGGCTACTATCAGGTGCGCGGCGGCCTCGACTACGCCATCGCCAAGTCGCTGGCCGCGGCGCCGTTTGCCGACCTGCTGTGGATGGAGACCGCCACGGCGGACCTCGATTACGCCGGCCGCTTCGCAGCGGCGATCCACGCCGAGTTCCCCGACAAGATGCTGGCCTACAACCTGTCGCCTTCGTTCAACTGGGACTCGACCGGGATGAGCGACGACGCGATGCGCAGCTTCCCCGAAGAGCTCGGCCGGATGGGCTTCGTGTTCAACTTCATCACCTACGGCGGCCACCAGATCGACGGCCTGGCCGCCGAGGAGTTCGCGACCGCGCTGCGCCAGGACGGCATGCTCGCCCTGGCCCGCCTGCAGCGCAAGTTCCGCCTCGTCGAGTCGCCCTACCGCACGCCGCAGACCCTGGCCGGCGGGCCGCGCGTCGACGCCGCGCTCCTCGCCTCCTCGGGGCGCACGGCGACCACCAAGGCCATGGGCAAGGGCTCGACCCAGCACCAGCACCTGATGCAGACCGAGGTGCCGAGGAAGCTGCTCGAGGAGTGGTTGGCGATGTGGTCCGAGCACTACCATCTCCCCGGCCCGCTGCGCGTCGAGCTGCGCCCGCACCGCGCCGGCTCGGAGCTGCTCGAGCTCGGGATCATCGGCCCGGCGGAGGAGAAAGAGGCCAACGTCATCTTCGCGCCGATCCATGACCGCAACGGCCGCAGCATCCTCTCGGTGCGCGACCAGAACACGTTCGACGAGAAGCTGCGGCAGAAGCGGCTGATGACCCTGATCCACCTCTGGCTGGTGCACCGCTACAAGGCGGAGGTGGTGCACTACGTGAGCCCGACCGAGGACAACCACTACCAGACGGCGAAGATGAAGTCGCACGGCATCTTTTCGCAGGCCACGACGGAGGTCGGCGAGATCATCGTCGCCGACGTCGACGCGGTGCGGGTCGCCGAGCTGCTGCAGCCCGACCGCGTGAAGCTCGGCAAGCTCATCCGCAAAGAGGCGTAGCAAGCCAACCTCACCCTGGCAGGACCCTTGCTCCCTGCGCCTTGGCAGGCTGCTGCAAAACGCAGAGGGAGGCGACGCGAACCATGACAACCCGGCGTGGCTGGGGAGCGCTGCTGACGGCAGTGTGGCTGGCGACGAGCGCCGGCGCAACCGCATCGCAAGAGGATGCGGCGGCGCCGGCGGTGGAGAGCCGGGCAGAGGCCCGGGATGCCGCGACGCCGGCCGCAGGGAGCGAGACGGGTGCCCAGGAAGCCGCAACGCCGGCCGCAGGGACCGAAACGAGCGCTCAGGAAGCCGCAGCCGCGCAGGACCCGGCCGCAGACGCGGGCCGAGCCCGCCAGGCGCCGGCGCTGGCCAGGCGGCTGGGACTCCCGCTGCCGCTTGCGGCGCGGCTCGCCGCCCTGCTGACGCTCGAGATTACTTTGTGCGACCACCTCCTGAGGGAAGACGAGGACGCTCACGCGGCGGCGATCCAGGACGTTGAATCCAAATTCATCACGTTGTTGAGCCTGGCGCCCGAAAACCGGGGGCTCGCCGACGAGGTCCACGATTTCTACTCGAACTGTAGCGGCGAGGCTGGCGGGACCGAGGTGCTGGATCTCATCGCCAGGGCGCGAGATCCGGTCGCGATGGCGCTCCGGCTCGCGGGTGTGCACCCGGATCGACGCGAAGACCACCCCAACCCGAGTGTGCCCCCGCCGGCGTTCGTGGACCACTCGAGTCACCACGCGCGCAGCACCGATTTCTTGCTGGCCGCCCTGTCGGCGCGGCCCGCTGCCACCGGGCTCTGGGTCTACGCCGCACAGGCCACCTTCCGGCAGGAATGGCAGATCGCACTCTTCGAGCAAGCCCTCCGCAGTCTCCTGTCGCCCGACGAGGCGCCGTCGCCAAAGCGGACCGCCGCCGCCGCCGCGATCGCCCAGAGCATGCTGCGCGCGGCCATCGACGCGGGCCTCGCGGCCCGTGCGATAACCGAGCTGCGCGGGCTGCCGCCGGCGGTCCGGGCGCTGGTCGAGAGCGGCAGGCGGGGCTACGTCTACTTCGACATGGGCGGCATCTTCGTCCGGCCGTACCTGTCCGACCTGCGGCTCGAGCTGGGCATGGCGGCGGTCCTTGCCGGCGACCTGCCGGCGGCGCGATCGCTGCTCGTCCGCTTCGACGCGGGCCGGGCACCGGTGCGGCAGCGTGACGCGCTGCTGCGGGGCACGGCAATACAGCGGCGCCTTCTCGACAGCTGGTTGCAGCGGCGGGCCGAGGATCCCTTCGACCTCTTGACTACGGCCGTGGGCCTTTCCAGGAAATCCGACGCCACTCTCATGCACTCGGTCGGCTGGCAGCTGACGCTGGCGCGGGCGGCGGTGCGGGAGGGCTATGCCGGGATCGCCGTCTTCGAGCTGCCGCGCGCCGCCGAGAACCTCGTCTTCATGACCGTGGTCGACGAGCCGGCGCCGACCGGCCGCGACGTGCCTCCCCGGGTGCTGCACTCGGCGCAGGGCCTGGTGGCCGAGGTCGAAGCCCTGCAGCAGGAGATCGAGACCGAGCTCCGGGCTGCCCGCATCGCGAGGCACGACGCTCTCGGCCCGGATCCGGCGGCCGCGGCCATCGCCCGCTGGCTGGAGCGGCCGCCGGGCCCGCCCTTCGCCGCCCGCCGGCTGCCGCCGGGAATCCCGCCGCTCGACCTCTCGGCCGCGCAGCGCGATGCCGCCCGCGCGTTCGCCGAGCGCCTGCGCCTACCCGCCGGCTTCACCCCGGTGCGCGCCGAACGGCAGCAGGAGGAGCTGGCGGTGATCGCGCGGTCCGAGGCTTACGATCCGCGGACCCTGAGGGCCGAGAACGGCGGCTACTGGGTGCTGCGGTCAGGCGACGGCGGCAAGACCTGGCGCCGGCCGCTGTACACGGGCTTACGCGTCAACCTGCCCTACACGGTCCGTGAGGAGTCGGCGTTGCCGCTGCAGGCCGGCGACCGCCTGCAGGTCGAGGTGGAGATCAAGCCGCTCGACCTGGAGCTCGCGTACACCGCCGCCGAGCTCGCGCGGCGGCCCGGGGAGAGCGGCATCTACCTCGAGATCCCGTTCGCCGACCTCGAGCGGGACAGCGACGGCGACGGCCTCACGGATCTCGCGGAGCAGCGCCTGCTCACCGACCCCGGGAATCCCGACACCAACGGCGACGGCACCCTCGACGGCGACGACCGCGCACCCGCCATTCCCCCTGGCGACCCGGCGTCGCCCGCGGCCCGCTTCATCGCGACGCTGGTCAAGGGCACGGGCATCGCGGATTCGCCCACCGCCGTGGTGCCCAGAAATCGGGGGGGCGCCGGCTCCCGGGCGCCGCTGCCGGAGGAGCGGACCTTTTTCGGCGTCGGCGAGCGCCGCTGGTTCTCCGGCCTCCGCCCCGCCCATCGCATGATCGTGCTGACCGATGAGGAGTGGCTCGCGCTCAACAAGCAGATCTCGCTGCCGTACGACTTCGGCTTCGACATCCTGGTGTTCGACCGCTCGGGCCACCGCGCCTTCGTGTTGAATGGCGGCGCGCGGACGTATGAAGACCGGGACGGGGTCTGGCAGCAGGTGGACTGAAGCTTTTCGCGACAGCTGCTTGGCGGGCTGGATGCGGGCCCATGGGCTGGAGCCGTGAGGGGCGGCATCAGCCGGCTTGCGCCACCACGACCGCTCAGCGGCGCAGCGATGCGAGATCGTCCCAGAGCGGCTTCTCGGCGGCCAGCGCGGCGGCGAGCCAGGCGTCGTGGCTGTAGACGTCGGGGCGGAGCTCGAGCGTGCCGTCGGGGTCGACCCAGGCCGTCCGGTAGAGGATGTGCACCGGCAGCGGCCGGCGCAGGGGGATCGTCACCGTCCGGCCGGCGGCGAGCGCCGTCTCGACCGCCTGAGGCGGCCATTGCGGATCGCCGTCCAGCACGTAGGCCGCCAGCGCGGCGGGATTCTCCAGCCGGATGCAGCCGTGGCTGAAGTCGCGCTCGGAGCGGGCGAAGAGACGGCCGCTCGGCGTGTCGTGGAGGTAGACGTCGAAATGGTTGGGGAAGACGAACTTGTAACGGCCCAGGGCATTGTCCGCACCCGGCGGCTGCACCAGCCGGAAAGGCGAGCCGTGCTTGCCGAGCTGCCGGACCTCGCCGTCGCTGAGCTCACCCAAGGCGACCGCGGCGCCGCCGGCGCCGCCAGAGTCGCGGCGCCTGATCTCGTATCCCTTGCGGCGGAGATAGCCGGGATCGCGCTCCAGCTCGGGCTCGATCTCCCCCGCGGCGATGGAGTCGGGGATGTGCCACGGCGGGTTGAGCACGATCTCGGTCATCACATCGCTGAACGCCGGGGTCTGCCGGTGGGCCTTGCCGACGATGACCTTCATCGTCAGCACGACCTTCCCACCCTCGACGACGAAGAGCTGGAAGTCCGGGATGTTGACGAGGACGTAACGGCTGCCGGGATCGCCCGTCCAGCGCACGCGCTCCAGGTTGAGCTCGATCTCGCGGATGCGGTCGGCGACGGGCACGTCTAGGGCCGCCAGGGTGGCGGCATCCACCGCCGGCGAGCTCGACGCCAGCCCGTGCGTCTTCTGGAAGCGGGTCAAGGCGGCGGCCAGCGCGGCGTCGAAGCTGCCGGCACCGGCGGCAGCGGCGCCAGCCGGCAGCTCTCCCGACGCCACCAGACGCGCGGCCAGCGCCGCCACCCGCACACCGCTGTCGCCGGGCTGCAGCCGGGGGCCAGGCGGCACCCGCGGCCAGCCGCCCTTCGCGGCGAGGTCACGGTAGCGCGCGAGAGCCTGGCGCAGCCGTCCGTAACCGGCGACCGGCGGCGCCAGGCCGGCCAGGACTCCTGCCACGTCTTCACCCGGACCCAGCGCGCGCTCGAGGGCCGCGGCCAAGTCCACGGCCGGCGGCGCTGAGAGCTCGCTCACCCGCACCCGTTCGCGGGGCTGGATGCGGCCGATCGCCAGGTGCGCCGCCGCCACCAGGAACGTGTAGGTGAGCCCGGTTTCCAGGCTGGCGGCGGCGGCGGCACGGTCGGCGGGCCGGGTGGCCGAGCCGGCGGCGGCGATCAGCTGCCGCAGCTCCTGCCGCGGATAGAGCCGTGGATCCAGCCCGTCGGCGTCCAGCCCGTCGAGGACGGCGAGCAGCCGCTGCGCCGCCGGCCGCGGCGCGCCGCCGATCCACCAGGCGGGCAGATAGCCGCGCTTGGCGTAGAAGGCGCGCATTGCGCTCCACGCCTTCTCCCGCTCGCCGTGGAGGCGCACCGCCAGCGGCACGGCGGCGTGCTCCAGCTTGGCGCGCAAGATCTGGGGAAGCGGATCCGGCGGTGGCGGCTGGCATCCGGGCGGCGCCGCCGCCAGCAGCGCCAGCAGAAGGCGGCCGGCAACCTCGAGTGGGGCCGCCCTGCGCCCCCTGCGCCTGCTGCACCCGCAATCCCTCAATGCCAATGTCCTCCACGTCAGCCGGCTCGGCCTCCTGTCCAGGGGCACGTGGCCGTGGACGTCGGGCCCAGCCTTGGTGCAGAGGATGCACAGGAAGTGCCGGTGGGCGGCAGGCGGCAACGCCTGCCGGCATCAATGGGACCAATGGGGCCGCGGCAACCTCAGAGGAGAGCCAGGGTCACTGCTGGCAGAGGACGAACACCCCATGAGTGTAGGGTGGATCGAAGTCGTTCGTCGTCTGCGCGAGATCGAACCAGAGGTCCCAGGCGAGGTCGAGCTCCTCGTCGGTCATTTCGCGCAGATTCAGGTCATCCTCACTGAGCAATTGCACCGCCGGAAGCTCCTGTACCAGCCGGCCGCCAGCCACCGGACGTCAAGTGGAGCGCCGGGGCGGTACCGGGCGCCATGCCGGGCGAGCACGTCGAGCACCCGCCGGCAGGCGCTCGGAGTCTCTTCCAGGATCCAGTCCCCATCCTTGCTCATCATGGCCAGGCGGTAATAGACGACGGCCTGGCCGGACGCGAGCGCCGCGACAGGACCCTCTGCGTTCAGCTCACGTGTCAGGTCAAAGTAAAGGTTCTCCACCGCAGCCGCGACTATAGCCGAAGCTTCGCCGCTGCCCGGAGATCTTCAGTCCTCGCCGCCGCGGCGGTGCAGGCGCGCCAGCGCCAGCCCGAGGAGCAGGCCGGCGCCGAAGGCGATGCCCAGGTGCAGCTCCTGGGCGAAGCGCACGAAGCGCGTGCCCTCTTGATCGATCTCGACCACGCCGACCGGCGTCGCGAAGACCCCGCCGCCGCCCCCGGCGGCCTCGTCTTCCGTCCCCTCGCCTTCGCCCTGGGCG
>DASZHY010000298.1:0-5339 GCA_035949675.1 Thermoanaerobaculia bacterium
GTCGTCGCTGCCGTTGACGATGAGCGCCCGCGCTTGGGCAAGGCGCGCCGCCCCCAGCGCGCCGTCAGCCTGGCTGCGCTGCACGACGAGCACGCCGCCCTCGTGCAGCCGGCGCGCCACCGTCTGGTCGGGCTCGATCACCAGGGTCGGCACGCGGGCGGCGGCCAGCTCCGTGATCAGCGTCTCGACCGCCGGGCCGTAGCGGTAGATCACGGCGTGGTGCGCGACGTCGCGCGGCGCCTCCTGCGGCAGGCGCAGCTCGAAGCGCTCCTCGAGGAAGGGGATGAAGAAGATGGGAAAGATCAGGTAGACCATGAACAGGCCGAGGAACTGGACCACCGTGACGTAGCTCACCATCGCCGGATGGCGCCAGGTGTGGTCCAGGCCGTAGCCGGTCGTGGTGAGCGTCGACGCCGCCCACAGCACGCTGTCCCAGAAGCCGCGGCGCTGCCCCTCGAGCGCGGCCATCCCCGCCTGGTACAGCAGCGCCAGCAGCACCACCAGGACGGGGACGGCGGCAAGCAGCGTCAGCAGGCGCCGGCGGGAGCGGGGCATGCGGCTAATAAGGCATGTCCTCCTCGTCGAGGCCGAAGTAATGGCCGAGCTCGTGGACCACGGTGTCGCGGACCTCGCGGATCACCTCGCGCCGGTCGCGGCAATAGCGCAGGATCGGGCCGCGGTAGATGGCGATGCGGTCGGGGAGCGCCGAGGTCGCGCCGGAGCCGCGCTCGGGCAGGGGCACGCCCTGGTACAGCCCGAACAGCTCCTCGTCCTCGCCCATGTCCAGCGCCTCGAGGTCGTCGGGGTCCGGCTCCTCCTCCACCACCACCGCGACGTTCTCGAGCAGCGCGGCAAAGTCCTCGGGCAGCCCATCCAGAGCGCGTGCCACCAGCTGCTCGAACTCCTCGGGAGGCACCCGCATGGCGCAAGCTTATGCCAGCCCGCGGTCCAGCCGGGCCGCGAGCAGGCGTGGTGCGGCCCCCTAACCCTCGTCCGACTCCCAGCGCTCGATGTCGCGGCGCTGCTTCTTGGTGGGGCGGCCGGTCCCCGAGGGGCGGAGCATGGGCGGCCGCGAGAGCAGCCGCCGCAAAGGGTCGGGCGCCGGCCGGGGCGGGCTCTGGTCGTCGTAGAGCGCGGCGGCCTCGGCCTTGGGCACCGGCCGGTCGCGCAGCTCGCGCACCATCAGCACCCGCTCCCAGTCACCCTGCTCGAGCTCGACGCGATCGCCCACCGCCAGCGCGCGGTGAGGCTTGGCCGGCGCGCCGTTGACCCTGACGCGGCCCAGGTCGCAGGCGTGCGTGGCCTGGGTGCGAGTCTTGAACATCCGCGCCACCTGCAGCCACTTGTCCAGGCGGACCGGCATGCGATCCAGTATAGCTTCCGGGATGCGGCCGCCGGCGGTATGGCGTCAGTCGCCCAGGAACTCTCCGATCGGCGCCAGCGTCTCGAAATGATCGCAGAAGATCTTGAGCACGACCATGATGGGGACCGCCAGGATCGCCCCGACGATCCCCCACATCCAGCCCCAGAAGGTCAGGCTGACGAAGAGCATCACCGGATTGAGGGTGAGACGCTTGCTCAGGACCATCGGCGAGATGACGTAGGACTCGAGCACGTTCAGCAGCAGGAACAGGCCGACCGGCAGCAGCATGCGCGGCACGGAGTCGAAGGTCAGCAGGCCGAGGAGGGCGAAGACCCCGTAGTTGACGGCCGGCCCCAGGTAGGGGACGAAGTTGGTGCACGTCACCATCGCGCCCCAGAGCAGCGGGTTCGGCACCCCGATCAGCGCAAAGGTCAGCGCCACCGCGGCCCCCAGGGTGAGATTGATCATGGTCAACGTGCTCAGGTACCCGGACATCTCCCGCTCCACCTGGCTGGCGATCTCCACCGCTCGCTGCTTGTCTTTCATGCGCGGCAGCACCCGGACGAGCTTGCGCAGGAACAGGTCGCCCGAGGCGAGCAGGAAGAACAGGAGGATGAGCATCACCACGGCGTCGGTGACCAGGTCGGCCGCCTGGCTGAGCAGCCGCTCGCGCAGCGTCGGGGTGGCCTGCACCGAGACCGCGACCACCGGCACCCGCGGGCCGGGGGCGGGGCCCACGTCGGCAATCCTGGCGACCTGCTCGGTGGCTCTACCCAGCCTCTGCACCGATCGCTTCAGGTCCCGCAGCTTCACCTCGGCGGCGCGCAGGCTCTGCGGCGCCCGCTGCATCCAGTCGGAAGCCGGCCCCGAAAGCTCGTAGACGCCGAAGCCGACGCTGCCGAGCAGGGCCAGCAGCACCAGGCCGGCGCCCAGCAGCGCGGGGATGTGCAGCGTCTTGAGCCCCCGCATCAGGGGCGAGAGCAGCAGCGACAGCAGCAGCGCCAGCACCAGGGGCAGGAGCAGCGAGCGGCAGAAGTACAGGGTGTAGAACGAGGCCAGGACGAACAGTCCGGTCGTCGCCATCGAGCGGCCGGCCGGGCTCCGCAGCGAATCGCCCAGCTTGTGGATGTCCGGTTCCGGGAGGCGCTCCTCCTCGCGGAGGTCGGGGAGATGGGGAGGTGCCGGCAACGTTCAGGGGCGGAGAGGCGCGAGGCTGGTCGGGAGAGAGGTTCGAGATGGGGGCCCTGGGACGCTACCGAGGAGCACGACCACGTTGCTGCGCCCCGGACCCCAAAGAAGTCGGAAGCAATCGCGGTGCCAGCAGCCGGGTGGGCCATCGCTGCCAGCTCAGGCGAACAGGTGGAGCTGCGCGGCCTGCCCGTGCACCAGGTTCGAGGCGGTGACGCCGAGCAGGCGCACCGGTCGGCTCAGCGCCTCGGTGCGGCGCAGGAGCTCCAAGGCGCACTCGGCGATGCCGCGGCCGTCCCGCACGGGGGCGGCCAGGGTGCGCGAACGGGTGATGGTGGTGAAGTCGCCGTAACGCACCTTGAGGGTCACCGTGCAGCAAGCGAGGTCGCGGCTGGCGAGCGCCTCGGCCACCTCGCCGGCCAGGCGCTCGAGCTCGGGCTCCACCGTCTCGCGGCTCGTCAGGTCCCGGTCGTAGGTGTTCTCGGTCCCCAGGCTCTTGCGCTCGCTGTGGGTCTCGACCGGCCGCTCGTCGATGCCGCGGGCGAACTCGAAGAGGCCGCGGCCGGGCCTGCCGAAGCGCGCCAGCAGGAGGTCGAGCGGCTGGCGGCGCAGGTCGGCCACGGTGGCGACCCCCATCTCGGCCAGCGCCCGCTCGGTGGCCGGCCCGACTCCGTGCAGCCGCCTCACCGGCAACGGGTCCAGGAACGGCTGCACGCGCCGCGGCGGCACCACGGTGAGGCCGTCGGGCTTCTGGAAATCGGAAGCGATCTTGGCGATCAGGCGGTTGGGGCCGACGCCGATGCTGACCGTCAGGCGCCGCTCCTCCGCCACCCGGCGGCGGATCTCGCGCGCCAGCGCGGTGGCGCTGCCGAACCGCCCGAGCCGGCCGGTGACGTCGAGGTAGGCTTCGTCGATCGACACCGCCTGCACCAGCGGCGTGAACTCGCCGTAGATGGCGAAGATCTTCTCGGACTCTTGGCGGTAGCGGCGAAAGTCCGGGGGGACGAAGATCACGCCGGCGCACAGGCGGCGGGCCTGCGCCGAAGGCATCGCCGAATGGATGCCGAAGCGCCGCGCCTCGTAGCTGGCGGCGGCGACCACCCCGCGCGAATCGGGCCGGCCGCCGATCACCACCGGCTTGCCGGCCAGCGACGGGTCGTCGCGCATGTGCACCGCGGCATAGAAGCAATCCATGTCGCAGTGCAGGACGCGACGGCAGGAGTCGCCGCCGTCGCCGGGCGCCCGCAGCTCCTCCGAGTCCAAGCTTCCTCTACCTCGAGTCCGCGCTGCCTGCCGGCTGCCGAGCCGTTACCCGCCGGCGCCGCCGGCGCCGCCGGCGCCGCCGCCGCCCCCGCCGGCGTGGATGCCGCCTTCGGTCATCGACCAGGGGTTGAGCGCCTCCTCGAGCTCGGCCTCGGGCAGCACGCGCTTCTCCAGGCAGAGCTCCCGCACGGTGCGGCCGGTGCGCATCGCCTCCTTGGCGATCTCGGCGGCGGCGTCGTAACCGATCCTGGGCACCAGCGAGGTGACCATGGCCAGCGAGCGCTCCACCAGCTCGGCGCAGCGCTCGCGGTTTGCCGCGATGCCGGCGATGCAGCGGTCGGCCAGCAAGCGCGACGAGGACGCCAGGGTCTCGATCGACTGCAGGAGATTGTAGGCGATCACCGGCATCATGACGTTGAGCTCGAAGATGCCGCTCATGCCGGCGATGGTGATCGTAGCGTCGTTGCCCACCACCTGCGCCGCCACCATCAGCACGGCTTCCGGGATCACCGGGTTGACCTTGCCCGGCATGATCGAGCTGCCCGGCTGCAGGCTCGGGATGGTGATCTCGCCGATGCCGCAGCGGGGACCGGAGGCCAGCCAGCGGACGTCGTTGGCGATCTTGGTCAGCGAGACGGCGATCGCCTTGAGCGCGCCCGAGGCCTCCACCGCCGCGTCCTTGCCGGCCATGGCCTCGAAGCGGTTGGCCGCCGGCACGAACGGACAGCCGGTGCGCTCGGCCAGCCGCGCGATCACCCGCGGCGCGAACTCCGGCGGGGCGTTGAGGCCGGTGCCGACGGCGGTCCCGCCCAGCGGCACCTCGGCCAGCCGCGGCAGCACGGCGGCCAGCCGCGCCAGGCCGTGGCGCACCTGTTGCGCATAGCCGCCGAACTCCTGGCCCAGGCGCACCGGCACGGCGTCCTGGAGGTGGGTGCGGCCGATCTTGACCACGTCGTCGAGCTCCGCGGCCTGGCGCTCGAGGGCCGAGGCGAGCCGCTCCAGCGCCGGCTCGAGGTCCTCGCGGACGGCGACGTAGGCGGCGACGTGGATGGCGGTCGGGATGACGTCGTTGCTGGACTGGCTGGCGTTGACGTGGTCGTTGGGGTGGACCTGCTTGCCGCCGCGGCTGCCGCCGAGCAGCTCGGCGGCGCGGTTGGCGATGACCTCGTTGGCGTTCATGTTGGTCGAGGTCGCCGAGCCGGTCTGGAAGACGTCGAGGGGGAAGTCGTCGTCGCGCTCGCCCGCCGCCACTTCCTCGGCCGCCCGTCCGATGGCGGCGGCCAGGTTCCCCGGCACCAGGCCGAGCTCGCCGTTGACGGCCGCCGCCTCGCGCTTGATCGCCCCCAGCGCGGCGATGAAGCGCCGCGGAAAGCGCAGCCCCGAGATCGGGAAGTTGCGCCGCGCCCGCTCGGTCTGCGCTCCGTAGTAAGCACCGGCCGGAACCTCCACCTCCCCCAGGCTGTCCTTCTCGATTCGCGTCTCTGCCATGCGGTCTCCTCCTGGCAGGGAGGATAGCCTACAGGGC
>DASZHY010000299.1:0-13583 GCA_035949675.1 Thermoanaerobaculia bacterium
CACCTGCGGATCGGCGGCCAGCGCGGCGAGCGGCCCCGGCGCGCCGGTGCGGCCGGCGTTGGCCAGGGCGGCGACGATGTAGGGCCGGAAGAAGGCGGCGTCCAGCAGCTGATTGTTGTGCTGGATGGTCTCGAGGTCCGCAGCGGTGAGCTTGCCTTTGGCCGCGATGGCAGCGGTGAGCAGGCGGCTGATCTGCCCGGCGCGCAGGCTGCTGTAGTCGGTGCCGAAGTAATAGACGCCGCCGCCGGCGCGCAGCTTGTGGAAGACGTCGTTGTCGAGGGTGGTGCCGATCGGGTCGTTGTTGGCCGTCAGCACGTAGCCCTGCGCCGGATTGACCACCTGCGGCATCTCCGCGACAGGCAGGATCTCGTAGGCGAGCTGCTGGCCCGGCTGCGGGTGCGCGACCGGCAGCCACTCGTTCTTGAACTGGTGCGTCCCGTCACGGATGAAGGTGGGCGGCGTGCCGTCGGGCCGGTCGAGGGTCTGCAGGTCCTCGCGCAGCGGCTGCGCGCCGCTGGTGAAGTAGGCGATGTTGCCGTCGACGTCGGCGTAGCTCCAGTTCTGCGAGCCGAAGTGGAAGTACTCCAGGCCGCGCTTGAAGTCGTCGAGATTGGCGGCGCGCTGCCAGATGAGCAGGCTGTCGATCTCGCGCGTGTCGCGCCAGCCGGTGTACTGCACGCTGAGCGCCGAGACGCTCGGCGCGTGCGAGGCGTCGACCGCGACGATCGGGCCGTTGTTGCGGCGCGGCACCACCAGCGTCAGGCCGCCTTCGAGCGGGCCGAAGCCGGCCACCGAAAGCATGTCCGGATGGCCCGGGACCATCAGGTTGAAGCGGTACGTTTGCGGGATCGCGACCAGCGGCTCGGCCTTGCCCTCGAACAGCGTGGCGGTGGGCAGCCCGGTCTGCGGGTTGACGACCAGCTTCTCGAGATAGACGTCGGTGACGTCCATCGGGTTGGTGGTGGCGCCCCAGCAGATGCGGAGGTTGCAGCCCAGGACCACCGCCGGCGTGCCGGGGAAGGAGACGCCGCTGACGTCGAGCGAATGGCCATGGCCGCTCGCGAAGGAGAGCAGATGCACCTCGTAGAAGACCGACGGGGTGGACAGCGACAAGTGCGGATCGTTGGCGAGCAGCGGATGGCCGCTCTGCGACAGCGCCCCGCTCACCACCCACCAGTTGCTGCCGGTGAACGAATGGCTGTGCCGCAAGGCATCCGCGAGCAGCGGCACCCGCATGGCCTTCTCGCGGTAGGCGGCGGCCAGCGCCGCGGCCTCCGGAGCGAGCGCCGCGGGCCGCCGGGCGGGCGCGGTGACCGGGGCAGCCGCCCGCGCCTCGAGCCAGCCGGGGATCGAGATCGTCGGATCGAACGGGGCGTCGCGGTTGACGTCGTCGAAGAACGCCGCCACCGGGTCGAAGCCCTTCGCCTGGCCGGCCGTCACGAACGCGGCCAGCGCCACCGTCCGGTCGATGTCGCCCAGGTCGAAGGAGAGCTGGAAGGCCAGGCCCTTGGCGACCGTCAGGCTGTCGAGCGGCGACCAGTCCGGCACGCTGGCCCTGGTCAGCAGGAGCGGGCCGTATTCGGGCGGCAGCGGATTGGCCGCGAGGTAGGCGTTGACACCGTCCGCGTAGGCTTGCAGCCAGGCGAGCGTGGCTGCCGGGTACTTGGCCATCGACTCCTCTGCAGCCCGCCGCAGGCCCAGGGTGCGCAGCTGGACGTCGCTGGCCAGCGCGGCCTCCCCCAGCAGCTCCGCCAGGGTGCCGCTGAAGACCCGCCGCAGCGTGTCCATCTGGAAGAAGCGGTCCTGGGCATGCACCCAGCCGAGCATGAACGCGGCGTCGTGGTCGGTAGCCGTATAGATGTGGGGCACTCCTTCGCCGTCACGCACCACCTGCGCCGGCGCCTGGAGGCCGGAAAGATGTAGGGTGTCAGCCCGCGCGGCGCGAGCGCCGCCAACGGCCGCCATCGCGACCAGCGCGATGATTTGCAGCAGCGCAGCCAGCGCCGGCAGTGCCGCCAGCACCGGCAGCGCCGAGAGGGCAGCCACGACGCGGTGCCGCCGGCGGCGCGCTCCCTGGTTGCTGTCGAGCATGAGCACTCTCCTCTCCTGCGACGTCTTTCACTGCATCATACTCCCCGCCGAGAGCGGCCAGCCGGCCGGGCGGCGCGCGCCGCCCGGCTATACTCGGTGTTGCTCCCACAGACCGGCGACAGGCGCGCTCACCAGTGACTCGATCCAGCTCTTCGTGCCCCCTCCCCTCTGCGCCGCGGGAGCTTCGCCGCTTGCTGGCGGGCGTGCTGGCGGCCACGCTGGCCGCCGCCGCCGCGGCCTGCTCGCGGCCGGCCGGGCCGCCAGCCGGCCCGGATGCGCCGCCGCCGGCGCCGCCCTCGGCCCCGCCGCCGATCGTTGCCGAGCTGGCGCGGGTCTCGCGCGCCGGCAGGCAGGTGCTGTTCGTCGGGCTGGACGGTGCCGACTGGCAGCTGCTCGACGGCTACCTGGCGGACGGCACGATGCCGAATCTCGCCGAGCTGGTGCGGCAGGGATCCTCGGGAGTGCTCGAGACGATCCAGCCGCCGCTGTCGCCCCTGGTCTGGACCACGATGATGACCGGCGTGTCGCCGCTCGAGCACCGGGTGCTCGACTTCACGCGCTGGAACCCGGTGAGCGGGGCGCGCGAGCCGATCGGGAGCGACGAGCGGCAGGTGCCCGCGATCTGGAACATGGCGAGCGCCGCGGGCAAGAGCGTCGCGGTCTTCGGCCTCTGGGCGACCTACCCCGCCGAAGCCGTCCGCGGCCTGATGGTGGCAGATCGCTTCGCCTCGTTCACGGCTGCCGACCGCCGGCCGCCGCCGGGGGTGGTGTTTCCTCCCGGACGCGAGGGCTGGGCGCGCGATGTGCTGGCGGCGGCGGTGCGAGACACCGGCTTCCAGGCGGTGCACCGCTACCTGCCGTGGCTCGGCGCCGCCGAGTACGAGCGCCAACTGGCCCAACCCGAGCCCTACGCCCAGCCGGCGAGCGCGCTGCGGCGCATCCTGGCCGAGACCCGCGCCTATCACGCCCTGGCCCGCGCCTGGATCGAGCGGGCGCGGCCCGACCTCGCGGTCGTCTACTTCCAGGGCACCGATACCCTGGGCCACATCTTCGCTCCTTACGCACCGCCCCGCCAGCCGGGCGTCACGCCGGAAGACTTCGCGCGCTACGGCGCGGTGCCGCGCCGCTACTTTGCGGCGATCGATCGTCTGCTCGGCGACTTTCGCGACATCGCGGCGCGCCAGGGAGCCGTGCTGTTCGTCGCCTCCGATCACGGCTTTCACTGGCGCGAAGGGCGCCCCGCCGCCGCCACCGGCAGCGCCGCCGCCGCCACCGCCGCCCGCTGGCACCGCCACGAAGGGATGTACCTGCTCTGGGAGCCGCCAGCCGCGGGCACCCTGGTGACGCGGGCGGCGCCGCGCCCGCGCGGCCGCGGCGGCGTCGCCCAGGTCTGCGCGACGATGCTCCGGCTGCTCGGCCTGCCGCCCGGCGCGGGGCTCGCGCCGGCGCTCGACGCCGCGGCCGCGCGGTCTGCCGCCCTGGCGCCGGTCGACTACCGGCGGTTCTTCCGGGCAGGCGGCGCGCCGCGCCCCACGGTGCCCGCGGCGGCGGCCGCCGCACCGGACGACGAACAGCTGTCTGCCTTGCGCGCTCTCGGCTACGTCGGCGCGGCCGAGCCGGGCCGGAGGGCTCCCGCTGCCGGCGGCGTTCCTGCCGCCGGCGCCTCGGGCAGCACCCCGGCGTCCGCGGACACCACCCGCACCGCCGCTTCCTTCGACAACGAGGGCCTGCTGTTGCGCCAGCAGGGGCAGTCCGCCGCGGCGCGGCAGGCCTTCGAGCAGGCACTCGCTCGCCAGCCCGACCTGCCGGCGGCGCTCTTTAACCTTAGCGACCTGCTGTTCGCCGAGGTTGCCGGGGTGGCGGGGGCCGCCGGGCCGGCGGGGGACGGCGCCGGCGCGGGCGCCTTCGGCGAGCGCCTGGACCCTGGCCGCACCGCCGGCCTGGACCGTGCCGACGAGCTGCTGCTGCGCGCCCTGGCGGACGGCTTGCCGGGTGGCGTCGAGCACGCCCTCGAGCGCGCCACCCGCTATGGCCGCGGCGGCGCTCGGGAGCGCGCCCTGGCGCTGCTCGAGCGCACCGCCGCCCTGAGGCCCGCCGACCCCCGTCCGTGGCTGCTGCACGGCCGCTACCGGCTCGAGCAGCAGCGGTGCGACGCCGCCCTCGACGACTTCACGCGCGCTCTGAGGCTCGACCCGGCGTCCGCCGTGGCGCACGCCTCGGCGGGACTGGCCCTGCTCTGCCGCGGCGATCAGCCCGCCGCTCTCGCGGCCTTTCGCCGCTCCCTGGCGCTCGATCCCAACCAGCCCGAGGTGCGCCGCTTCCTCGCGCACCCTTGATGGTCTCACCGCCGGCCGCTCCGGCCGGACACAATATTCCTGCCCGCCGTACGTCTACCGGAATGTGGGCCAAGCGCTACCCAGTACCTGGATGACCGAACAGGATCAACGGATCTCCGCGGTGGTGGCGCGCGAGCAGCAGCGGCTGCGCCGCTTCATCCGCCAGCGGGTGGCCGACCCGGGCGAGGTCGAGGACGTCCTGCAAGACGTCTTCTCCGAGCTTGTCGAGGCCTACCGGCTGGCGCAGCCGATCGAGCAGATCGGCGCCTGGCTGTTCCGGGTAGCGCGCAACCGCATCACCGACCTCTTTCGCAAGCGGCGGCCCGAGGCCTTGGCGGCGGGTCCGGTGGCGGCGGAGGACGGCGAGCCGCTGCTGCTCGCGGACCTCCTCCCCTCTCCGGACGCTGGGCCGGAAGCGGCCTACGCCCGCACCGTGCTGATCGACGAGCTGGCGGCCGCCCTGGACGAGCTGCCCGCGGAGCAGCGCGAGGTCTTCCTCGCGCACGAGGTGGAGGGCCGCAGCTTCAAAGAGATTGCCGCGGCGACCGGCGTCGGCGTCAACACTCTCCTGTCCCGCAAGCACTACGCGGTGCTGCACCTGCGCCGGCGGCTGCGTTCCATCTATGACGACTTCCTCAGGACCTGAGGAGCAGAGGTGAGGACAAGACGATGAGAAAACGTCGCATTGTGAGGTTCCTGATGTTCTTCCCGATCGCCGTGCTGGTGGCGGCGCTGGTCTGCCTGCTGGTCATGAGCCTGTGGAACTGGCTGATGCCGGCCATCTTCGGCGTCAAGGCGATCACCATCTGGCAAGCCCTCGGGCTGCTGTTCCTGAGCCGGCTGCTGCTCGGCCGCTTCCATGGCCGCCCCGGCTGGCCCAACCACTGGCGGCACCGCATGAAGGAGCGCTGGGAGCAGATGACTCCCGAGGAACGCGAGAAGTTCCGCGACGGTCTGCGCGGCCGCTGCCGCGGCTTCGAGCCGCCCGCGGAGAAGCCGGCCGAGCCGTAGGCAGCGTCACGGAGGCACGCAACGCCGCGGTGCGATGGGTCCACATTCGGCTGGAACGGACCCCTTCCACAGCTCCACTATGTGCTAGGATCCGTCGCCACAACGTTGTAACACAGGCGAGTCGAAATCGGCGCGCGCGGCTTCGGCTTCGGCCGCGCGCCTCGGGGGGCATCCATGCGGCGACCTGGCAGGTTGTGCGGCGGCAATCGCTCATCTTCACCACGGACGGGTCTGGCGGCGCTCGGCAGGTGTCTGGCGCTCGCAGCGCTGCTGGGAGCACTCGCGCTGCCGGCGGCGGCGCAGACCACCGGCGGCATCGTCGGACGGGTCACCGACGAGCAGGGCGGCGCGCTGCCGGGAGTCACGGTCGAGGTGCGCAGCCCGGCGCTTCAAGGGACGCGGACGGCGACCAGCGACGGCGCCGGGCGCTACCGGCTGGCCTTGCTGCCGCCCGGCGCTTACTCCGTCTCGATCGCCCTCGAGGGGTTCGCGCCCGAGAGCCGGCCGGCGGTGACGGTGGATCTCGACAAGGACACCACGGTCAATGCCGCGCTGCACCCGGCGGTCGCCGAGTCGATCACCGTCACCGGCGAGGTGCCGGTGGTGGACGTCACCTCGCCGGAGATCGGCACCAAGCTCGACAGCCGTGCCGTCGAGACCCTGCCCAGCGGGCGCAACTACTCGTCGGTCGTGCAGATCACTCCCGGCGTCAGCTCCGACGCCAACCCCGAGAACAGCGACCAGTCGACGATCACCGCCTACGGCTCGAGCGGCAACGAGAACGTGTTCTACATCGACGGCGTCAACACCACCGGCACCGAGTACGGTTTCCAGGGCAAGGAGCTCAACTTCGAGTTCATCCAGGCGGTGGACGTCAAGAGCGGCGGCTACGAGGCGGAGTACGGCCGCTCGACCGGCGCCATCATCAACGTGATCACCAAGTCGGGCGGCAACCAGTTCCACGGCGACGCCTTCGGCTATTACGACAACGACTCGCTGCAGCGGCCGAGCCGGCAGGTGGTGTCGAGCACCGGCACCGTCGCCGGTTTCACCAAGAAGGACTATGGCGCCGACTTCGGCGGCTACCTGATCAAGGACCGCATCTGGTTCTTCGGCGCCTACGACCGTGTCAACAACTCCACCAATTCGGTGCTGCCGCCGGGCGGCCCGCAATCCGGCCAGATCGTCGGCTCGGCCAGCACCCGCGACCTGGGCGCGGGCAAGCTCACCTTCCACCTCACCCAGAGCCAGACGGCCATCGCCACGTTCTTCCAGGACCCGCGCGACGACACCGGCGCGATCATCGACGCCAACCACACCCTCAACGGCGACCCGCTGACCTACGACGGCAAGCGCGTTTTCGGCGGCAAGGACTACGCCCTGCGCTACGAGGGCCTGTTCGGCGGCGCCTGGGAGCTCAGCGCCCAGGCGGCGCGGCACAACGAGGCCAACTCCGTGGACCCGGCGAGCGGCTCCGGCGACGTGATCCAGTTCCGCAACGACAGCAACAACTTCTTCCAGACCGGCGGCTTCGGCTTGATCCAGGAAAAGACTTTCAAGCGCGATTTCGCCGGCGGCGCCCTCAGCCACTACGTCGCGGGCCACGAGATCAAGCTGGGCCTCGAGTACGAGAAGGAGACTGCCCAGGTACTGCGGCGTTTCAGCGGCGGTCAGCTCATCGACCTCATCGCCAACCCGGCGAACCCCGCGCAACCGATCTACAGCCACTTCTACTGGACGACGCCGGACGCCACCAGCATGCCGGCATTCAACGCCCCGGTGTCGGCGCTCAACGCCTCGCCCCAGCACCACAATACCGCCGCCTACCTGCAGGACCGCTGGACGGCGCTCACCAACCTGACCCTGAACCTCGGCGTCCGCTGGGACCGCCAGGAGATCATCGACCCCAGCGGCAACAAGGCGATCGATCTCAAGAAGGACTTCGCGCCGCGCGCCGGCCTCGTCTGGGACCCGACGAAGGACGGCCGCTCCAAGCTGTTCGCCTCCTACGGGCGCTATTACGAAGAGATCCCGATGGATCTGGTCATCCGCTCCTTCTCCTTCGAGCGGCAGGCGCGGGTCTTCAACTTCAGCGCCGCCAGCAACACGCCCGATCCGGCGGCGGAGGCCGCCCTGGGCCAGAACTCCGCGATCTTCGGCGGCAACGTCGAGCCGGCAGACCCCAACCTGCACAACCAGTACATCAACGAGTACCTGCTCGGCTACCAGCGCGAGGTGCTGCCCGACGTCGCGGTCGGCATCCAGGGGATCTACCGCAACTACGGCCAGGTCATCGAGGACTTCCTGTGCCGCACGGACGGCACCTACTGCATCGGCAACCCGGGCCAGGGGATCATGCAGCAGATCTTCACGCTCGACTACTCGCACACCTACCCGGCGCCCAAGCCCAAGCGCGTCTACAAGGCCCTCGAGCTCGACGTCAACAAGCGCTTCTCGCACAACTGGCAGGCGCTCGCCTCGTACGTGTACTCGAAGCTCGACGGCAACTACGACGGCACCTACGCGCCTTTCACCAACGTCGGCGCCGATCCCAACATCTCTGCCGCGTACGACTACTACGACTTCTTCACCAACGGCATCGACCTCAACCGCATCACCAACCAGGGACCGCTGTCGAACGACCGCCGCCACCAGCTCAAGCTGTCGGGAATCTACGTCACGCCGTTCAAGCTCTCGGTGGGCCTTGCCGCCTACTACCGCACCGGCACGCCGGTGACCGCCTACGGCTATGCCGACAGCTATGCCCGCTACGAGTTCTTCCTGACCGACCGCGGCGCCCTGGGCCGCACCCCCTCGAACTACGACGTCGACCTCCATCTCGGCTATCCGCTGCCGGTGGGACCGGTGACCCTGAACCTCCTCCTCGACGTCTTCAACCTCTTCAACACCCAGCGGCCGATCCTGCTCGACGAGCGCTGGGACTTCCGGCAGGCCGACAACGCCTCGCCGACGCCGACCAATCCCACCTTCGGCAAGCCCGTCCTGCGAACGCCGCCGACCTCGCTGCGGCTGGGGGTGCGGCTTAGCCTGTGAGCTGAGCTGAGCCGCGCCCACCCGAGGGCATGGCGGAGAAGAGCTGGCGGCCGGCCTCGCGGCTGGAAATGCTATCCTTGCCGGTCAGCCATGAACCGCACGGGATCGGCGCTGCTCCTCGGTATCGTGAGTGTCGTGGGCGGCGCGCTGGGCTCCCCCGTCGCGGCGGCACCGCCGTCCGAGCAGCGGCCCCCCTTCCCGCCGGTCACCGCCTCGGCGATGACCCCGGTCCCGGAGCCTCCCCCGCCGCCTGCCCGCCGGCCCGAGCCGCCGCCGCCCGACACTCCGGCGCCGCCCTCGACGCAGACGAAACCGGCGGCGCCGGACCAGAAGGCGAAGAAGGGGGCGGCCGCCGCCGCGGGCCAGGCGAAGGCCCTGCACGCTCTGTTCGCCGAGCAGTGGCAGTACGCGCTGCGCGAGGACCCGCTGGCCGCCACCGAGGTTGGCGACAACCGCTACAACGACCGCTTGCCCTCGTTGACGCCGGCCGACCTGGCGCGCCGCGATCGGCACGCGCGGGAGGTGCTCGAGCGGCTGCACCGCATCGACCGCGCGCCGCTCGCCGAGCCCGACGGCGTGAGCTATGACCTGTTCGAGCGCGCGCTGGCCGACGCGATCAGCGAGTACCGGTTCAAGACCTATCGCCAGCTGATCACCGCCGAGGGCGGCTTTCACACCGACTTCTCGCGGCTGCCCGAGGAGACGCCGCTCGGCACGGTCAAGGACTACGACAACTACGTTGCGCGGCTGCGCGCCTTCCCCGCCTACGCCCGGCAGAACACCGATCTGCTGCGCGAGGGCCTCGCCACCGGCTTCACCCTGCCGCGGGTGGTGATGATGGGTTTCACCGACGCGATCGCCATGCACGTCGTCGACGACGTCTCCCACAGCGTCTTCTGGAAACCGTTCACCGCCTTCCCTCAGGCGGTGCCGGAGAGCGAGCGCGAGCGCCTGCGGCAAGCCGGCCGCGACGCCATCCGCGACGCGGTGGTGCCGGCCTACCGCGATTTCCTGGCCTTCATGCGTGACGAATACATCCCGCACGCGCGCTTGACCATCGCGGCCGCGGACCTGCCCGACGGCCGCGCCCTGTACGCCTTCGACGTGAGCCACTTCACCACCCTCGAGCTGACGCCCGAGGCGATCCACGCCATCGGCCTGCGCGAGGTCGAGCGCATCCACGGCGAGATGCTCGAGGTGATGCGCGCGGTCGGCTGGAAGCAGGGCCTGCCGGAGTTCCTCGAGTTCCTGCGCACCGATCCGCGCTTCTATGCGCACACCCCCGAGGAGCTGCTCAAGGATGCCGCGTACATCGCCAAGCGCATGGACGGCAAGCTGCCCTCGCTGTTCAAGGTGCTGCCGCGCCAACCCTACGGGGTCGAGCCGGTGCCCGCCGACATTGCGCCGAAGTACACCGGGGGGCGCTACAACGGCGCGCCGCTCGACGGTCATCGCGCCGGCACCTACTGGGTGAACACCTACGCCCTCGACACCCGTCCCCTCTACAACCTCGAGGCGCTGACCTTTCACGAGGCGGTGCCTGGCCACCACCTGCAGATCGCCTTGCAGAAGGAACTAAAGGACCTGCCCGATTTCCGGCGCTTCGTCTACGTCGACGCTTTCGGCGAGGGGTGGGGTCTCTATTCCGAGTGGCTCGGCATCGAGGCCGGGTTCTACCAGGATCCTTACAGCAAGTTCGGGCGCCTGAGCTACGAGATGTGGCGGGCCTGCCGGCTGGTGGTCGACACCGGCATCCATGCCATGGGCTGGAGCCGCGAGCGCGCCATCGCCTACCTGGACGGCAACACCGCCCTCTCGCACCACGAGGTCGAGACCGAGGTCGACCGCTACATCGCCTGGCCCGGCCAGGCGCTCGCCTACAAGATGGGCGAGATGAAGATCAAGCAGCTGCGCCACGAAGCCGAGACGGCGCTCGGCGAGCGTTTCGACGTGCGCGATTTCCACTACGCCGTGCTGCACAACGGCACCGTCACCCTGCCGGTCCTGGAACGGCAGGTGCACGAGTACATCCAGGCGGCGCGCGCCGCCGCGCCGGCGGCGGCGGCGGCAGCGCCGGCCGGCGCCGCTCCATGACGTTGGCGCAGGCGATCCGACTGCAAAACTTCATCGGCGGCCGCTTCACGCCGGGCGGCGCCGGCCACACCATCCTTGATCGCAACCCCTCCGACCCCGACGACGTGATCGCCGAGGCGCCGGGAGGCGACGCGGCCGATGCCGCCGCCGCGGTGGCCGCCGCCGCGGCGGCGCTGCCCGCCTGGCGCGGCGCGACCGGACCGGCGCGCGGCGAGCACCTGCACCGCTGGGCGGCGGCGGTCGCGGCACGCCAGGAAGAGATCGCCCAGGCAATGGCCCGGGAGGTGGGCAAACCGATCGCCGAAGCGCGCGGCGAGGCGGCGCGCTGCGTCGCCATCCTGCGCTACTACGCCGGCGAGGCGGTGCGGGAGATCGGCGAGGTCATTCCGGCGCAGGCGCCCGGCGCGTTGCAGCTCACCCTGCGCCAGCCGCTCGGCGTGGTGGCTCTGATCACCCCCTGGAACTTCCCCGCCGCGATTCCGCTGTGGAAGGCCGCGCCCGCCCTGGCCTTCGGCAACACGGTGGTGCTCAAGCCGTCCGAGGACTCGCCCCACGTCGGCACGCTGCTCGCCGAGACCGCGGCCGCCGCCGAGCTGCCGGCCGGCGTCTTCAACGTCCTCCTGGGCGACGGCCCGGGCGCCGGCGAGCCGCTGCTCGGCGAGCCGGGGATCGCCGCGGTCAGCTTCACCGGCTCGGCGGCGGTGGGGGCGCGGGTGGCGGCGGCGGCGGCGGCGCGCAACCTCCGCTACCAGACGGAGATGGGCGGCAAGAACGTGGCCATCGTCCTGGCCGACGCCGACCTCGACCTGGCGGCGGCGCTGACCGCCGGCGGCGCCATGCGCTACGCCGGCCAGAAGTGCACCGCGACCAGCCGGGTGGTCGTGGCGCGACAGGTTGCCGAGCCTTTCTTCGCCCGCCTGCGGACGCAGGTCGAGCGCCTGCCCCTGGGCCCGGTCACCGATCCGGCGGCAGCGGTCGGGCCACTGATCCGCGAGCGCTCGCGGCGTCGCGTTGCCGAGGCAGTGGCCGCAGCCGCCGGCACCGGCGGCGGCCCGGCCGGCCGCGCGGGCGGGCACGGTGCGCGCGTCATCTGCGGCGGCGAGGAGGCGCCGGCCGATCCGCGCTTCGCGCGCGGCTGGTTCTTCACGCCGACGGTGCTCGCCGAGGTGCCGGAGGACGCGGCGGTGGCGCGCGAGGAGCTGTTCGGACCGGTGCTCGCGGCCTTCACCGCCGACGACCTCGAGCAGGCCATCGCCATCGCCAACCGCACTCCCTACGGCCTGAGCGCCGCGCTGTTCACCCGCGACCTCGCCAGCGCGCTCACCTACGTGCAGCACATCGAGGCCGGCCTGGTGCGGGTCAACGGCGACACCACCGGCGTCGATCCGCATGCGCCGTTCGGCGGCGTCAAGGGCTCGAGCTCCGGCAGCCGCGAGCAGGGCCGCGCCGCGCGCGAGTTCTTCACCGAGATCAAGACCGTGCAGGTCCACCCGGCATGAACGGTGCGGAGCTTCCCGACCGGCTCGAAGTCGTCGACTCGCACACCGAAGGCGAGCCCACGCGGGTGATCGCCGGCGGCTGGGTCGAGCTCGCCGGCGCCACCATGGCCGAGCGGCGGGACGAGCTGCGGCGGCACCACGACGCGCTGCGGCGCTCCGTGGTCTGCGAGCCGCGCGGCCACGAGGCGGTGGTCGGCGCGTTGCTGACGCCGCCGGTCGAGCCGGGCTCGATCGCCGGCGTGATCTTCTTCGACAATGCCGGCTACCTTGGCATGTGCGGGCACGGCACCATCGGCGTGGTGCGCACGCTCGAGTTCCTGGGGCGGCTGGACCCTGCGCCGCCGGGGACCGAGGTGCAGACGCTGCGCCTCGATACGCCGGTAGGGACGGTGACGGCGGAGATCCCGGCGGCGGGCGGCGCTCGCGCCGTCGGCAGCAAGGGCGCCATGGGCGCCCTGGGCGACGTCGAGGTGCGCGACGGTTGGGACCGCGACGAGGGGGCGGTGACCGTGATCAACGTGCCGGCCCGCTGCCACGCCGTGGACGTCACCGTCGAGGTCCCCTGGCTGGGGCGGGTGACCGGCGACGTCGCCTACGGCGGCAACTGGTTTTTCATGACCGGCATCGGTCAGCTCGGAGGCGTGCCGCTGGTCCGCGACCAGGTGGGGGCGCTGATCGCCGCGACGCAGCGCATCCGCGAGGCGCTCGCCGCGGCGGGCGTCACCGGCGACGACGGCGCCGAGATCGATCACATCGAGGTCTTCGGCCCGCCGTCGGGGCCGTGGGCCAACAGCCGCAACTTCGTGCTCTGTCCCGGCGGCGCCTATGACCGTTCGCCCTGCGGCACCGGCACCTCGGCCAAGCTCGCCGTGCTGCATGCTCGCGGCGAGCTGGCGCTGGGCCAGCGCTGGCGCCAGGAGAGCATCACCGGCGGCCTGTTCAGCGCCTGGCTCAGCAGCGCCGGCGACCAGCTGGTGCCGCACATCCGCGGGCGGGCCTTCGTGACCGGGCGCACGACGCTGCTGTTCGATCCGCGCGATCCCTTCCGCGGCGGCTTTCCGTCATCGTGAGCCGGGTGGCAGCTGCCTCGGCGAGATGCGGCTTGCACCCTTCAAGGCTCATCGAACTGCACTGCATCAGGACCTGTCTTACTTTCGGTCCCGGGTCTCGGGCTCCCTCGCAAGAATAGGAACAGGTCGCTGGCCGCTCTTGGGCGCAATGGGTGCGCGATATTCCAGACCCGGGGGTCCCCACGAGACAGGTTCGTGAGTAAGCGGGAGCCGTCAGGACTGAATTCGAGGCCGGTAACCCTGGACGGTTGCCTGAGCACTATGGGCTCGCCCGTGCCATCCACAGGCCAGACGGTGACGGTGTCGCTATCGGACACGGTGGCAACGTGAGCTCCATCCGGACTGAACTGTGCCCCTCGCACGTGCCCCTGACACGGCAGTTCTGTGGGCCCACCGGAACCGTCCGTTCTCCACAGCGAGGCGTGCCC
>DASZHY010000300.1:0-9515 GCA_035949675.1 Thermoanaerobaculia bacterium
CCCGAGTTCATCCACTGGATGGCCGCGCAACCGGCGGCCGTCGCGCACCTGGTCTCGCTCGGCGCCCTGGCGCAGGTGACCGCGATGAGCCTGACCGGCGATTTCGGCCGCCGCGCCCAGGCCGACGCCAGCCGCCTGATCGACATGGGGCTGGTCCACTTCGTGGCCAGCGACGCGCACGACCCGAAGCGCCGGCCGCCCGGCCTGAGGCGGGCCTGGGAGGTGGTCGCCGCGCGCTGGGGCGAGGAGGCAGCCCGCGAGCTGCTCGCCGCCAACCCGGGGGCGGTGATCGCCGACCAGCCGCTGCCCTCCCGCGCCGGCGGCGCCGAGCGGCAAGACGCCCCCGGTCCGCCGGCGGCGCTGCGCTTCACCCCCATCACCAGATGACCGCGCGGACCTTGTCTGCCACTGCCGCCGCCGGCGCGGTGGCGCACGCCGCGGCGAGGCTCGCCGCGCTGGGAAGAATGGCAGGCGCGGCGGGCATGGCGGGCGCCCTAGCGCTCGGCGGCGCCGCGGCGGCCCATGCCGCCATCGACCCGTTCTACCTCGATCTGCTGCGCGACGGCATCCAGTCCTACGACCGCGCCAACTACGCGGCGGCGAGCAAGCAGCTGCGCGTGGCCTGCTTCGGCATGCTGGACGAGCCGCCGCGGCTGGCGGAATGTCTGACTCGGCTCGGGCTCGCCCAGGGCGCCGCCGGCAACACCGACGGCTTCCGCGAGACGTTCCGCCGCATCGTCGAGGTGGAGGAGCGGTTTGGCGCCTACAGCAGGGCCGACCTGCCGCTCGAGGTGCGCGGCGCCTTCGAGCAGCGGGCGCTCGCCGCCGTGCCTGCCGGCACTCTCGAGACGATCCCCTCGTTCCGGGCGCTGCTCAGCCGCAAGCAGGAAGGCCAGATCGCCGCGCTGCCGCCGCGCGAGCGCCGGCGGCAGCTCGAGGAGCGGCTCGCCAAGGAGCCGAAGAGCGTCGTCTGGAACGTGATGCTCGCCGAGCTCGATCTCGCCGAGGGGAAGACCGCGCCGGCCGTGACCCGCGCCGAGGCGACGGCGGCGCAGGCGCCGCGGGACCCGCGGGCTCTCTGCGTGCGCGGGATGGCGCGGGCGGCCGCCAAGCGCTGCCAGGAGGCGATTAGCGATCTCGAGTCCTGCCCGGTGATTGCCGTCGGTGCCGTCGGTGCCGTCGGGGCCGGGGCGGCCCCGGCCGCCGCGGGCGGCCCGGGGGGCAGCACCGCGGCCGCCAAGGCCGAAGGGTCCGGCGACGCCTCGGGCCATGCCGGCGCCACGGCGCTGCTCGCCTGCCGCGTCGAGCTCGGGCAGTGGCGCCAGGCCGAGGAGCAGGTGCGGACGCTGCCGGCCGCCTGGAAGCAGGAGCGCGAGATCGCGGCGCTGATCCGGCAGGTGGCGAAGCATCCGAGCGTGCCCACCACGCCCCCCGGCGGCAAGGGCGCCGGCCCGGCACCGGCGGCGCCGCCGCCACCGGTGGCAGCCGGCGCGGCAGCTCCGGGCGCGGCTACGACCAAGGGTCAGGCTGCCGCCGCAACCACACCGGCCGCCGGGGCCACCACCGGTGCTACGCGTCCGGGCAGTGCCGGAGCGGCGGCGGCCGCTGGCACCGCGGCGGCGCCTGGGAACGCCACCGCGGGACCCCCCGCCCTGCCGCGGCCGCTGGCGCCCATGTCGGCGGCGGAGCGCGAGGCGATGGCGCGTTCGGAGCGGATGCTCACCTCCTCCACGATCCCCGACTTGAGGGAGGCCCTGCGCCTCGCCCGCCAGCTTGCCGACGCCCATCCCGACTCGAAGGAAGCGCAGTACCTGGCAGGCGAGGCGGCCTACCGCAACTCGCGCTGGAGCGAGGCCGCCGTCTATTTCCGGCGAGGGGGACCGCCGGGCGACGACCACCCCGAGCTGCTCTTCTACATGGCCGTCGCCTTCTACGAGGTGGGCGATCGACCGGGCGCCGCCGCCGCCCTCAAGCGCTCGCTGCCCAACCTGCAAAGGACCCCGTTCGTCGAGAGCTACGTCAAGCGCATTCTCGGCCAGTAGGTCCGAAGGTGCGCCTGCCGCGGCGGCAACCGTGCAGGTCTCAAGAGTGCCCGCGAATGACCTCGGCTAACGCGCGGTCCGCTGCCATCGCCGGAGTGCGATCACACACCAAACCGCCTCCATCAAACCGAACGGCCAGGCGCCTTGAAGAAACCCGTAGGCCGAGCCCAAGGCACACGACGCGGCGAAGCCCAAGACAAACCACCGACTCCGATGCTCCAGCGCATAGCAGACCAGCATTCCGGTAACCGCAAAGAGACCAAACAGTGTAAGACGATCCATGGACCGGGCCGCTTGGCTGTGTCGAGGAAAGGGTGCGTCCTCTCCCGTCGGAGGAGGGTACGCTAACGCAGTTCAGAAGGCGGCGGACCGCGATTAGGTGCCCGGAACGGTTCTGGCGTACAATGTGCTTGTCCCCCGTGCGCGAAGCGACTGAAACGCTGGGAGGTTCGATCTCGATGAGAAACCTTGGAGCACGCAACTTCTTCGCCCTGACGGCAGCCGCTCTGTGCCTGGCCGCCGCAGGCGCGTGGTCTCCGCTGGCGGCCCAGAAGCCGACCATCACCGCGCAGCAGGTGAGCTGCTTCCGCTTTGCCGACAACCAGGTCGTCAACGCCACGACCCTGAACGAGCCGGGCGGCGCCACGGCACGGCTCTACTTCCAGTGGACCGACCACCCCTATTTCTACTGGGTGGACTTCGAGCACGATGCCGCCGCCGGGTCGGGACGCTACTGGGCCACGCCTCCCAAGCCCGAGACCCGCAACAAAGAGGTCGAGTACTACGCCGAGCTCCTGGACGGCACCGGCCACGAGATCGCCCGCTCCCCGATACTCAAGGCCAAGGTCACCTCGGACTGCCAGGTCAAGCTCACGCCGCAGCAGCTGGGAGCCGCTCAGAACCTCACCATCGGCGAGACCTCGGCCCGGCAGGCGCGCAACCGGGTCAACGGCTTCCTCTGCGACGGCATCGTCACCCGGGTCAACCCCGAGAACGTCAAGCGCGCCGACGAGACCTGCCGCACCTGCGTGATCGCCTGGTGGCAGCGCAAGGAGCTGCTGATCCCGGTGGCCGGCGTGGCCGGGGTGACCGGCATCACCTCGGTGGTCATCGACAAGCCCGAGCCGTCGCCCTCGCGGCCCTAGGCCCCCATCGGCAGCGACCGACCCCGCGGCACCCCTCCGGGCCGTCCGTCCCCCCCGCGGGCGCCGCGGGCACCTGTCTACTGGCGAATCGACCGGCGAAACCGCATCGCGCTCGCCGGGACTCACTGACGACGGCAGACAGGGCGCCGGACCGAACGGCCCCGCCAGGGGAACCATCCCAGCCATGACCAAGACCCTTGCCTTTCCCGCCCCCGAGCCGGAGGGCCATCTTCACCCCGCAGACGGCCAAGACCCGTTGATCGATCCCCATGGCGGCCACCTCGTCGACCTCCTGGCCACGCCGGCCAGGGCGGCCGAGATCAAGGCAGCCTCCCGCGACTGGCCCTCCTGGGACCTCACCCCCCGCCAGCTCTGCGATCTCGAGCTGCTGCTCGACGGCAGCTTCTCGCCGCTGACGGGCTTCCTCGGGCGCGCCGACCACGATGCCGTCTGCCGGCGCATGCGGCTGGCCGGCACCGCCCGAGCTGCCGGCGACGCCGGCGTCGCCGGCGGTCTCTTGTGGCCGATCCCCATCACCCTGGACATCCCGCGCCAGCTGGCCGACACGCTGTCTCCCGGCCGCAGCCTCCTCGCCCTGCGCGACGCCGAGGGCGTGATGCTCGCCGCCTGCCACGTCGAGGAGATGTGGGAGCCGGACCTGGCCGCCGACGCCCACGCCGTCTACGGCACGACTGACCCCCTCCACCCCGGCGCCGCCTACCTGCTGGGCCGCACCCATCCGGTGTTCGTGGCCGGCCGGCTCGAGGGACTGCAGCCGCCGGCGCACTACGACTTCCACGCGCTGCGCTCGACGCCCGCCCAGCTGCGCGCCGAGCTCGCCCGCGAGGGCTGGCGGCGGGTGGTGGCCTTCCAGACCCGCAACCCCATGCACCGCGCCCATTGCGAGCTGACGCTACGCGCCGCCAAGGAGGCGCAGGCCAGCCTGCTGATCCATCCCACGGTCGGCATGACCAAGCCGCGCGATCTGGACCACTACACCCGCGTGCGCTGCTACCAGGCCATCCTGCACCGCTTCCCGCAACACACCGTCAAGCTGGCGCTGCTCTCCCTGGCCATGCGCATGGGCGGCCCGCGCGAGGCGCTGCTGCACGCCATCATCCGCAAGAACTTCGGCTGCACCCATTTCATCGTCGGCCGCGACCACGCCGGGCCCGGCAAGGACTCCGCGGGCAAGCCCTTCTACGGCCCCTACGACGCCCAGGAGCTGCTGCGCTCGCACCAGGCCGAGCTGGGGGTCGAGATGGTGCCGTTCGAGCAGCTGGTCTACGTCGAGGACCTCGACACCTACCTGCCGGTCGGCGAGGTGCCCGCCGGCAAGCGCACCTTGGACATCTCGGGCACCGAGCTGCGCCAGCGCCTGGCCGACGGCCGCGAGCTCCCCGGCTGGTTCACCTTCCCCGAGGTGGCCGAGGAGCTCCGCCGGACCCATCCACCGCGCCACCGGCAGGGCTTCACGGTCTTCCTCTCCGGGCTGTCGGGGGCGGGCAAGTCGACCATCGCCAACGTCCTGGTGGTCAAGTTCATGGAGATGGGCGGGAGGCCGGTGACGCTGCTCGACGGCGACATCGTGCGCAAGCACCTCTCCTCCGAGCTCAACTTCTCGAAGGAGCACCGCGACATCAACATCCGCCGGATCGGCTTCGTCGCCTCCGAGATCACCAGGAACGGCGGCATCGCCATCTGCGCCCCGATCGCTCCCTACGACGCCGTGCGCAAGGAGGTTCGGGCGCTGATCGAGCCCGGCGGCGGCTTCATGCTGGTCCACGTCGCCACCGCGCTCGAGGTCTGCGAGGAGCGCGACCGGAAGGGGCTCTACGCCAAGGCGCGCGCGGGTCTGATCAAGGAGTTCACCGGCATCTCCGACCCCTACGAGGAGCCCGCCGACGCCGAGGTGACGATCGACGCCGGCAACCTGTCGCCGGAGCAGGCGGCGCAGGAGATCTTGCTCTATCTCGAGCGCGAAGGCTACCTCGGAGCAAGCATGACGGCGCAGGCATGAGCGACCGTCGCCAAGTGGCGCGGGACCTGGCTGCTGACCTCCGGCCGCCGGACCACCGCGATGACCTCGCGCGCATCGCCGCCGCGCTTGCCGAGGCGACGCGGGCGCTCTCGCGCTTCACCCCCGGCGATGTCGCTTCCCGCGCCAAGCTTGGCGGCGATCCGGTCACCGAGGCCGACACCCTGGTCGACTCCTTGCTCCGGCGGGGGCTGCTGCGGAACGGCGAGGGATGGCTCTCGGAGGAGACCCACGACGACCGCTCCCGCCTCGATCACCGCCGCGTCTGGGTGGTCGATCCGCTCGACGGCACGCGGGAGTTCGTGACCGGCCTCCCCGAGTGGTCGGTCTCGGTGGCCCTGGTCGTGGACGGCGAGCCGGTCGCCGGCGGCATCTGCAACCCGGCCCGCGGCGAGACGTTCCTCGGCGCCCGCGGCCACGGCGTGACCTTCAACGGCACGCCGGTCTGCGTCAGCGCCCGCGCCGACCTTTTCGGCGCCGAGGTCCTCGCCAGCCGCACCGAGGTGGGCCGCGGCCAGTGGCAGCGCTTCGCCGCCAGCCCCTTTGCGGTCGTCGCCATGGGATCGGTCGCCTACAAGCTGGCGCGCGTGGCCGCCGGCCTCGCCGACGCCACCTGGACGCTGGTCCCCAAGCACGAGTGGGACGTCGCCGCCGGGGTCGCCCTGGTCCTCGCCGCCGGCGGCCGCATCCTCGCCGGCAGCCCCGAGGAAGAGCGCTTCAACCGCCCCGACCCCCTCCTCAGCCGCCTGATCGCCGCCCCGCCCCAGCTGCTGCCCCAGATCGAGGCCGAGATTGCGCGGCGGGAGTGAAGTGAGGCGCCAGGCCGCCGGAGTTGCGCGACCCGCTGTCTTCTGGGAGAATCGGCCGCATCGTCGCATGAGGTTAGCGCAGGAGGTCGAGGTCGCCGCACGGACGTGCCCATCCTGAAGTCCGAAGTAGCCCTTTGCCCGCCAGATCTGTTCGATTTGCCGGACCTCCCCTGGCGGGTCGCCTACGTGCGCAGCCGGCAGGAAAAGGAGCTGGCCCGCCTCTGCCTGCGGCAGGAGGTGCCCTTCTACCTGCCGCTGTTCCCCGGCTACACCGATGCCCTCCATTCGGAGTGAGCCGCAAGCCGGACCGCGAGCCGCGCCGCCGCGCCGCGACCTGGTCTTCGTCTCCGCCGGTCTCGAGCTCGACGGCGGCGGCCGCGCCCTGGCCGGCCGGCTGCTGGCCGCCGGCAGCGCCGCCTACGCGCGCGAGCGCGGCATCGGCTGGAGCCTGCTGTCGCTAGGGGGGTTGGACGGCTTCGCCCCGGGCGGCGGCGCGCGCGCCTTCGGCGGCCGCCAGGGCGCGCTTGCCCTTGCCATCTGGCGCCGGCAGGTGGCCAGTGGGCGGCGATTCGCCTTCATCTACGACCTGCTGGGGCCGGCCCGTGCCCAGGCGTGGCTGCCGCCGCCGCTGCGCGCTCCCTACCTGGTCGCGACCTACGGCATCGAGGTCTGGCGCTCCCTGTCGGGGACCCGCTCCCGCGCCCTCCGGCACGCCACCGTCCGGCTCGCCACCTCCAGCCACACGCTCGCCAGAGCGCGGGCGGCGAACGGCGACTTCGGGCCGGTCGTGGTGCTGCCGCTGTGTCTCGAGGAGCGCCCGCCTGCCGGGGAGGTCGACGCCGCCCTCCTGGCTCGCGCCGGCCGGGACTTCACCCTGACCGTCGGGCGAATGGCCGCGACGGAACGATACAAGGGCCAGGATCACCTGTTGCAGGCGCTGCAACGCCTGCCGGCGACCCCACCGCACGCCGGCGACGCCGACCCGCCCCGTCTGGTCATCGCCGGCGGCGGCGACGACCGCCCCCGCCTGGAGGCCCTGGCGGCCACCCTGGGCGTTGCCGGTCGCGTCCTCTTCACCGGCTTCGTCAGCGAGGCGACCCTGGCCGAGCTCTACGCCCGGGCCGCGGTCTTCGCCATGCCCAGCCGCGGCGAGGGCTTCGGACTGGTCTATCTCGAGGCCATGCGGGCGTCCCGGCCCTGCATCGCGGCACGCGACAGCGCGGCCGCCGAGATCGTCGCCGACGGCGAGACCGGCCTGCTGGTGGATCCGCTGGACCCGGACGCCATCGCCGCCGCGCTCGGCCGTCTACTGGCCTCTCCCGAGCTCGCCCACGCCATGGGCGAGGCCGGACGCCGGCGTTTCGAGCAGCTCTTCACGCCGCGGCGCTTCCGCGAGCGGCTGTGGCCCCTGCTGGACCGCCTGACGGGCGAGGGCCTCCCGCGGACCGCCGTCACGACGGCCCGCCACGACCAGCCGGCCGCCTGACCCGGGGCATTGCCATCCATGTGCGGCATCAATGGCATCTTCAGCTACGGCGCGGCGGCGCCCCCGATCGACCGCGACGAGCTGCAGCGGACGCGCGAAGCGATGTTCGCGCGCGGCCCCGACGCCGCCGGTGCCTGGGTGTCCGCGGACGGCCGGGTTGGACTCGCCTCCCGCCGCCTCGCCATCCTCGATCTCTCCGCGGCCGGCGACCAGCCGATGGCCGGCGCCGGCGGCCGCGTCCAGCTGGTCATGAACGGCGAGATCTACAACTTCCGCCAGCTGCGGGCCGAGCTCGAGGCCGCCGGCTGCCGCGTCCGCAGCAGCGGCGACACCGAGGTCGTGCTTGCCCTCTACCTGCATCACGGCGATGCCATCGACGCCATGCTGCGCCGGCTGCGCGGCATGTTCGCGCTGGCCATCTGGGATGAACGGGAGGGCCGCCCGCGCCGCCTGCTGCTCGCCCGCGATCCGCTGGGCATCAAGCCTCTCTATTACTCGGCCAGCTCGGCGCGCTCGGGCGCCTCGGGCCAGCTCCGCTTCGCCTCGCAGGTCAAGGCGCTCGAGGCGGGAGGCGCGGTGTCGCCCGCGGTCGATCCAGCGGGTCTCGCCGGCTTCCTGCTCTGGGGGTCTGTCCCCGAGCCCTGGACCATCCGCCGCGACGTCCGCGCCCTGCCAGCCGGACATTTCCTGGTGATCGAGGAGGGCCGCGCCAGCCAGCCGCGCCCCTTCGCCACTCTCGCCGGATCACTCGCCGGCGACGCGACCTGGAGCCCCGGCTTGACGCCCGGCGCATCCACGGCGACCGGCGCGTCCGGGGCCATCTCGGCGATCGAGGAGTCCGTAACGGCGCATCTGGTCTCCGACGTGCCGGTCGCCATCTTTCTCTCGGCCGGCCTCGATTCCGGGCTCGTCGCCGCCCTCGCCCGCCGCCACCTGCCGGAACCGCCGGCCACGTTCACGCTCAGCTTCGACGTCCTGGCCGGCACGCCGCGCGACGAGGCGCCGCTCGCCGCCGAGGTGGCGCGCCGCCTCGGCACCCGCCACCTCGAAAAGCGCATGGCGCGAGAGGACTTCGCGCGCCTCTGGCCGGCGGCGCTCGCCGCCATGGACCAGCCGTCGATCGATGGCTTCAACACCTTCGCCGTCAGCCGGGCAGCCCACGAGGCCGGGCTCAAGGTCGTGCTCTCCGGGCTGGGCGGCGACGAGCTGTTCGGCAGCTACCCGTCGTTCGCCGCCGTGCCGCGCTGGCGCCGCGCCGCGCGCTGCGGCCGATTCCTGCCCGGCCTCGCCGCCGCCTGGCCGGCCCTCGCCGCTCGTCTCGCGCCCGGGCACCCCAAGCTCGCCGGCCTGCTGCGCCACGGCGCGACCCTCCCCGGCAGCTACTTCCTGCGCCGCGCCCTGTTCCTGCCCGAGGAGCTGCCGGCCTTGATGGGCCGCGAGGCCGCCGCCGAGGGGCTCGCCGCCTACGACCCCATCGCCGACGCCGGCAAGCTCGTCGCGGCCGGGCTCGCCGCGCCTGCCGCGCCCGCCGGCACCGGCACGCCCGCCGACCCCGCAGCGCCCGCCGACCCTGGCGCCAAGGGCCATCGGCCCGACCGGCTCGATCCCTGGCTCGCCGTGCAGCTCATGGAGTCGAGCCAGTACATGCGCAATCAGCTGCTGCGCGATTCCGATTGGGCCTCGATGGCCTGCTCGGTAGAGCTGCGGGTGCCGCTGGTCGACGCCTGGCTGCACCGCCACCTGGCTGCCATCGGTTTCCAGCCCGCCCGCCGGCTGGGCAAGGCCGCCCTCGTGCGAAAGCTCGCCCCCGAGCTGCCCGAGGCCCTCTGGCACCGGCCCAAGACCGGCTTCTACATCCCCGTAGTCGAGTGGCTGCGCCCCGGCGAGCTGGGACCGGCCGGCCACAACCTGGGCGGCCGCTCCCGGGCCCTGGCGCGCCTGGTCCTCGCCGAGCTCGGCATCTCGCTGCCGGCCAGCGCGGGGGCGCCGGCGGCA
>DASZHY010000301.1:0-2964 GCA_035949675.1 Thermoanaerobaculia bacterium
AGATCGTGCTCAAGACCTACGGCCGGTCGAGCGGCTACTGCATCGATCCGATCGAGAAAAAGCCGCTCAACCACTTCCTGCCCGGCACGCCGGTGCTTTCGTTCGGCACCGCCGGCTGCAACCTGGCCTGCAAGTTCTGCCAGAACTGGGACATCAGCAAGTCGCGCGAGATCGACACGCTTTCCGACGGCGCCTCGCCCGAGCAGATCGCGCGCGCCGCCACCCGCCTCGGCTGCGCCTCGATCGCCTTCACCTACAACGATCCGGTGATCTTCATGGAGTACGCGGTGGACGTGGCCGACGCCTGCCGCGAGGCCGGCGTCAAGGCGGTGGCGGTGACCGCCGGCTACATCTGCCCGGAGCCGCGGGTCGAATTCTACCGCCACATGGACGCCGCCAACGTCGATCTCAAGGGCTTCACCGAGCGCTTCTACCGCAAGGTCTGCGGCGGCGAGCTGGGGCCGGTGCTCGACACGCTGCGCTACCTCCGCCACGAGACCGGCGTCTGGTTCGAGATCACCACCCTGCTGATCCCGGGCGAGAACGATTCCGACGCCGAGCTCGACGCCCTCACCCGCTGGGTCGCCGCCGAGCTGGGTACGGACGTGCCCATCCACTTCACCGCCTTCCATCCCGACTACAAGATGCTGGACCTGCCGTCGACCCCGGCGGCGACGCTCACGCGGGCCCGCCGCATCGCGCTCGCCAACGGCCTGCGCTACCCCTATACCGGCAACGTCCACGACGAAGAGGGCGGCAGCACCTGGTGCCATCACTGCGGCAACCGCCTGATCGGCCGCGACTGGTACGTGCTGACCGGCTGGCACCTCGCCCCGCCTGCTGAGCCGGCCCCGGCAGACCGTACCCCGGCATACGCCCTCGCTTGCGACCGCTGCGGCACTCCTTGCCCCGGCCGCTTCGCCGGCCCTCCGGGCCGCTGGGGAGCCCGCCGCGTCCCCGTCCGGCTGTCCGAGCTGGCCCCTGCCGCTCACCGCTTGCCGGTCGTTTTCTGAGTCCTCAGTTGAGTCGAGCCGACAGGCCCCACAACGAAGGCGGGCGACAGAGCCGGCCTCACCGCAGCCCTTCGACGAGATAGAGATCAGAGAGCAGCCGCTCGTAGCTGTAGGCGTACCACTTGCCGCCAGCCACCACCTTGGGATCTGCGATCGAGACGATGCCGGCACGGTCGGCGGGAGCCCACTCCTTCCAAAGCTCGCGCTTCCCGGTTGCCAGCTCGACGCGCAAGGCTCTGGCCGGCACCTCGTCGCGCCGGTAGACCAGGAGGAACCGTGCGTCCGCGCTCCAGCCGAACGGCCGATCTCTCGGTCCGGTTCCTGGAACCGGTTGCGGCTCCCCGCCGTACGTCGGGACCAGGAGGATGCCGCGCTCCGTGCCATTGCTGGCGGCCAGCCTGCCGTCAGGCGAGACGGCGTTGCAGAGGATGCCCGCTGCGGCGATCGGTTGCGGCGCGCCACCCGCGAGGCCGGTCACGTAGGTGCGCAGCGAGTGCTTGGCCTCCGTGCCATAGAAGAGGATCCGCTGCGCGTCGGGCATGAAGTCTGCCCAACGGTACTCCTGGATGCCGTCGTTGCGGATCGTGCGCGCCTCCCCTGGCCCGGCCGGCACCAGCACCAAGCGGGGCGGCCCGGTGCGAGGGATGGTGAGGACCCACTTGCCGTCCGGCGACAAGGAGGTGGCAATGTCGTCGGCGACCTTGACCGGCGGCGAGCCGTCGGTCCGGCGCAGGTACGATGCCCAACGGTCGCCGGCACCTTCGCCGAGCTCGCCAAACAGCAATTCCGTGCCGTCGGCTGAGAGACCGGTGGCCACCGAGCCGTCGAGCCACGAAAGCTCGCGCTCCCTGGCGTCCGGAGGAAAAGCGCCGATGATGCCGTACTGCCTGCTCCGGAGCCGGACCAGGAGCTTCCCCTCGCGGGAGATGTCGTCCAGCACCAGCGAACCGGCGGAGCGTGCAACGACTCGTTCCCGGCCCGCCAGCGAGACCGCGTAGAGCGCTTGCGCTTTGCCGGTCCTGGCGGCCGTGAACCAGACCTCGCGGCCGTCGGGACTCCAGGCGAGGCCCCTAGCGGCGGCAAGCGCGCTGCTGAGCAGCCGCTTGGTCTGCTTGCCGGCGAGATCCACCACCGCGACTGCCCCGGCGAAATCAGGGTCCCGCGGGTGTTCGATGAAAGCAAGGAGATTCCCCGCGGGGGAGATCCGCGGCTCGCTGATCCACTCCGTCCCCGCGGTCTCGTAGAGGACGTGGCCGGCGGGGAGCTCCAGCCTGCTCCGCCCTTGCAGCCGGCGGACGACTGCCAGCTCCTCTCCGTCCGGCGTCCAGTCGGCTTCGCTCACGCCCTCCAGAACCTCGCGCGGTGCGCCGCCGGAGAGCGGCAGCCGCGCCAGGGTGCCGACCGGCGGCATCTCGGGGCCCCCCTGCAGGAGCCGCGGCCGCAGCAAGAGGGCCATCTCGTGCTTGCGGGAGAGAGCGAGGAGCCTGGCGTCCGCCAACCCGAACGGCCGCGACTCGGCGGCGTCGCTGCTGGTGGAAAACAGCTCCGCCGGGTTGCCGCCCCAGGCGGCGCTGTAGACGATGGTCTGCCCGTCGGGAGCGAAGCGAGCGCCGGTGACCATGCCGCGCCGGAAGGTCAGCCGCTGGTACGAAGGCACCGGCGTGCGGCTCCCGCCGGCCCGGTAGGCGAGCATGTAGATTGCGGCGTGCGAAACCACCAGGACTGCCGCCAGTGCCGCCAGCGCCGCAAGCCGATAACGGCGGCGGCTGATATTCGGCGAGGGCGGCGCCGCAGCAGCGCCGGGGCCCGAGCCGGAGCCTGTTCCCGTCAACCCTTCCAGGTCGAAAGCCAGGTCCTGCGCCGACTGGCAGCGCTGCTCAGGGCTCTTCTCCAGGCAGTGGGCGACGATGCGTTGCAGGCTCGCGGGAACGCTCGGGTTGACGGAGGAGAG
>DASZHY010000302.1:0-9724 GCA_035949675.1 Thermoanaerobaculia bacterium
AGCACCAGCGGCCGCTCGAGGAAGTCCTGCACGGTGCGCACGCGGGCGGCGACGTGGGCGAGCGTGGCCTCGGTGAACGGCACCGGCAGCAGGTCGTGAGTGTTGCTGCCGAGCACGCCGGTCCAGCACAGGTGGTCCGAGATCCAGCGCGCGTTCACCTCGCGCGCCAGCGTCTTGAGCTTCCCGAGATAGCCGAAGTCGAGCGGGTCGGTCGAGCCGATCGACAGCGAGACGCCGTGCATCACCACCGGGTAGCGCTCGGCGATCTGGCGCAGCACGTGGCGCGGCCGGCCGGCAGAGTCCACGAAGTTCTCGCTGATCACCTCGAACCAGTCGACGGCCGGCTGGTGGCGCAAGATGTGATCGAAGTGGGCGGCGCGCAGCCCGACCCCGAGGCCGAGGTTGGCGTGCCCGAGCCGGGATGGAATCGTCATGGTGCCGCCGGGCGCGCCCGCCCAGACGCCGCTCCGGTCACGCCGGCGCGCCGCCGCCCGGGGTCACGCCGCCGCGCCGCCGCCGGGACCAGCGCTCGGCACGGCGGACCGGCCGGTGACGGGAGGCGCCGCGCCTGACGCCGGGCAAGCGGCGCTAGGCGCCGCCGCACTCCTTGGGCGCCGGTCCGAACTTCTTGCCGGCCTTGGTCATCGCCGCCTCCCAGCTGGCGCGGGCCTTCTTCCAACCCTCGCCCTTGAGCGGCACGGCGCAGCTGCCCTTGCCCTTGCAGCCGTTGTCGCCGGCGCCCCCCAGGCCGGCGCAGGCGTTCTCGCCGGCACAACCGTGGGCGGCGACGGTGGCACAGCTGCCCATGCCTGCACAGTCGTTGCTCGCGCCCTTGCCGTGGCTCTTGCAGGTGTTGAGGCCGCAGCAGACGTGCGGGTCCCTGAGCCAGTGGCTGTCGTCGGGCTTGGCCGGCTCCGCGGCGTAGAGCGCGCGCTGCACGCCGGGCGTGAGCAGCGAGCCGGTGATGGCACCGGCCAGAGCTGCGGCGGTGAGCCTGCCAAGGTCGCGGCGGTTCAGGTCGAGGGTCTTCATGAGCTTTCAGCCTCCTCTCTGTTTCCTTATTCTACGCGGTACCAGGGCAGTTGGACTCCTTCCGGCCGTCGGCCGCCGGCGCCCGGGCCGCGCGACCGCTGCGCGGGTCGGCGCCGCTCACAGGCGGGTGCGGCGGAGGCGGAGGGCGTTGGCGATCACCGAGACGGAGCTGAAGCTCATGGCGGCGCTGGCGATCATCGGCGACAGCAGGAGACCGAAGAAGGGATACAGGACGCCGGCCGCGATCGGGACGCCGAGGGTGTTGTAGGCGAAGGCGAAGACCAGGTTCTGGCGGATGTTGCGCATCGTTGCCTGCGACAGGCGGCGGGCACGCAGCAGGGCGCGCAGGTCGCCGTGCAGCAGGGTGACGGCGGCGCTGGCGATGGCGACGTCGGTGCCGGTGCCCATGGCGATGCCGAGATCGGCCGCTGCCAGCGCCGGAGCGTCGTTGATGCCGTCACCAGCCATGGCGACGACGTGGCCCTCTGCCTTTAGGCGCTCGACGAGCTCGCGCTTGGCGGCGGGCAGCGCCTCGGCCACGACGTCGCCGGCGTCGATGCCGAGGCGAGCGGCGACGGCGGCGGCGGTGACGCGGTGGTCGCCGGTCGCCAGCACGACCCGCAGGCCCTCGCGCCGCAGCTCGCGCAGCGCCTCCTCGGTCGCGGGCCTGATCGGGTCGGCCATCGCCAGGAGGCCGGCGATCCGGCCGTCGATCGCCGCCAGCAACACGGTCTGGCCGTCGCGGCGCAGGGCCTCGGCGCGGGCGCGCCAGTCCCATGGTTCGCCGCCGTCCGCGCGGCCGCCGCCCGAGGCGGCGGTGTCCGCGCCGCCGGCCGGCGCTTCCGGCCCGCTGCCCTGGGCGGCCAGCAGCTCGGCGGTGCCGAGCACCACGGCATGCCCCGCAACGACGCCGCGCACGCCGCGGCCCGGCTCGACGTTGAATTCGGTCGGTTCGGCGAGCGCCAGCCCGCGCTCGGCGGCGGCGGCGGTCAGGGCGGCGGCGAGAGGGTGCTCGCTGGCCCGCTCGAGGCTGGCCGCGAGGCGCAGCAGGTCGCCCTCAGACCAGGGGCCGGCGGCCTCGACGGCCGTGAGGCGGGGGCGGCCCGCGGTCAGGGTGCCGGTCTTGTCGATGACCAGCGTATCGACGCGCTCGAAGACCTCGAGCGCCTCGGCATTGCGGACCAGCACGCCGGCGCGGGCGCCGCTGCCGGTGGCCACCATGATCGACATCGGGGTGGCGAGGCCGAGGGCGCACGGGCAGGCGATGATCAGCACCGCCACCGCGGCGAGCAGGGCGTTGGCGAGCCGCGGCTCGGGACCGAGCAGCCACCAGGCGGCGCCGGCGGAGGCGGCGGCCGCGATCACCGCCGGCACGAACCAGGCCGCGACGCGATCGGCGAGCCGCTGGATGGGAGCGCGGCTGCGTTGGGCCTCGCCGACCATACGGACGATCTGGGCGAGCAGGGTGTCGCTGCCGACCCGCTCGGCGACCATCACGAAGCTGCCGTTGCCGTTGACGGTGCCGGCGGTGACCCGGTCGCCGGGGCCCTTCTCGACCGGCATCGGCTCGCCGGTGAGCATCGCCTCGTCGACGGCGCTGTGGCCGGCGACGATGGTGCCGTCCACCGGCACCTTCTCGCCGGGGCGCACGCGCAGGCGGTCGCCGGGCTCGACCTCGGCAAGCGGCACCTCGATGTCGGCGGTGGCGCCCGCGGCCAGCGCGGCGGGGTCAGAGCCGGGCGGCGCCCCGGCGGGACCTGGTGCGGCCATGATGCCCGGACCGGAGCCGGGGGCGAGGCGTCGGGCGGTGGGCGGCGTCAGGTCGAGCAGGGCGCGCAGCGCCGCCGAGGTGCGCCCGCGGGCGCGCAGCTCGAGCACCTGACCGAGGAGCACCAGGACGGTGATCACGGCGGCGGCCTCGAAATAGACCGGGACGGCACCGCCCATGCCGCTCATCGCGAGGGCAGCGCGGGCGGTGTGGACAGAGGCGGGGAAGATACCGGGTGCGACGGTGGCGACGACGCTATAGGCGTAAGCGACGCCGGTGCCCAGGGCGATCAGGGTGAACATGTTGAGGCTGCGGTTGACCAGCGACGCCCAGCCGCGCTGAAAGAAGGGCCAGCCGCCCCAGAGCACCGCCGGAGTAGCGAGCAGCAGCTCGAGCCAGTTGCGGGCGGTCGGGGAGATGGCCGCGAGCAGCCGCATGGCGCCGGGGACCATCTCGGCCATGCCGGCGGCAAGCAGCGGCAGGGCGAGGAGGGAGCAGATCCAGAGGCGGCGCTGCATGGCGCCGAGCTCCGGGTTCTCCTCGGCGGCGGCGCCGCCGCCGGGCAGTGCCACGGAGCGCGGCTCGAGGGCCATGCCGCAGATCGGGCAGCTGCCCGGCCGGTCGCGCACGATCTCCGGGTGCATCGGGCAGGTCCATTCGGCAGCCAGCGCCGCGGCAGCCGGCCGGCGCGCGACGCCGTCTCGCGGGCCGGCGGCGGCTGCCGGCGAAGCAACGGCTGGGGCGGCAGCCGCGGGCGAGGCGGCGGCTGTGGCCGGAGAGGGGTCCTGGCGCGCCTGCAGCCGCGCGATGTACCGGTCCGGATCGCGGCGGAAGCGGTCGCGGCATGAGGCGCTGCAAAAGGAGTAGGCAACGCGGTCCAGGACCTCGCGGAACTGCGTGCTCCGCGGGTCGATCGTCATGCCACAGACCGGGTCGCGCACCAGTGCCGGGCGCGGCGGTGCGCTCTCGAGGGGGTCCGACATCGGCGGCTCTTTGGGCACCTGGATTGGAAAGGCGGCAGCAGCGCGCCGCCTACACCCCGAACCCGCGCGGGGCAGGGCGCATTCCGCCTGGGCCGCCGGCACCTCCGGCTCCGCGGTGATGGCGACGGTCAACGGGGTGGAGACGGCGCCAGGCGTGCGCGGTCCTCGCACGCTTGATCGCTGCCGAGGTCACAAGCCTGGACGTAGAGGGCGAGGGCGCCTGCCAGGTCCCTGGCGACGCCGCGGCCCTGCTCGTAGAGAGCGCCCAGGCGGTAGCAGCTCGAGGGGTCGTGCCGCTCGCAGGCGCGGCGATAGACGGCCGCGGCGGCGGCGAGATCGGCGGGCAGGCCGGCGCCGCGTTCGAGCGCGAGGCCCAGCCTGGCGCAGGCAGGCAGGGCGCCGAGGTCGCACGCCCTGCGGTAGAGGCCGGCGGCGCGGGGCGGGTCGGGCGGCGCTCCGGCGCCCTCGTCATAGCGGGCTGCCAGGTCGAGGCAGGCCTGGGCCTGGCCGCCCTCGCAGGCGCGGGCCGCCAGCGCCAGCGCACGCGCCTCGTCCCTGGGCACGCCGCGGCCTCGGGCGTAGAGATCGGCGAGGCCGGCGCAGGCCCGCGCCTCGCCGCCGTCGCAGGCCTTGGCGAGCGGGGCGGCGGCACGGGCGGCGTCGCGATCGCCGCCGTGGCCGGCGTGGCCGGCGCCATTCTGGTCGCCGCCGAGGCCGGCGCCGTCCTGATCGCCGCCGTGGCCGGCGGCGAGGAGAGCTCCCAGCTCGCCGCAGGCTGGGACGTCGCCGGCGTCGCAGGCCTTGGCGAAGTGCGCGGCCGCCGCCTCGACGTCCCGGGGCAGGCCTAGGCCGGTCGCTTCCACCATCCCCAGGTTGTAGCAGCCGAGCGGCAGGCCCGCGTCGCAGGCCTCCCGGTAGCGGGCGGCGGCGGCCTGCTGTTCGCGAGCGGTGAGCGCATCGCTACCGGCGGCCGGCGGGGCGATCGGCGCCGCCAGGCGCGTGCCCGCGCAGCCCAGAACGAGGATCGCGGCGGGCAGCAGCAGCGCCGCCGGGGGCAGGATGCTTCTCCGGATGGGGACGCCCGCGGCGGGCGAACGGTCAGAACGATCAGGAGAAGGGGCTTGCCGCGGCATCCGCGTCTCCGCCGCGCCGGCGTGACGGTCTGGCTGGTGGCGGCGCGACACCGGGCCGGAGGACCCGGTGCCCGGCATTAGACGTCAGGCTCGGCCTGCTGGCAAGCGCGATAAGCTGAAGGCAATGCAGCACGTGATCGTCACGCGGTTCTCGGTCCCACGGCTGGCTCCCGCGACCGCGCCGTTGCATGCCGACCGGCGATGGCTCGACGGCAGACTCGAGCCCTTTCGCAGCTATTACGCACCCAGCGTCCAGCGGCTGCGGGTCCCGGTCGTGCTGCTGTGCTCGAGCCAGAGCGCCGAGTACGTGTCGCAGCGGCTGGCCGATCTCAAGTGGCTCTCGATCGTCGTGCAGGACAGCTGGTACGGAGGCTGGCGGGGATCGCCGGACCAGGTCGTGACCAGGCTGGACTCGGATGACGCGCTGCACGAGGACTGGTTCCGGCGGCTGGACGAGGCGGACGCCGACCCCGCCGCCGCGGCGGCCGAGGTGCTCTGCACCAAGGCTTTCCTGCGCCTGGACGCGAGCACCCAAAAGGTCTATGCCTTGAGGCGCCGGGAGCCGTCGCCGCTGGCCGCGTTCCGGCACGGCGCCAACCCCTTCGCTCACGACCACAAGGTGCTCGAGCGGCACTACCGGACCCACTGCCTGCCCGGCCAGTACCTGCTGCAGGTGGTCCACGGCGGCAACCTCGCCAACCGGCCGCCGGCCTGGTGGCGCTTCCATCGCCGGGTTCCCGAGGCGAGGCTTGCCGCTTTCGGGGTGACGCCGCGCGGCCCGGCCGGCGCGCCGTCCCCGGCGGAGGCATAGGGCCGGACGAGGAGCGGCGATGCGCGGCGGCGTTGGCGAGCTGGGGCGCGACTGGCGGCTGGCGGGGCGGCGGTTGCGGCAGAGCCCGGCCTTCTGCGCGGCGGCGGTGGCGATGCTGGCGCTGGCGATCGGCGCCAACACCGCGGTGTTCAGCGTCGTCGAGGCGGTGCTGCTGCGGCCGCTCCCTTACCGCCACCCCGACCGGCTGGTGGCGCTGTGGGAGGACCACTCGCGCAGCGGCGGCAACCCGCGGCTGATGGTCGCCGGCCCCACCTTCGAGGACTATCGGCGCCAGAGCCGGGCGTTACGCCAGCTTTCTTGCCTGGCGTCGCACGGCTTCGATCTGCTCGACGCCGGCGAGCCGGCGGTGCTCTACGGCTCGGAGGTGAGCGCCGACTTCTTCCCGCTGCTCGGCGCCGCGCCGCTGTTCGGGCGAGTGCTGACGCCGGCCGACAGCCGGCCCGGGGCGGCGCCGGCGGTGGTGCTCAGCCATGGGCTGTGGCGGCGGCGCTTTGGCGGCGACCGGCGGGTGCTCGGCCGCGTCGTGCGGCTCGACGACCTGGTGCTGACGGTGGTCGGGGTGATGCCGCCGGATTTCTCGGTGCCTCTCCATCTGCGCTCGCCTGACCGCCGCGCCGAGCTGTGGGTGCCGCTGCGCCGCACCGAGAGCCGGGAAGACCGCGGCCAGCACGAGCTCGAGGTGGTGGGCCGGCTGGCGGCGGGCGCGACACTCGCGGCGGCTCGGGCCGAGACGCGGGCGATTGCCGGCAGGTTGGCGGCCGAATATCCGCGGGAGTGCGCCGGGGTCGGCGCCACGTTGATGCCGCTGGCCGCGGCACTGGCCGGCGAGGCGCGCCCCAGCCTGCTGCTGCTGCTCGGCGCCGTCAGCTTCCTGGTGCTGATCGCCTGCGGCAACCTGGCGGGCCTGCTGGTGGCGCGCGGTGCGGCGCGGCAGCACGAGCTGTCGGTGTGCGCCGCGCTTGGCGCCGGTCGAGGGCGGCTCGCGCGGCAGGTGCTGAGCGAGGCGCTGCTGCTGGTGACGGCCGGCGGCGCCGCCGGCCTGGGGCTGGCGCTCGGCGTCCTGCGGCTGCTGCCGGCGCTGCTGCCGCGCGACCTGCCGCGCGCCGAGGACGTGCGCCTGGACGGCGCGCTGATTGCCTATGCGTTGGCCGCCGCGGCCGTCTCGGGGCTGCTGGCCGCCGCGGTGCCGGCATGGAAGGCAGCGCGCACGCCGCCGGGGCAGGCGCTGGCGGCGGCGAGCGGCCGCGGCGCCTCGGCCGGTCCGGGGCGGGCACGCCTGGGGGACGCTCTGGTGGTGGCGCAGATCGCGCTGTCGCTGTTGCTGCTCGGCGGCGCCGGTTTGATGCTCGTCAGCTTCGCCCGCCTGAGCAGCGTCGATCCGGGATTCCGCGCCGACCACGCGCTGGTCTTTTCGGTCGGGCCGGAGTGGCGCCGGCACCTGGAGGCGCCGGCGCGCGCCGCTTTCTACCAGGAGGTGACGGAACGGCTCGCGGCGCTCCCCGGCGTCGTCGCGGTGGGCGGCGTCACCCGCCTGCCGCTCGAGCCTGCCTATGGCATCAGCGAGCTGATCGTCGAGGGCCGGCCGATCCCGCCCCAGGGGCCGCCGATCGTCGGCGGACGGGGCGTGACTCCCGGCTACTTCCGGGCAATGGCCATGCCGCTGCTCGCCGGGCGGCAGCTCTCCGAGCGTGACGACCTGCGGGCGCCGGGGGTGGTGGTGGTGAACCACGCCCTGGCCGAGCGCTTCTTGGGCGGCGGCCCGGTGGTCGGCCGGCGGCTGCGCGGCGGACGCGATGGCCCGTGGCTGCAGGTGGTCGGGATGGTGGGAGACACCGCCTTCGACTCGCTGGCGGGTACGCCGCAACCCGAGATCTTCTTCGCCGTGGCGCAGGGCGCTCCCGCGGGCCTGTCGATGGTGGTGCGCACCACCGCCGACCCGCGCGCCCTGGCGCCGGCGGTGCGGCGGGCGATCTGGGCCATGGACCGCAACGTGCCGGTGGACCGTTTGCGCACGCTGGCCGATCAGGTCGACGGCGCCCTGGCGCGGCCGCGCTTTTCGCTGCTGGTGGTCGCGATCTTCGGCGGCCTGGCGGTGGCGCTGGCGGCGGCCGGAGTCGGCGCGTTGATGTCCTGCATGGTGGCGCAGCGCACGCGCGAGATCGGCATTCGCCTGGCGCTGGGCGCCGGCCGCCGCCACGCGCTGGGCCTGGTCCTGGGGCGCGCCGCAAGGCTGGCGGCGGCCGGCGTGGCGGCCGGCCTGGGCGGCAGCCTGACGCTGATGCGCTGGCTCGCGGCGCAGCTCTACGAGGTGCGCGCCGTCGAGCCACTGCCCTATCTCGCCGGCGCCGCTTGCCTGCTCGCCGTCGCCCTCGCCGCCGCCTACCTGCCGGCGCGCCGCGCCGCCCGTGTCGATCCAATGACGGCCATGCGGTAGGGCTGAGGCTGCCTGCGCTCGGAGGTCAACGCCCGGGAGCAGGCGCGGCGGCCAGCTCGGCGCGCCAGCGGCCCTCGGCAACCCAGGCGAAGGCGTCCTCGGCGGCGCCGGCGGCACGCTCGGCGGAGAAAGCGCCGGCCGCCGCGAGCCCGGCGCGGCGGGCGCGGCGCCAGGCCTCGGGATCGGCGAGCAGCGCGCGGGCGGCGCGCGCAAAGGCGGCAGGATCGTCGAAGGGCACCAGCGTCGCGGCCGAGGCGGCATAGCCGCGGTAGCAGGAGACGTCGGAAGCCACCACCGGCACGCCGCAGGCCATGGCCTCGAGCACCGGCAGGCCGAAGCCTTCCTGCTCCCAGGAAGGGGCGAGCAGCAGGTCGCAGCCGGCCACCAGCCGCGCCACCGCGGGCGGCAGAAGGTGGTAGTGGAACTCGTCGGGCGCCAGCACCTGCCGCTCCTCGGCGGTGAGCGGCCACTGCGATAGGCGCACCAGCCGGCAGTCCAGGCCGTCGCGGCGCAGCAGGCGCACGGCGGCGAGCGCCGTCGCCACTCCCTTCCAGTCGATCTCGAACGGCGAAACGACCAGCAGGCGGGGCGGCCGGCCGGGCGCCTGGCGCTCGGCCCCCGCGGCCGTTGCATCCAGGGCAGGCTGGGCGGCCGCGGCGGCCTGGGCCATGCCGGCTGCGCCGGGCGACCAGAAGGGCTCGAGCGGCTGCGGCACCACCCGTGCCGGGCGGCCGAAGCGGCGGCGCAGCAGCTCGGCGAGATGCGGCGCGACCGCCAGGGCGGGGAGCGGCAGCGCATAGGCGGCGAGGATCTCCGGATGCTGGGCCTGGTTGTGGGTGTAGGTGGCCTCGAATCCCTGGCAGTAATGGACTGCCTCGCCGCGCCCGGCGGCGGCGACGGCGGCGGCGACCGGCGACAAGGTGGTCCAGAAGGTGGCGACGGTGACGTCCGCCGGCGGCAGGGCGGCAGGATCGGCGGCGAGCAGCGGCAGCGCCAGCTGGATGAAGCGGCAGCGGCTGTCGAGCGGGTACCAGTCCGGCGGCGGCCCACCGCAGGTCACCGTCACGTCGTGGCCGCGGCGGGCCAGCAGATTGGCCTGGTGGAGCAACACCTTGTTGCCGCCGAAGAGAGTCACCTCCTCGAACACGTAGTTGATGCGAAGCGCCATCGAATCGAGCGGCGAGAGCTCAGCAGGCAGACTGAACCGGGAGGGTCAAGACGTCACCATTCGGCGTTGTTCGGCGTCAGGGGTTTCCTGGAACAGAGTGTCGTGCGGCGCCGACCGCTCTTCGGCAGGCCTGCCGTTGGAGTAGTAATAGAAGGAGACCGACTTACGGGTCCTGCCGTCGGGACAGGCCAGCGGGGTGGGATGGCCGTGGAACGAGGTGTCGGTGGTGTTGAAGACGATCGTGCGGTTGAAGACCGGCAGGACCCGCTGCGCGCAGCGGCGCATGTCGCGGTCCCAGAGCTCGATCTCGCCGCCGTACTCCGGGAGCCAGTCCTTGTTGAGATAGACGATGAGGTTGAGGCGGCGGTCGAGCT
>DASZHY010000303.1:0-17510 GCA_035949675.1 Thermoanaerobaculia bacterium
CCGGGCCATCGAGGTCGAATCGCTGCGGGTCGTGGCTTCGTCAGGCCTCGCGGCGGGGCCCGGGGGCGACGGCGCGCCGGCAGCCGAGACCCCCGGCGCCATCGACCTCCCGATCGGGCTCGACCCTTCCGGCGGCGGCGATCTGCCCTCCCTCCCACCTTGTGCCCGCCAGCGGGCCTTCATCGGCGGCCGCTGGCGCGAGGTGCCGGCCTACGAGCGGTCGGCGCTTGCGGCGGGAGCCTCGTTCCCCGGCCCGGCCCTGGTGGTCGAGGCCCACACCGCCACGGTGGTGGAGGAGGGCTGGACCTGCCGCCGCGATGAGGCCGCCGCCTTGGTGCTCCGGCGGCAGCGGCCGCCGTCCGGCCCTCCCGGCCCATATACTTGGTCCCGTGGCGTTGGATGACCGCGGCGGCGAGGAGCGCCAGATCGAGCGGCGCCTGCGCACCCTGGGCTCGGCCTGCGCGGTGGTGGCGGCGGCGGTGCTGGTGACGGCCGGGACCATCGGCTGGGCGGCAGGACGAGCCGGCGCCGATGCCTTGATGACGTCGCCGCCGGCAGACTCCTTCCTGATCGCCGTCGGCGCCATGCTGCTGGTGCTGCTCGCATCGGCCGTCCACCGCAGGATCCTGCGGCAGCCCGCAAGCGATCTGGACGGCGATCCGGCCGGCGAGCTGGACGACGATCCAGGCGGCGAGCCGGACGGCGATCGAGGCGGCGAGCCGGTCGGCGAGCCGAACGCGCCCGTGCATCGGTGGCCGCCGCGGCCGTCGCGGGCGCCGGCGGCAGTCCGGCTGCGCGCCTATTCCTGGGCCACCGGAGTCAGCTTCGGCATGCTGGCGGCGGCCGCGGCGCTCGGCGCCGTCGTCGCGCTGGGCGGCAAGGCGCTGTTCTACGGCCTGGTGATCTGCCTCGCCGCGCTGATTGCCATGGTGGCGCGCTGGCCGCGCCGCAGCGGCTTCGATTTGTTCGACATGGCTGACCGCGGCGAGCGGTCCGAGCCCTGAGGCGAGTTGGCGTGACGACTTCCGGCGCCGCCGCTGTCGAGCTCGAGCTGTTCACCCATCGCTTCGCGGCCATTGCCCGGCAGATGGGTGAGCGGTTGCAGCGCACCGCGGTCTCGACCAACGTCAAGGAGCGGCTGGACTTCTCCTGCGCGGTGCTCGACGCAGCCGGCGAGCTGGTGGTCAACGCCCCGCACATCCCGGTGCATCTCGGCGCCCTGGGCCTCTGCGTGCGGCTGACCGCGGCCGCCCTGCCGCTCGAGCCGGGAGACGTGGCGGTCACCAACCATCCCGGCTTCGGCGGCTCCCATTTGCCGGACGTCACGGTCATTACGCCAGTCTTCGACGACGCCCAAGGCTCTGACGATGCCGGCGGTAGCGCCGGCGGCGCCCGGCCGCAGCTGCTCGGCTATGTCGCCAGCCGCGCCCATCACGCCGAGATCGGCGGCATGCGGCCGGGCTCCATGCCGCCCGGGGCTCGCTGCCTCGCCGAGGAGGGGGTGGTCATCCCGCCCACCTATCTGGCGCGCCGCGGCGAGGCGCGCTGGGCGGAGCTGCGGCGGCGTTTGCTGGACGGACCCTATCCGACCCGCGCCGTCGAAGAGAATCTCGCCGACCTGCGCGCCGCGGCGGCCGCCAACCACAGCGGCGCTCAGGCCCTGCGCGCCCTCGCCCGCGGCGCCGCCGGCGGCGCTGGCGCCGCTGGACCTACTGGAGCCAGCGGCCGCGCGACGGTCGCCTTCTACATGGAGGCGCTCAAGCGCCGCGCCGAGGAGCGCTTGCGCGCGGCGCTCGCCCGCTTGCCGCGGGGGCCGCTCACGGCCGTCGAGCGGCTGGACGACGGCTCGCCGCTTCAGGTGCGCATCGAGCTCGGTCCGGCCGGCGCGCGAATCGATTTCACCGGCTCGGCCGGGGTGCATCCGGGCAACCTCAATGCGCCGCCGGCCGTGGTGCGGAGCGCCGTGCTCTACGTGCTGCGGCTGCTGGTCGCCGAGCCGCTGCCGCTCAACGAGGGCCTGCTGCGTCCGATCGAGATCCAGGTGCCTCCCGGCATGCTCGACCCGGCCTTCCCGGAGGACCCGTGGTTGGCGCCGGCCGTGGTCGGCGGCAACGTCGAGACCAGCCAGCGCCTGGTCGACACCCTGCTCAAGGCGCTGGGCCTGGCCGCTTGCAGCCAGGGGACCATGAACAACGTCCTGTTCGGCAACGACAGCTTCGGCTTCTACGAGACCGTGTGCGGCGGCGCCGGCGCCAGCCCGGGCGCCGCCGGCGCCAGCGCCGTGCACACCCACATGACCAATACCCGCATCACCGATCCCGAGGTGCTCGAGCACCGCTATCCGGTGCGCCTGGAACGCTTCGCCCTGCGCCCGGGCTCGGGCGGCGCCGGGCGCTACCCCGGCGGCGACGGCGTCGTGCGCGAGCTGACCTTCCTCGCGCCGATGTCGCTGTCGCTGCTCACCCAGCATCGGGTCGAGGTCCCCTATGGCGCCGCCGGCGGTGGACCCGGTCAGCCCGGGCGGCAGAGCCTGCACCGTGCCACCGGGGAGGTGCTGGACCTGCCCTCGGTCGCCGGCTGCGAGGTGGCGCCGGGGGATCGCCTCTACCTCGAGACGCCGGGCGGCGGCGGCTGGGGCCCCGCGGAGCAACCGGCGACCCGCGCGCCGGCACGATAGAAGATCACGCCGCCTCGCATCACGAAATCCACCTGCTCCATGGCGTGGACGTCGGCCAGCGGATCGCCGGGGACCGCCACGACGTCGGCGAGCTGTCCCGGTTCGAGCGTGCCGCGATCGGGCGTTCCCAGCAGGTCGGCGGCGGCCAGCGTGGCGGACCGGATGGCGTCGAGCGGCGACATGCCCGCCTCGACCAGCAGCGCGAACTGGCGTGCGTTGCGGCCGTGAGCAATCGCGCCGGCGTCGGTGCCGTAGGCGATCTTGACGCCGGCGCGGATGGCCTTGGTCAGGCTCGCCGTGGCGCGGCGCCTTTCCTCGCTGCTCTTGGCCTTCATCTCCTCGGGCCAATCGCGGTTGACGTCCTCCAAGCCGGCGAGCGGCGTCGGCACCATGTAGGTGCCCTTCTCCTTCATCAGCCGGATCGCCTCGTCGTCGAGCTGCGAGCCATGCTCGATCGAGTCGACGCCGGCGAGCACGGCGGCGAGCGTCCCGGCCAAAGCCTCGGCGTGCGCCAGCACCTTCACGCGGTTGCGCCTCGCTTCCTCGACCACGGTGCGCATCTCCTCCTCGGAGAACTGCTGCACGTCGAGCGACCGCTCGAAGCTGCTGACCCCGCCAGTGACCATGAGCTTGATCACGCGGGCGCCGTGCTTGATCTGGTAGCGCACGGCGCGCAGCAGCTGCTGCGGACCGTCGGCGATCCCCTGCTCCGGCGTGTGCTCGTAGACGCCCGGCGGGAAACCGGTGTCGTCGCCGTGGCCGCCGGTCATGCTGATCTGGTAGCCGGCGGGAGTGATCCGTGGCCCGATCGCAAAGCCTTCTTCGATGGCTTTATCGAGGGCCACGTCGATATAGTCGTTGTCTCCCGCCGAGCGCACGCTGGTGAATCCCGCGGCCAGAGTGGCGCGCGCATTGTCGGCAGCTCGCAAGGCCTCGTCGACGGCGCCGTCGAAAAAGAACTGAATGAACTTCTTGGGCCGCGTGCTGCCGGACGAGAGGTGCACGTGCATGTCGAACAGCCCCGGCAGCAGCGTGCGGTTGCCGAGCTCCACCACCCGGGCGCCCACCGGCACGGCCACCGCGGCGCGGGGCCCCGCGGCCTTGATGCGCTCGCCCTCGACGATCACCACCGCGTCGTGCACGACCCGCCCGCTCCGCACCTCGATCATGCGGTCTGCCGTTAGCGCCAGCACCTCGGCCCGAGCGGCCGTGGGAGCCAGCGTTCCGATCAGCAACGCCGCGACGCGGACGCGGACGGCCATGCCCGCGCGCCACCCTTCCTGGTTCATACGCCACCTGCCTTTCCGGCCTCCGGCCAAGCTGGTCGAGCATAGAACGAAGCCCGGGCGGCAGAGCCTGCATCGTGCCACCGGGGAGGTGGTCGACCTGCCCTCGGTCGCCGGCTGCGAGGTGGCGCCGGGAGATCGCCGCTACCTCGAGACGCCGGGCGGCGGCGGCTGGGGCCCCGCGGAGCAACCGGCGACCCGCGCGCCGGCACGATAGAAGATCACGCCGCCTCGCATCACGAAATCCACGTGCTCCATGGCGTGGACGTCGGCCAGCGGATCGCCGGGGACCGCCACGACGTCGGCGAGCTGTCCCGGCTCGAGCGTGCCGCGGTCGGACGTTCCCAGCAGGTCGGCGGCGGACAGCGTGGCGGACCGGATGGCGTCGAGCGGCGACATGCCCGCCTCGACCAGCAGCGCGAACTGGTATGCGTTGCGGCCGTGGGGCAGCGGGCCGGCGTCGGTGCCATAGGCGATCTTGACGCCGGCGCGGATGGCCTTCCTCAGGCTCTCCGTGGCGCGGCGCCTCTCCTCCCGGCTCTTGGCCTTCATCTCCTCGGGCCAATCGCGGTTGATGTCCGCCATGCCGACGAGCGGCGTCGGCACCATGTAGGTGCCCTTCTCCTTCATCAGCCGGATTGCCTCGTCGTCGAGCTGCGAGCCATGCTCGATCGAGTCGACGCCGGCGCGCACGGCGGCGAGCGTCCCGGCCAGGGCCTCGGCATGCGCCAGCACCTTCACCCGGTTGCGCCTCGCCTCCTCGACCACGGTGCGCATCTCCTCCTCGGAGAACTGCTGCACGTCGAGCGACCGCTCGAAGCCGCTGACCCCGCCCGTGACCATGAGCTTGATCACGCGGGCGCCGTGCTTGATCTGGTAGCGCACGGCGCGCAGCAGCTGCTGCGGACCGTCGGCGATCCCCTGTTCCGGCGTGTGCTCGTAGACGCCCGGCGGGAAACCGGTGTCGTCGCCGTGGCCGCCGGTCATGCTGATCTGGTAGCCGGCGGGAGTGATCCGCGGTCCGATTGTAAAGCCCTCTTCGATGGCCTTGTCCAGGGCCACGTCGATGTAGTCGTTGTCGCCGGCCGAGCGCACGCTGGTGAATCCCGCGGCCAGCGTGGCGCGCGCATTGTCGGCAGCCCGCAAGGCCTCGTCGACGGCGCCGTCGAAAAAGAACTGCGCGAACTTCTTGGGCCGCGTGCTGCCGGACGAGAGGTGTACGTGCATGTCGAACAGCCCCGGCAGCAGCGTGCGGTTGCCGAGCTCCACCACCCGGGCGCCCGCCGGCACCGCCACCGCGGCGCGGGACCCGGCTGCCTTGATGTGTTCGCCCTCGACGATCACCACCGCGTCGTGCACGACCCGCCCGCTCCGCACCTCGATCATGCGGTCTGCCGTTAGCGCCAGCACCTCGGCCCGAGCGGCCGTGGGAGCCAGCGTTCCGATGAGCACCGCCGCGACGCGAACGCGGACCGCCATGCCCGCGCGCCACCCTTCCTGGTTCATTCGCTACCTGCCTTTCCGGCCTCTGGCCAAGCTGGTCGAGCATAGAACGAAGCCATCGACGCGAAGTGCTATCCTCGCGCTTTCGCCGCGTCGTCGAGCCGTCGCGGGGTGGATTCCCCGCCGCCGCCGGGCTGCCCGGAGGAGGAGATCGCGCATGGACCTGCAGTACCTCGACCCGAGCATCGCCCGCACGCTCGACGGCTGGCACAGCCCGATCCTCGGCCAGCCGATGCCCATCGTCGCCTACGGCCACTGGGGCCATCCGCTGCTGCTGTTCCCGACCGCCGCGGCCGACTACCTCGAGAACGAGCGCTTCTTCCTCATTCAATCCGTCGAGCCCGCGATCCGCGACGGCCGGGTGCGGGTGTTCTCGATCAATAGCATCAACAGCCAGGCCTGGATGGACCGCGGCCTGCCGGTCGCCGAGCAGGCGCGGCGCCAGGCGCTCTACCAGCGTTATGTCGAGGAAGAGGTCGTTCCCTACATCCGCAACGTCTGCCGGACCGCGGACATCCGCATCGGCGCCTCCGGCGCCAGCTTCGGCGCCTTCCATGCCGCGAACACCGTGTTGCGCCGCCCCGAGCTCTTCGACAGCCTGATCGCGATGAGCGGCTTCTTCGACTTGGCGCCCGACTACCTGCATGGCTACAGCGACGACAGCGTCTACTACAACAACCCGGCCTGGTATCTGCCCGGGGTCGAGGGCAACCAGCTGCACCTGCTGCGCACCGCCAGCAAGCTGCTCATCATGACCGGCCAGGGCGCCTACGAGGCTCCGGATGCCTCGCGGCGCCTGTCCGAGCTCCTGCACGGCAAGGGCATTCCCCACCGGCTCGACCTGTGGGGGCACGACATGCCGCACGACTGGCCGACCTGGCGCAAGATGCTGCCGCACGCCATCGACCTCCTGGGCTGGTGACGCCGGGATCATGCTGAACGCGGTCGGCTGGGCGGCGGCGATCCTGCTGGCGGCCTGCCTGCTGCGGGTGATCCTGAACGGCGGCCGGGCCGGCGCCGACCGTGGCGGCACCGGCGGCACCGGTGGCACCAGGCGGGCGCTCGAGCTCCTGCCGCTGGCCGCGATCGGCCTGACGCTCTGGCATGGCTGGCTGGCGCTGCACGGCAGCGCCTTCGTGGTCCTGTTCTCGCTGCCGGGGTACCTGGCGGCGGCAATCCTCCTCGCCATCTCCCTGCCGCGGCTGCGGCGTGCCGCCCGCGCCGCGCTGGCGGGCAACGTCCGGGGCACAGGGAGCGCCGAGCCGGCGGCGGCTTCCGTCCGGACGTCCGATGGCGCCGGGAGCGACGGGGTGCTGGCAGGCCCGGTCCTGCCGTCCCGGCGTGCTGCGGCGCGCGTCGCCGCCGCGGCCGGCCTCGGGCTGCTCGTCCTGTCGGCGGTCCGCCTGGTCGAGCTGCACGCCCTGCGCAACGCTGCCACCTCGCCACCGGAGCTGCGCCGCCAGGAGCGCGTGCTCGACCTCGCGGCCAGGAGCTGGCCCGACGCCTTCGCGGCCCTTTGCGCCGACCTTGCTGTCCGCTATCCGTTCACCGCCTGGAAGGGCATCGACTGGCGGACGCGCTGCGCCGTCACCGCGCCGCGTATCGCCGCGGCCGCGGCGCATCGCGACGCCGCGGCGTACTACGGGGCCTTGCGCGAGTTCGTCTGGAGCATCCCCGACGGCCACGTCGGGCTCGCGGGCGACGACCATGGCCTGGCCGGCCGGGAGACCGGCGGCGACTTCGGCCTGCGCCTGGTCCAGCTTGCCGGCGGCCGCGTCGTGGCGTCGGTGGTCTTGCCCGGCGGCGCCGCCGCGCGGGCGGGGCTGCGCTATGGCGCGGAGATCCTGACCTGGAACGGCAAGCCCATCGCCCAGGCGCTCGCCGCGACGCCGGTGCTGTGGGCTGACTGGCCGCCCGCGACGGCCGAGGCGCGGCGCGCCGAGCAGCTGCGGTTCCTGGTGCGGGCGCCGGTCGGGACCGTGGCGTCGATCGCCTATCGCCCTCGCGGCGCTCCGGCGTCTGCCGCCGCTTCCTCTGCCGCCGGCTCCTCCGAGGCGCCGCGGACCGTGCGGCTGACGGCGGCCGCGCCCCTGCCGGCAGCGTCTCGGAAGGCCGGCGGGACGGCTCCGATGGATCCGGACGAGCCGCCCGAAGGGGGGCCGGTGCCGTTCAACCTGCGCGAGGCTTTCACCGGCGGCGCCGTCGAATGGCGCTGGCTGCCGGCGGGTGCCGGCTACATCCGGGTCAAGTACGAACTGCCGACGCTGTGCCAGGTCGATCCCTCCGGCCAGGTGCGCCGCGCCGTCGCCAGCTTCCTCGACCGCCGTGCCTCCGGCATCGTGCTGGACGTCCGCGGCAACGGCGGCGGCCTGGACCTGATGGTCCCGCGCGCCATCGGCTGTTTGGTCGACGTTCCAGGCGTCTACGAGGTCCCCGGCGTCTTCAGCCCCGCCGCCCGCCGCTTCCTGCCGGCCCCCGCCTACACGGTGCGGGTCGTGCCCATGGCGCCCCATTTCGCGGGCCGGGTGGCGGTGCTGATCGACGGCTACACCCTGAGCTCGGGGGAGGGCTTTCCCCTCGCCCTTCGCGGCCGTCCGGGCGTTGCGGTCTTCGGCTTCGCCGGCACCGGCGGCTTCTTCGCCATCGACCAGCGCCTCATCCGTCTCCCGGGCGGCCTGGCAATGGTCGTCCCCATCGGTCAGTCCCTCGGCGCCGGTGGCCGCATCCAGGTCGACAGCGACGCCGCTGGCCGCGGGGGCGTCGCCCCCGATCACCTCATCCCCTGGACCGAGGCCACCCTAGACGCCGTCTACCGCGAGCACCGCGACCCGGTCCTCGAAGCGGCCGTCGCCTGGCTGCGAGCCGGGTCCTACTAGCAGTGTCTTCTGGTGGCACGAGTGGTCGCCGTTGTCGGTTTAGAGCACGCTGCAAAGCATTGATTTGGTGCGCACAACAGCGCCATTGGCTAACAACTGGGACATCACGGGCAGCGGATCTCCTCGTCCCAGTTCGATTCTGGCTGCCGGCTCCATGGAATCAATAGCTTAGGTCATAATGCGGCGAGCCGCCGGCGCCATCCTGACCCCCTCCGTCGTCGGCGCTCAAACAAGACAAGCGCGCGATCGACAAGAGCTTCCTCGCCCTCATGGGCATGGCCCTCCGCAACCTACCCCCTCCTCGGCAAGCTCGGCAAGGCCATCGAGAATGGACACCAGCCGCCCGAGCCGTAGCTGCCTGGGTACGCTCGCCAGGCGGTGGCCACCCGCCGACAGGGGCGGCGACAGCACGGGCACGTTGGGCGTTGGTGGGGAGCCGAGTTCGTCGGTCGAGGCGGGGCGCGGGTTGTTATGCCCGACGGTGAGCGCGAGCCTCTGGGAGGGTCCGCTGCAACTCGTGCCGGTCGCCATAGAGCCGGTCGGCACGCGGCCGAAGAGCGCTTCTCCTCCGGAGAGTGAAGCTCTCCAACGGGAGCGGGCGGGAGGAGCGGGTCCTCCGGGGGCCGAGCCTGACCGGGTGTCGCCGCGGGGAGGCACAGGTAGTCGCCGCCGCGCTGGCCGCAGCCGAGGCGCTTCCGGCTGCTGCCGCTGCCGCGGAGGCGCGCCCAGTTCGCCGCCATCGTCGAGTGTCTATTCCAGATGCCCATTGCAGCAGGAGCCTATGCTATGGTATTCGTAAGTCGTCCAAAACAAGAGGGCTTGCCTTGAGGGTTCTTCTGGTTTCAGCACCTCTCGAGTTTCCGCTGGCAGTCTACTGCCTGGCCGCGCAGCTGTCTGCGACGCCTGACACCGCGGGTTGCACCATCGAGATCCTGAACCTCGACATTACACGGCTCAACGCGTATGGAAGAAAGGACGCTGAGATCTGGCGCTACGTGGCGCACCTGGACGCGGCGCGTCCCGACCTCGTTGCTTTCTCTGTCTACCTCTGGAGCCATCTCTGCATCCGCGAGCTGATCACGGTCACACACCAGCTTTACCCCGAGATCACGATCGTGGTCGGCGGCCCCGAGCTTGCCACCGAAGAGGCAGCTGAGTCCTTCCTCGCCAGCGGGGGAGTGATGGCCGCCGTCCGAGGCGAAGGCGAGGTCACCATGGTTGAGCTCGTGCGGCGGCTCAGTCGCGGCGACACAGCCGCCGGAGTGAAAGGGTGCAGTTGGTGTGCTCGCGGCGTCGTCGTTCACGAGCCGCCGCGGCCGCCGGTCAAGGATCTCTCGACCCTGGCATCGCCCTTCCTTACTGGATGGGTCACTGGCGAGCTCTTCGACCGTTCCGTGCCCGCGCGCAGTGGGCCATTCCCCCGCGCCTTTATCGAGACTTACCGCGGTTGCTACATGCAATGCTCATACTGCCAGTGGGGCAATGGTACCAAGGAACGCTTTGACTTCCCACAGGAGCGGGTATGTGCAGAGCTGTCATGGCTTCTCGCGCATAGAGTGGCGAGCTTATGCATTGTCGACGCAATGTTCGGCTATAAGAAGAAGATGGCTAAGGATATCCTTCGTCACATCATTGAAGAGAAGAGGCGTTACGGAGCACGCACCAGCATTGTCTGCTATCACAACCAGGATTTTTTTGATACGGAGCTCTTTGACCTTTATCGCGAGGCCGACGTTTCGATCGAGATCGATCTGCAGAGCACCAATCGAGAGGTCCTAACCAAGGTCGGAAGGGCGAAGTGGGACATTGACAGCTTCGACCGCCATCTTGCGGCCTTCCGCGCCCATGACGTCCCCACGACCGGGTCCTCCGATTTGATGATCGGTCTCCCCGGCGACCATCTCTCGTCCTTTGCTGATTCAGTAGATTTTCTGCTACAACGCGGCATGAAGGTCAACCTCTACCAAACCTCGATGATTCCGAGTACGCCGATGTCGCGGCGAGTCGCTGAAGACGATATCGTGTCGTCAAGCATCCCACCGCGTGCGGTTTTAAAGAGCCGAAGCTTTCCTGTTGGCGAAATGGTCGCAGCGCGCCTTCTCGGGCACGGAGTGAATTTCTTCCGCCATTACCCGCGGACTGCCCACCTTCTCTGGAGCCAGGGCCGCGGCCGCCCAGTCGACTTGTGCCGGCGTATCGGGAACCTGATGTGGGAGCGTTATCGACAGATGTACGGCGACGAGCATCCCCACGATACAGCAGTTGCCGAACACCAGGAGAGGGTCGAAAGCCTGCTTGATGATCTCTGCCCCGACGAATGGCTGCGGCCGGTGGTGCGTGACCTCTTCAGCCTCGAGGCGGCGTTCGCTCGCTTGCCGGCTCAGACGGCCGGCCTCCTTCCGGCGGTCGCTCGCGGCTTCGCTGACGATGACGCATGGCTCGGCGCTCGGCCACGCTACCGCCGCGGGGCGGTAGAGGAAGTCCACCTCGACTACCGTGTCGACCAAGCCTTCCATCATTGGCATCTTACGGGAACGGCGCCGACCGCGGACTTGTGGCGGGACGTGGCGCGGGAGCGCGATCCAATGATTGCGTTGGTCTATCCGCAAGCCAATGGATATAAGGGCTTCAGCCTTGTAGATGAAGCTTTCGCTTACCCACTCCTCCTGCGGCTCTCAGGGTTCTTTTCAGTCGCCGAGTGCCTCGACAACTTCGCTTCCACCTGGCGGAAACAGGAGCTCGCGCCACTGCGCGAGACGCTCTCCTGCTTACTCGTCGCAGGAGTCATTGATCTGGAGACTGTGACACGGCGGCGAAGCGCAACGAACAGGCATATCAACTCCACCGGCGCTACAACCGCTGCCAACCTTTCGATCGGCTTGATACAGCGCTCGTGCGCTGAGCCGTCAAACACCCTAAATTCCACGGACTAGTATAACGGAGACAGGGCAAATGGAAAAACTCAACGGTGCTTGTCAAACCCAGACAGATCAAAGCGGTAACGCACTTGATTTCCAGCAGCTAAGCCCGGATGCGATGACAGACTTGGACGGCTCAGCTCTCGGTCTGATCGTGAAGGACGTGCTAGAAAAGAAGACCGAAATTGGCGCCAAACATTCTAGCCATAGCTCGTACACGCAGTACTCGACGTACTCGATGGGTCCGATCGGTTGATCGAATATCGCAGGCCGTGGCGTCGTAGCTCTGGTGGAACGCTTCCCGGGGGCGCGTGATGCAATTCTCGCCAATGCATTTGTTTATCTGTAAGGTTGCCTCACGCTGCAATATAGACTGCGATTACTGCTACGTGTATCATCATGCCGATCAAGGCTGGCGTCGACAGCCAGTCAAGATGGGTCTCGCTACTGCGACGCAGCTTGGTCGACGCATTAATGAGCATGCAGCTCGTCATAGACTCGCCTCAGTAGAGGTAGTTATGCATGGCGGCGAGCCGCTGGTTGTCGGGGCTGACTATCTGCGACAGTGGTGTGAGACCGTTCAGGCTGCGGCACAAGACACTGCTGTCGGTTTTTCCATGCAAACGAACGGTACGCTTTTTGACGACGCTGCTCTGGCATTCTGTCTAGAGTGGAATGTAAAGGTTGGTCTTAGTTTGGACGGCCCGCGAGCAGTGAATGACCTCCACCGATTGGACCGCAGGAAGCGTTCGTCGTTCGACGCTGTAGAACGTGCTCTCACGTTGTTGTCGAAGGGCGAGGGCCGTAGAATCTGGAGTGGCTTTCTCTCGGTAATAGATCTCCGCAGCGACCCTCTGGAAGTTTACTCATATCTGCAGGCGTTTCGGCCCAACATGATCGAGTTTCTCTTGCCATTGGGGCATTACGACCTCCGCCCCGTCGGAAAGGAGGCCGATCTCGAAAACACTCCCTACGCGGATTGGATGTTGAGAATCTTCAAAGCGTGGTACGAGGAACGCCCGCAGACCATAACGATAAGACGTTTTCGAGACGTGATCGCATTGCTCGCGGGGGCAGGAGATGCGTCCGAAGAATGGGGCGTGCAACCCGTCGATTTCGCAGTAATCGAATCCAATGGAGACATTGAAGCTGTCGACTCGCTGAAGACGACCTTTCCTGGGGCAAATCACCTGGGGTTGAATTTGCGCGATCACGGCTTCGACGACATGTTCAGTGCGCCGCTAGTGATCGAACGTCAGTCACGATGGAACTCGATCTGCAGCACTTGCAGGGCGTGCCCGGTTGTAAAGGTGTGTGGCGGTGGCTATTTCCCGCATCGTTACTCGCGCGATAATGGCTTTCAAAATCCGTCTGTTTACTGCTCCGACCTCAAGAAGATGATCGGAGAGATTTACGCCGCGGTAAGGCAGGATCTGGATAGATATCAGCAGTCACCGGGAGCGCCTTGACTTGTTCGGTCGCTCTACGTGATAGCTAAGCCTTTGTCTGGAGCGATACCATAATGCATGAGGAACGCGGAGATCCTTGCCCGAAAGCAAGGCGCGATTACGCTTGCCGAGTGCCGGCGACTTCGAACGCTCTTCGATACCGTGGTTGGCCGTGCATACACTAAAGATACTTCACATTTCTGACCTCCATCAGAAGAGGTCTCATGACTGGCGGCGGGAGCGCGTTTTGGGAGAGGCTTGGACGAAGAACCTGGACGAGATCAAGCAGCGAGGCGGTGCCGATTTGGTGTGCTTCACGGGCGATGCGGCCTTTTCGGGCAGCGCATCCGAGTATAGGCGGGCCACCGAGTTCTTCGATGCGACGCTGAGGCGGTTGGACCTCGGCCGGAACCGCCTGTTCGTCGTTCCCGGCAACCATGACATAGACCGCAAGGTCGCGGAGTCCGCTTGGAAGCGCTTGCGCAAAGGGTTGGCGAGAGCGAATAGGCTGGATGTGTCTCGCTGGCTAGCGGGCGGCAAGCCCCCGTTCGGTTTCCGAGATAGTGACCGAGAGGGGGTGCTGAGACGCCAAGAGGCTTATCGGAAGTGGAGCCGCTGCAGCGGTCTCGGATGCACCTCGCGGTCGCGGGGACGCTTGGGCTACCGGAGTACGGTTCGTCTTCCTGGCTTCCCGTTTGATGTCCATGTCGTGGGCCTCGACTCGGCTTGGATGTGTGGCGACAAAAACGACTCTGGGCATCTGTTGCTCACCGACGACCAAGTGATGCATCTTGCGGCAGACGACTCTGGAAATCCCCTGACCGGATTTCGCCTCGGCCTCATCCACCATCCACTGGACGAAGCGGCGGACGCCTCCGACGTTCGGCTTCTCCTTGCGGAGCGGGTCGATCTGCTGCTGCGGGGGCATCTCCATGCGTCAGAGCCACAGGTCTGGAGCGATCCCGAACGGACCCTGAGGCAGGTGGTAGCTGGGTGCCTTTACGAAAGCGATCAAAGCGATCACTATCGGAACGCATTTGAGCGCATCAGTGTAGAAACCGACAAGAGCGGCCGGCCGCTCTCGTTCAAGCTCTGGTTCCGGCGCTGGTCGGAGAATGGTCATTGGTTCGATGATAACAGTCTCTATCCGGGGATGGTAGACGGTGTGAAAGTGCTTTGGCAGATTGGCGCGGCACCGGATGAGCCGGCGCCGGACCTCAGGGTTGCCCGCGTCTTCGTAGGCCGTGAACCGGAGCTCCAGCAGCTCGAACAGCGTTTGCTGGGAAGAGGTGAAGTGCTCCCGGTTGCGATCTGTGCGGTCCAAGGGATGCCAGGAGTCGGAAAGTCTTATCTGGCTGAGCGGTTTGCATACCTGCACCAGGATCACTTTCCGGGTGGAGTGTTCCGCCTAGTGCTCGACTCGGAAGAACGAGCGGCGTCGACCGCAGAGTCGTTGCTATCAGCCCTGGCGGAGCGCCTTCGCCGCTCGCCGGCATCGGCCGGAATCGTGGAGCGGGTACGCGATCGCCTGCTGCAACCGCTGAGCCTTCTCCATGTTGAAAACGTGGACGACGAGCCTCATGCCGAGGCGGTCGCCCGCCTGATCGGTTGGCTGCACGGCTGTCCGGTGCTTGTGACGGGCCGCTACCAGGATCTCGGAGAGTCCTACGGCTGGAAACAGGTCAAAGTCAGACCTTTTACCGAGGCGACCGCGCTCGTGCAGCTAGCGCAGGAGGTTGGGGAGGACTCGGTGCGGCGGGAGGAGGACGCCCACCGCCATATGGTCCAGGCTCTTGGCTACCTGCCCCTGGCCGTCCACCTGGCTGCAGGTCACATCCGCGCGGGGTGGACTGCTGACGGTTTCCTCGACCGTCTGCGTCAGACCGGACTCGCCCTTCCGCCCGCGAACGCTGCCGATAGGGTCCTCAGTCGAGAGGAGACCCGCACCATTCTCAAGAGCACCTTCGACCTCTCCCTTGACCACCTGCGCACAGCGTTGGGTGGAGAGAGCGAAGGAACACTCGCAGGTTTCTTCGATCTCGGCCACGCCCCCGTCTCTGGGGTCGGCGACAGCCTCGGCGCTGCGATCTCGGGCCTTACGGGGGGCGGCTTCCTGAAAATGATTGTCGCGGCCCACGGGCTCTCGCTTGTCGACTTGATCCCCCCCTCTAAGAGCAGGGACCGATCGTGGCGACTCCACCCACTTCTGGCGGAGCATTTGCGAGCACACGGCCCCAGCGAAGGGGAGGCGAGAGCGCTCGCGAGAATGACGGACTGGTTTTGCTCGCGGCTTCCGAGTCTTCCCGCTGGGCAGGAGGACGAGCAAGGGAAGCGATGGAAGGAGATCCACGCAGAAACGTTGGCGTTGACCTTCTGGCTGAGTCGCGTGCCCCCTGGGGAGCGGGTTCGGGTGGAGCGCGCTGGCTCGACGTTCGCGATTTTTAGCGGCCCCTTCCACGCCTGGTCGAGCTTCTGTGAAAAGATGCTAGCCCAGGAGTTGGATGACCGAGAGCGCTCAGATGCGCTTTGGACCCTTGGAAGGGTCGCTTTCAACTCAGGGGCAATGGATCGAGCGCTCTCCGCCGCTCAAGAACAGGCAAGTATTGACGAGAGGAGGGGTGCCCCGCGTGACGCGGCCCTCGCGGCTGGCCTCGTCGCCGACGTGCTCCAAGCGCGAGACGAACTGGAAGAGGCCCTGCGCATCCGTCGCGAAGTGCAGCTTCCGGTCTTCGAGCGTCTAAACGATGTAAAGGCTTGCGCGGTGACGATGGGCCAGATCGCAGATGTCCTTCAGGAGCGAGGTAACCTCGACGAGGCGTTGCGGATCCGTACTGAGCAGGAACTACCGGCCTACAAAGACGATGTGCGGGAGTATGCTGGAGCGATGAGCAGGATCGCCGACGTAAAGGAGCTGCAAGGTGACCTGGATGAAGCACTGCGCATTCGTTATGAGGAGGTGCTACCTGTCTACAAACGTCTGGGCGATGTGCGTTCGCATGCACTGACCATGGGAAAGATCGCCTCTACGCTCGAGACGAAAGGAGAGTTCGATGAGGCGCTACGCATTCATCGTGAAGAGGAGCTACCGGTCTACGAACCGCTGGGCGACATGCGCTTGCGTGCGCTGACGGTGGGCAAGATCGCCGACTTGCTGGAGGTACGAGGAGAGCTGGATGAGGCGTTGCATCTTCGTCGTGACGAGCAACTTCCGATCTACGAACAGTTAGGCGCCATGCGCGAGCGCGCTGCGACGATGGCCCTGATCGCCGACCTGCTGCGAAGGCGTGGAGATCTCGAAGAAGCCCTGCGCATTCCTCTCGAGGAGCAGTTTCCGTTCCTAGAACGCATGGGTTTTCGGCGCGAGCTTCTCCGCGGTTGGGCTAGTCGCGCGTTGATCTACCTCGCGCGAAACGCAGTTGGTGATCGCGATGCTGCGGTGACGCTGCTGCATCTTGCTCTAAAGTCTGCGTACGCCCTGGGAAGCTCTCGAGTCGAAGAGATCCGCGCGATCCTAATTAGGGAGGGACTCCCCTTGGAGCCTCAAGATGTTCCATTATCTAGCTAAGGGTCTGGTACGAATCGCCGCGAAGCCGGCCCGTTTCCTGTCCGTGGCGGGCTCCAAGTGCTTCTCTTGGAAGCAGTAGGATGAGAATGGCTTGGCACCGATTTGGCACACGGGAGATTGCGCACGCTTCAAACTATTGAGCTGGTGCACAATAGCGCCACTGGGTAACAACGGAGACACCACAGGACGACAAGTCTCCTGGTCTTGTAAAACGTACGTCGCCAGTTCGATTCTGGCTGCCGGCTCCATGGAATCAATTAGTTAACTTTCGTGCACTGCTGCCGTCACGGCTGCTACCAGCTCCTCATCGGCCGGCGACGCCGCCTCGGCTGCCGGTGCGACGCCGTGCTGCCGTAGCTCGGCGGTGGTCACCGGCCCGATCGACGCCGCCTGCAGCTCGGTGCGGCGGCGCGGCCAGTCGTCGCCGAAGAGGCCGGCGAAGTGGCGGACGATGCTCGGACTGGTGAAGGTGACCCAGCCGATGGGCTGGCCGCCGAACAGCTGGGCGGCACGGCACTCCGCCGCCTCCGGCAGGCGCTTCTCGTAGGCGACCACTGAGACGGCGGCAATGCCGGCGGCGAGCAGCCCTTCCCGTAGTGTGGGGAGGGCATCGCCGGCCAGCGGCAGGAGCACGCGCTGGCCGCAGTCCAGGCGATGCAGCAGCGCGGTGAGCAACCCGCCGGCGGTCTGGTCCTTCGCCGCCGCCACCAGCGCCGGCTCGACACCCAGGCCGCGCAGTGCCGCCGCGGTGGCGGCGCCGATGGCCGCGAGCCGCAGCCGCGGCGGCAGCCTGGCCGGCCGCGCCTGCGGCAGCAGGGCGTGCACCGCGTTGGTCGAGGTGAAGACCACCCAATCGTAGAGCGGCAGCTCCGCAACGGCCCGCGCCAGCGGCGCCGGATCGGCGGGAGGCACCACCTCGAGCAGCGGCAGGAGCTCGACCGCGGCGCCGGCGGCGGCGAAGGCGGCGGCCAGACCGCCGGCCTGGCGATCGGCGCGGGTCACCACCACCCGCACGCCGGCCAGCGGCGCGCCCGCGCTCACGCCCGGGGCTCCCCCCCTGCCGCGGCCACTCCCGGCGCTCCTGTCGCGCCCGCGCTCACGCCCGGCGCTCCTGCCGCACCCGCGCCAGCACCTCGCTGGCGCCGTCCTCTCGCAGCGCGGCGATGCAGGCGGCTGCCACCGCCGCCGGGTCCTCGCCGGCCGCCTCGCCGCGCGCCGCATGCCTCCCGTCGGGGGT
>DASZHY010000304.1:0-34294 GCA_035949675.1 Thermoanaerobaculia bacterium
GCCGCGTCGTACGAGCCTCCCGCCAGCCGGCAGCGCAGGTAGTGGAGCGGCGCCTTGACGGGGCCGACCCGCGCCGGCACGGTCGCGGCGGGGGCGGTGACGACGACGCGGCCGTCGAGCGTCAGGCCGCGGGTCTCGTCCGCGACCTCGCCGGCCGCGGCGTCGAGCCGCCGCCAGACGCCGGGCGCGACCTGGATCTCCCAGACCGTCCGGACCGAAGGATGCGGCGAGACCGCCTCGACCGCCTTGACCGTCTCGACCGCCTCGATCGCCTCGATCGCCTCGATCCGCGGTGCGCCGGGTGCCGCCGCAACGGCGCCCCCGGCGGTTTCCTCGCCGGGTATTTCGCCGCAGCGGCAGGGGAAGACCGGGCCGGGCGGCGGGCAGGCCGCGGCCGCGCGCAGCGCTTCCTCGCGCAGCCGCTCGCGCTCGTCCCATCCCGAGCGCCCGCCGGCGAACCGGAAGTAGAGCGTCAACGGCACGCCGGGCGGCGGCGGTTGATCGAAACCGAGGTAGAGGGCCGCCCCCGGCGCGGGCTCCTCGCCCAGCAGCGGCACCGTCTCGCCGCGGCGCCAGCGCGCGGTCGAGTCGGCGATCCCCGCGGCACCGCCGGCTTGGATCGCCTGGATCTCGAGCGGCACGGCCGCGACGGGTGCGAGCGTGCGGAAGGTGAGCCAGGCGCCGGCGAGGTCCCGAGCCTGCACCTCCAGATCGGCAGGCAGATCGGCGCGCGGCACGGCGGGCCGGACGGCGAGGACCGTGCGCGCCCCGCGCGGCGGCAGCGGCCGGATGCCGACGAGCGCCAGGAACTTCCGCACGTGCGCGGCGGGCACCCGGTTGAGCCGGTAGAGGTCCATCTCCGCCACCCAGGCGAGGAGCTCGACGAACGTGATGCCGGGGTCGTGGACGTTGTGGTCGGTCCATCCCGGCGCATAGAGCGGGATGAGCGAGCGGCCCTCGTCGACGAGGTCGACCCAGCGGCGGTCATCGAGGTTCGGCAGCGGCAGGGCCATCGCTCGGTCTCCTCACACCAGCTTGATGCGCAGCGTCCCGGCGACGGCGATGCGGTCCCGCGGCACTGCCACCCGCTCCCCCTGGAGCTCGCCGCCGGCGAGCAGCGCCAGCTCGCTCACGTAATCCACGCCCGGGACGCGTTCGATGGTGGCGGCCACGTCGGAGAGGTAGACGCCGCGGCCGGGAGCCCACCCCTGGCGCTCCGGGCCGCCGTGCAGGGGATGGAGGAACGATTCCAGCGCGGCGCGCACGTCCTGCTCGACGGCGCCGGCCGCGGCCGGATCGACGGGCGACACCGTGGCGTCGACGTCGACCGGCAGATAGTCCGGGCCGGTCACGTAGAGGTGGCCGGCGGCGGCGAAGTCGGCGCCGGCGCGTGCCTCGACGGCCGCGCGCACGCGGTCGCGCAGGCCGAGCGAGGGCCAGGGACGGGGCTCGTCGCTCTGCGGGATCAGGATGAGCGTCACCCATCCCGGCCGCTCCCGGCCGGAGGGGTCGAGCGCCGGCACGACGCGCGCCACCGCCACCGCCGGCGAGACCTCGCGCGCCAGCGACTCGATGCCGGCGGCGGTCAAGGCGCGCCCGCGGCGGGCGAGGGTGAGCGGACCGCGCGCGGCGAGCGCCTCGATCGTCTCGGCGTCCGCGCCGCCCTCGGCCGGACGCGGGTTCCAGGCCTTCTCGACCCCTGCCACGCCGGCCAGCACCTGCTTGACCGCCAAGGCGGCGACGTTGCCCTGGGAGCCGCCGCCCGTGCGGTAGCCGCGGGCCACGACCGCGGCGCCCGGCGGCGGCACGCGCCCCTGTCCGCCGCCGCCGAAGTGCAGCTTGCCGCGCGACCGCTCGAGCACGTAATGGCGGTCCAGCGGCCCGGAGCGCAGGAAGTCCTCGCGCGGCTCCCAGCGCACCCAGGCCTCGATCACCTTCTTGTTGCGGTCGCGCCGCAGGCGCAGCGGCGGCTTCTCGACCTCGGTCTGATTGCCCTCCAGGGCGAGCGCCTCCTCGAGGTCGCGGATGCCGGGCTCGCCGAGCAGCTCGCGCGCGAGGATGCGCCATTCGACGTTGGCGCGCGCGCCGGCGAGCTCCTGCACTTCCACCTGCTCGCCGGCGAGCACCGGGAAGCGGCGGAAGCCGAGCGCCTGGTGGGGGATCCCGGAGGCGGTGCCCACGGGTTCGTTGGCCACGGTCTCCCACTGCGAGGCCCACACCGCGTTGGGGAAGATGCCGAGCAGCGTCGGCTCGCCCGGCGGACCGTCCTCGGCGAGCCGGCCGCGCAGCCAGTAGAGGGGCTCGCCGAAACGGGCGGCGGCCGCGGCGTCCTCCGGACCGATGAGCGAGACCATGCCCGGAACGCGCAGGTTCGCGGTCTCGTCCTCCACCGTGAGGCGGGACCAGTCGAAGCCGTTCCACGCCTCCCAGACGAGGTCGGGGCCGCGCACGTCGCCGCGCTGCTCCAAGACGTCGAAGAAGAAGTTGAGGCGGTCCACCGGCAGCTGCCGGTCGAAGCCGAGGTAGAGCGCGGGCGTCGAGCCGGCGACCGGGGCGAAGGGAGCGAAGGTCAGCCCCGGCCACTTGGCCTCCTCGGTGCGGTCGGCGTACTGGAAGTCGTTGTAGGTGAGCACGCGTTCGGCGGGGAACGGACCGTACTCCCAGGCGTAGCCGAGCCGCAGCTGCGACAGCGCCGGGGCCTGGGGGACGACGAAGGTCAGGGTGCTCGTGCCGCCGTGGGTATCGAAGGTGGCGGTGGCGGTGAAGCCGAAGCCGCCGCTTTGGATGCGGGCGCGGAGCCACCGCGCCTCCTGCTCGTTGACCTTGGTGGCGGCGACGTCGTCGGGAACCAGGAAGCGGAAGGTGCCGCTGCCCTTGAACAGGTCGGGATCGTCGCCGGCGTACGTCTCGCCGGAAAGGATCGGCAGAGCCTGCCACAGGCTGCCGTTCCAGTACTCCCACGCGACGGCCAGCGGCAGCGCCGTCTTGTTGGTGAAATCGAGGCTCGCCGCCGGAGTGGCTTCCGCGAGGCAGACGCGCACGGTCACCTCGGCGCCCGGCTTGGCGAGGATCTCCTCGCTCGCGAGGTAGAAGGCGTCGCCCGGCTTGGGCGCCTGGCCGAAGGGATAGAAGGCCTTGCTGGTGTCGAGCTTCTCCGTGCCGAAGAAAGCCTTCTCCGGCTCCAGGCCGCCGGCGACCGAGCAGGGAGTCGGCAGATTGAGCACGAGGCTCGCGGCCGCGGGCTGCTCCGCCGCCGGCGCGGGAGCGAAGGCCGCCGGCGAGATCTCGTGCAGTGCCGCAACGCCGGTGAGCAGGAGCAGCGGGAGCGCCGGCGCGGGCAGCGGCCGGGTCACGTGGACGGCGAGCTTCAGGTCGTCGACCACCGGCAGCACCCGGGTCGGATCGAGAGGCAGGGGCTCGGTGAGCCGGCCGCGGATCCAGTAGGCGTCGAGGCCGCCGACCTTCGTCTTGGCGGTCTGGGCGCAGTCGGCCTCCAGGCGGAAGCGGCCGCTCCGCGTCAGGCCGTGCGTGCCGTCGGGGTTGGTCTCGGTCTGCCCTTCGCAGCCGGGGCGCATGCCCTTGAAGCCGCGCCAGACGGTGCCGTCCCAGTACTCCCAGGTGATCGGGAGAGGCGCGCTCGACGGCGTGACGAGATCGACCTGGACGTCGAGCTGCACCTGGGCGTCGAAATGGAGCAGGGTGTCGTGCGCGAGGTAGAGGGCGTGCGGCGTGTCGGCGAGGAGCGCGTGCTGGAAGGGGTGAATCGGCAGGCCGGCCGCGAAGTCGGCGCTGTGGTCGATGAACTGATCGCGCCCGGGCCAGAGGCTCACCACCTGCTGCAGGCGCGCCGCCGAGAGGCCGGCGGCGCGCTCGGTCTCGAAGACGATCTGCTGCGTGCTCTCGGGCGGCGGCGGCGCCGCCACCCGCGAGCCGGCGGGGAGGGTGGCGGCCGGCGCCTGCGCCCCCAGCTGGAAGACGAGCGGCGCCCGCGCCGGCTGCGCCGGCACGAGGTCGATCCGCAGCAGATCGAGGAACGCCATGCGGTTCTTCTCGGGCGCGAGATCGAGCCGCTGCAGCAGCGTCTCGAGGTAGCGCCCGGCGATCCAGGCGAGCGCGGCGTCGGGCCCGTCCGCCGACGGCAGCCAGTCCGGGACGTAGGCCGGCCGCCGGGCGAGCAACTCGTCGCGGATCTGCCGCGCCACGCGGGAGTCTAGAACCGGCAGCAGGGAGGCCTTCACGCGCTCGCTCCTTCGTCGAGATAGAAGGGATAGACCAGGTTGTAATGCGTGTTCGTCGAGCGCACGCGGTAGTCGATCGAGATCAGCAGCCGGTCGCGCAGCGCCGGGTCGGTCGTCACCTCGACCTTGTCCACGTCGATGCGCGGCTCCCAGTCGATCAGGGCCTCCTCGACCCGTTTTTGCAACGCCGCGATGGTCGTCGGGCTGACCGGCTCGAAGACGAAGTCCTCCAGCCCGGCGCCGAAGTCGGGGCGCATCACGCGTTCGTTGCGGCGCGTGCCGAGGATGATGCGGATCGACTCGCGGACGTCTTCCTCGTAGGCGGAGATCGCCAGCGCATGGTCGGCCGCCAGGCGCAGCGGGAAGGCCCAGCCCACGCCGAGAAAGGCGCGGCTCGGATCCAGGCGGCGATCGTTGCTGCCGTTCATCGTCGTCAGCCTCCGATCAGCACCGTCGGCTGCCCCATGACGATGGGCGCGCCGCAGCCGGAGAGGTCGCCGAGGCGCACCGCCGGCCGGCCGCCGATCAGCACGTTGGCGCTGCCCATGACCATCGGCGAGGGCGGATGCGGCCCGGCGACCGGCGGCATGGCGCAGGTGTGGAGGTCGCCGAGCACGGCGGCGGGCAGGCCGCCGATCAGCACGTTCGGCACGCCCGGGCCGGTGATCATTCCGGGATGGCCGCTGGGGTCGGTGACGCGGGCCGCGGGTGGCATGGCGCGGGCTTCCTCCTCGTTCCTCAGTTGATCTTCACCAGCGGCGCGGTGACGCTGCAGACTCCGGCCGACTGGACGCTGGTGGCGGCGGCGCCGTTGATGGTGACGTTTGGCGCCGTGAGGGTGATGGCGCCGGTGGCCACCAGGCTCAGGTTCGGGGTGCCGGTGATCGTGATGCCGGCCGGCGTCAGGCTGATGATGCTGAGCCCGAAGAGGATCTGGATGCCGGCCGGCGAGAGGATGACGGTCGGCGGCCCCGCCGGCGTGGGCGGCGCCGGGATGACTGCCGGCGGCGTCGGACCGGATTGGAGGGTGACCGTCGGCGGCGCCTCGCTGAACACCAGCTGATTGCCCGCCAGCGTGCGGATGACACGGATCTGCGGCAGCGGCGAAGGCAGCGGCGGCGGCGCGGTGGCGTTCCACAGGCTGCCGATGACGTAGGGCGCGGTCATGTCGCCGTGCTCGAAGGCGACCAGCACCTCGTCGCCGAGGTTGGGAATGAAGTAGTGGCCGTGGGTGATCCCCGCCATCGGCATTGCCACCCGCGCCCAGGGAGAGAGCTCGACGTCGTCGACGAAGGGGAGCCGCACCTGGACGCGGCTGAGGAACATCGGGTCCACGACGTTGATGACCGTCCCGACGACGACGCCGTAGAAGCGGTCGTTGCGGTCCGCGGCCCGCTCGGCCATCTCGGTCAAGGTCTCTTCCATCACGGCAGGATCTCCTTGAAGACCTCGAAGCTGGTCTTGTAGCCGCCGCCGTCCAGGGAGTGGGTGGCGCTCTTGACGCGGTAGTCGCCGCTGAAGTCCGGGCCGAGCCCGTCGAGCCGGATCAGGGCGCCGGCGCGCAGGCGCGGATCGCCGATGGCCGAGCCGGTGCCGGTCAGCCGGTTGTTCAGCTTCTCGCGCAGCTTGTGGTAGATGACCAGCGCGTTGGCGGCGAGATCGAGAGGCGTGCGGATCGGCCGGTCGATCGTCACGTCGCCGGCGCCGGTGACGGCGACCGCGCTCGCCCCGCCGCCGGGGAAGATGGAGATGCCGACGCTCTCGCGGTCGAAGTCCCAGAAGACGGAGACCGAGAAGGTGAACGGGATCTCGCGCAGGGTGAAGCGCATGGTCACCGCCGCCACCTGGCCGACCGTGCTCACCCGCGGCGAGAAGTCGAGCAGCGACTGCCCCCAGGTCAGCGCGAGGCGCGGCTCGGTCTCCTTGATGAAGCGGGACAGGTAGAGGACGTCCCCCTCCACCCAGAAGTCGGCGTCGTACTGCATGGCGATCCGTTGCAGGAGCTGGAGGTCGCTCTCGCTTCCCTGGCGCATGCCCGCCGGACCGGTGGGGATGACGCCCAGCGCCATCTTGAGGACGGAGGCCGCGGCGACGGCGGGATCGATGGCGGGGATCAGGAGGTTCTCGGCGGCGAGGACGGCCGCCACGATGGCGTCCGGGATGAAGCCGAAGGTGCGGGCGCGCTTGCCCTCGGCGAGCCGCTGCAGGCGGTCGTGCGCCACCAGGTTCAGCGCCGGCATGCCGCCGTTGGGAAAGCTGACCTGGACGCCGGTGACGTCGCCGACGAAGACGTCCTCGAGCGGGCCGGGAGCGTAACCGATCGCCAGCTCGAGCTTGTTGTCGATGTCGAAGGTGCCGTCGGGTGCGGCGTCGGCGAGCCGCACCGGACCGATCTTGATGCCGGTCGGCGGGCTGAAGCCGAGCCCCCGGATGTGGCCCTGGTGCCAGCGCAGGTTGGGATTGGCGAAGCCCACCTCGACGCGGTCGGCGGCGTTGCGGCCGTCCTGGTAGCGGACGCTGGTCACGGTGGAGCTCACCGGGGCCGGCAGCTCGTTGCCGTTGATGCGCAGCCGGAACTCGGGCGCGTAGGTCGGGAACGAGGGCATCAGCGAAGCACCTCGCCCGTCTCGGGGTCGACGTAGGGCAGCGGCGGAACGAGCAGCGTCTGGCCGGTCGCGAGCGCGCGCGGGTCGTCGAGCCCGTTCTCGATGGCGATCGGCCGCCACACCTGCGGGTTCTGATAGAAGCGGCCGGCAATGCCGGAGAGGGTCTCGCCCTGGACGACCGCGTGCGATTTGCTGAAGTTGGCCGTCTGGCGCTTGACCTCGCGGTTCTCGCGCCCCGGATCGACGAACTCCTGGAAGCTCACCGTGAGCCGCGCCCGCGCCGGCCGGCCATCCTCGAAGAACAGGATGAACTTCTGGCCCGCCCGCGCCAGCACGCAGCGGAACTGCAGCGACGCCCACGCCACCTTGAGCACCGGCGGCGCGTGGAGCTCGGGATCGATGTCGAGCAGGCCCACCACCCTCTGCGTCTCCTCGCGCACGTCGCGGTGCTGCTCGAAGGTGTCGAAGAACAGCTCCATCTCCAGGGTGCGCAGGTTGCCGTGGACGAACTGCAGGAGCGGCGAGGAGAGCCCCGGCACCGCCTGCGAGGCGAAGTTGTTGTCGCGGCTCAGCGTGTACTCCTCGGGGTTGAACATCACCTCGAAGAAGCTCCCCGTGTGCTCGATCGTGATGCGTGCCTTGATGAGAGCCATCGCCAGCGTCTCCTCGGCTCAGTGCCCCGTCCGTTCGCGCCAGGCGTTGAGGCGGCCGTCGATCTGCTGCATGACCTGGTCGGCGAGGGCCGCGACGTTGACCACCGGCGGCGGCGCGGCGGGCAGCCCGGACGCCGGACCGCTGAAGCGCGCCTGCATCGCGCGCCATTGCTTGGAGTCACGAGAGTCCCAGGACGCCGCGGGCGGTGAGGGGCTCGCCGGCGCCGGGGCCGCCGCAGGCAGGCGCCGCGCCATCACACGGTCCGGCATGCGGGCCGGGGCGGCGGCGGGCGCCTGCTCCCGGCGCCGCGACCGTTCGGCGAGCCGGCGGACGAGCTCCGGACGGGCGGCCCACCCCGCTTCGCGCCGCGCCGCGGCCACGGCGCCGAGCACGCGTTCGGGCTCGCGCAGGCGCTGGTACACCAGCTGCAGCGGCCGCCGGGCGGGCGGCGGAGCGGCTCCGGCGCGAGGCGCGATGCCGGACGGCGCCGGCCCGGCCGCGACGGGCTCCCGCAATAGCGCCCTTCTCGCGAGGAGCGCCGGCGCCGGCGTGAAGCCCGCTCCGGGGAGCGAGGCCAGTCCAGCGCGGCGGCCCGCGCCCCGGTGGTGCGCCGTGACGACCGGACGGGTCTGCCAGACGCGCAGCAGCGGCTGGACGGCGAGGTGGATCTGCGGCAGGAGCGTCCGCGCGGCGAGGAGCCAGCGCTCGCGCACCAGGCTCAGGGGCCGGGGCGGACGCGACAGCACGCGCCCGGGGCTGCCGGGGCGCGTCGGCCGCCGCAGGTAGCGGGCGAGGAGGGCCTCCACCCACGCCCGCCACCGCGGGGCCGGCCGCGCCGCGCGTCGCCGGCTGCGCCACCGCGCGGCCGCCGTCTTCAGCTTGCCCTTACGACTCGTGTCCGCCATGGTTGCCGCCGTCTGCCATCCTCAGTCGCTCAGTCGCTCAGTCGTTCAGTAGCTCGGTCGCTCGGTCGCTCAGTCGCCGTTGAGGCGCTGATTCATCGCCGAGATCTCCTGCACCCATCGCCGCCGCTCCGGATGCTCCAGATCGAGGATCTGGGGCAGCGGCCAGTGGAAGTGAAAAGCGATGAAGGCTACCTCCTCATAGAGCGGCGCGAGGGGGTAGCCTAGAACCCCCCCAGGCCATTCATCTCCACCTCGAAACGCGTCTCGCACTTCGGGCAGACCGCTTCCAGACACGGCCTGCCGTCATGGTTGATGCGGTTGTAGAGGTCCTGCAGATAGGCCAGGTCGGCCGCGTACAGGCTCTCGATCACCTTGGGATTGATCTGGCCGAGCGAACCCAGCCGGGTGACGACGCGCGCGAGCAGGATGAGGATCAGGTACGCCTCGTTGCTCTGCACCCGCGGATCCTTGAGCGGCAGGATCTCGTCGCCGGCCGTGGCCAGGCGCATCACTCCCTCGCGGTGGAGGTTGCCTTCGGCGTCGACGTAACCCAAGGGCAGCGTGAACTCGTACTCGGTTTGCAGCATCGCTTTCTCCTTCCGGCAGCTGGCGTCCGCTTGCGCTTGCGTCAGCTCGCGCTGGCGTCAGCCTGCGTCAGCTGGCGCAGCGCTCAGGCGCGCGCCAGGCCCTCGTGAGCCAGCTCGAGCGTCTCGATGGCCAGGTCATTGCCTTCGGCATTGAAGCTCGGGCCCGTCCACTTCGCAGGCCAGGCATTGACGAAGTTCCAGCGCAACTTCTCCTGTCCCTGGCGGTCGAGCAGGACGACGGAGCCGTTCTTGCGCTGCGCTGCGGGATCGCCGGTCACCCACTGGCGGTGCCAGTCGTAGAGCTGGCGGTCGTCGGCGGTGCCCCACTTGAGCGTGATGTTCGAGTACTTGGCCTTCGCCGGCAGCTTGCGCTGGGTGATGTTCTCGCCGCCCTCGCGGTGCTCGATGACGTCGATCGAGGAGTCGAAGCCGCTCGCCTCCCGGAACGCGGCGCGGGCGATGCCGTCGATCTCCACCAGGAAGTTGTAACTGCCGTAGGGGTCTATCCTTTGCCCTGTCTGAGCCATGGCGGTTTCTCCTTTGGTTTCCTGCCTAGCCTTCGCTCACGGCCGCGCCGCCGTCCCATAGGCCGATGCGGACGATGATGAACTCCGCCGGACGGACGGCGGCGACGCCGATCTCGATGTAGAGGCGGCCGAGCGCGCGCACCGCGGGCGGATTGAGCGCTTCGTCGATGCGGACGTAGAAGGCCTTGTCGGCCGAGTCGCCGAACAGTGCGCCGTCGCGCCAGACGCGGGTGAGGAACTCGCCGATGGTGCGCTTGAGCTTCTGCCAGAGGGCGAGGTTGTTGGGCTCGAAGACCGCGAAGCGAATGCCCTCGGAGATCGACAGCTCGATGTAGGTCAGCAGGCGCCGCACGGGGACGTAGATCCAGTCGGTGACACTGCGATCGACCGTGGTGCGGGCCCCCCAGACGACGATCGTGCTCGAGCCCTGGAAGATGCGCAGCACGTTGATGCCCTCGAGGTTGAGGGGGCCTTGCTGGCCATCGCTCAGACGCCGCTCGAGGCCCAGGGCGCCGCGCACGTCGGTGTTGGCCGGCGCCTTGTGGACGCCGCGCTCGCCGTCGGTCCGGGCGTAGATGCCCGCCATGTGTCCCGAGGGCGGGATGAGCATGGTGCGCGGCGGCAGCACGGCGCTCAGCGGGTCGCGCACCTCGAGCCAGGGGTAGTAGAGGGCGGCGAAGCCGTTCGGGGACTGGACGCCGGCGCGCTGCTCCTCGACGCTGCCGGCTCCGGAGAGCGGCGCCCCGCGGTGCGAGTCGAGGATCGCGAAGCGGTTCTTGAGGCCGACGCAGTGCTGGATCATCGCCTGCTGGATGGAGAGGGAGTCAGGATGGTCGGCGGCGTCGGGGATGCACAGGATGTTGACCTCGTCGACGTTGCGCAGCGCGTCGAGCCCGGTCTGGAAGTCGGCAAGGGCGATGGCGCCGGGATCGTCGTCCCGTCCGTGGACGGTGATCGGGAGATTGCCGGCCACCGGATTGATGAGCCGGCCCGGAAAGCCGGGCGTCGTCGGCGGCGCCGGCGGCGGCAGGATCTCGACCGACTCCGAGCCGACGGCCGCGAAGACGTAACCGGGGTGAGCCGCTTCCAGCGACAGGTTGTCGAAGCTCTGGGCCGGACTGCCGGGCGGGGTCACGAGCAGATGGAACTCCTCCGAGGTGAGCGTCGGCGCGCCCGCCACGGCGAGGTTGAAGGTGTTGGCGCGCGCCGGCGCGGAGGCGAAGGTCACGAAGCCGGCGGCGTCGACGCTCTCGACGATCGCGTAGTCGTCGACGTCGGCGGTGTCGGCGGCGTTGCGCCCGCGGATGTGCACGACGGCGCCCGCGGAGAGGCCGGCCGTGGCCGCCATCCGGATCGCGGGCTGCGCCGGGATGAGGTGGGCGATGCGCAGGGTGTCGCCATTGACCAGCCCGGCGATGGGGCTGCTCAGCGTCAGGACCTGGCCGGCGATCGCCGTGATCGCGGCGCGGTCGAGCGTCTGGGGCGTCAGGTCCTTGGCCACGACGTCGCCGGCGCGGAACGGATTGGGGCCGGCCGCAAGCGTCACGGTGATCCCGCTGACGGTCTGGGCCGTGGCGCTGCCGGTGGCCATCGCCGGCCCCGGGTCGCCGGTGGCGTGCGCCGCCTGGACGGCGACCGTGATGTTGTCGCCGGCGGCCCCGGGCTCGCGGGCCTGGACCCGGAACGCCACCTTGCCGTCCCGGTTGTCCACGTCCCAGGCCGTGGCGCGGGCCGTGCCGGCGCGCACGATGTATGCCTCGCGGCCGCCGTTGATGAAGAAGCCACGCACCGCCTGGGCGAGGAAGAAGCGGCGCGGCGACGTGATGAAGGGGTCGAAGGAGCCGTCCAGGTTCGGCGCCGCGTAGAGGCTCAGGAACTCCTCGTAGCTGCTGATCCGCACGGGCACGAGGATCGGCCCGCGCCGCGCCGGCCCGATGAGGGCCGCCGTGCTCGTGCCGACGCCGGCGATCACTCCGGGGCCGGTCTGCTCTTCGATGTAGACGCCTGGGGTGTCGTAAGTGGGCATCAGGGTCTCCTCCTGTCCGCTAGATCTCCTGGTCGTATCCGCCGGCGGCGGACGGAACCTGGACGTTGCGTGTGGCCTCGGCGAAGCCCCGGGCGCGAATGCGCAGCACGTAGGGACCCGCGGCGAGCTCGGCGAAGGTGAAGCGGCCATCGGCATCGGTCTCGGTGGTCTGGAGCGGCAAGTTGCCGGGGGTCTCCAGGCGCACCCAGGCGCCGGCCACCGGCAGCGGCGGCGCGCCGGTGCGCAGGTGGCCGCCGATCTGGATCCAGACCTCGGCCGTCCCCGGACGGCCGCTCTGGCGGTACTCGGTGATGCGGGTGGTGACCAGCGGACCGGAGAGCTGCTGCTCGTAGATCACCGGCAGGGTCACGGTCAGGTGCACGGCCGGCTTCCAGCGCCAGTCCACCGTGCTCCAGAAGTCCGTCAACTGGGACAGCCCCTCGGCGGCCAGCACCTCGCTCGGCAGCTCGGCGTCGGCGATCGCGGGTGGGAACGTGCCGGGCAGCGGCGCCGGCGCGTAGATGCGGCGCGGCACGATGGGCTCGGCGTTGATCAGCACCGCCGCCGCCTGATAGAGGAGCGCGTGCTCGTCGAGCACCGGCTCGACCAGCGGCGACGGCGTCACCGGGCTCCAGGCGGTGATCATGTAATGGCAGTCGAGCCGCCGCGGCGCGCGCGTGTCGAACACGCCGCCGTCGCGGACCTCCCGCTCGCGCTCGTTCGAGCGCAGCTTGCGGTTCTCCGTCAGCGCCACCAGGTAGACGTTGAGGGCGGGTCCCGCCAGGGTCCCCACGTGGTTGCGCCAATCCTGATCCGGCGGCTGGAAGCCGACCTGGTCGTCGCCGGTGATCTCGGCGATGCGGTCCACGAACAGGTGGCGCAGCAGGTTGTCGAGATGGGCGATCACGGCGCCGCCGCCTCCACCCCGGCGATCGTCTTGCCCATCTTCTGGTACTCGCGGCGGGTGGCGCGCAGCAGATGGGACTGCCGCACGCGATCGCGCTCGGCGGCGGCGAGGAAGGCCGCGGCGAGCACGATGTTGCGGATGTTGCCGCCCGCCAGCCGGAACTCGCGGGCGAGGAAGCCGAAGTCCACCGCCGCGTCGAGGGGAGCCTCCTCGGGCCAGGAGCCCTCCCAGATCCGGCGCCGGCTGTCCTCGTCGGGGAACGGGAAATGCACGGTGAAGGTGAGGCGGCGCAGGAAAGCCTGGTCGAGGTGCTGCCGCAGGTTGGAGGCGAGGATGGCGATGCCCTCGTACTCCTCCATCTTCTGGAGCAGATAGCTCACCTCGACGTTGGCGTAGCGGTCGTGCGAATCGCGCACTTCCGAGCGCTTGCCGAAGAGGGCGTCGGCCTCGTCGAAGAAGAGGATCGCGTTCGAGCTCTCCGCCGCCGCGAACACGCGGTCGAGGTTCTTCTCGGTCTCGCCGATGTACTTGCTGACCACCTGCGAGAGATCGATCTTGTAGAGGTCGAGCCCGAGCTCGCGGGCGATCACCTCGGCGGCCATGGTCTTGCCGGTGCCCGGAGGTCCCGAGAAGAGGGCGTTGAGCCCCTTGCCGAGCGACATGCGGCGGCCGAAGCCCCAGGCGCCGAACACCACGTGGCGGTGCTCGGCCTGACCGCAGACCTCGCGGAGCTGCTCGCGCTGATCCGGCGGCAGGACGATGTCGTCCCAGCCGTAGCCGGGCTCGATCTTGCGCGCCACCTTCGTGAGCTTGAGGCCCGCCTGGGCGCGGCAGGCGGCGGCGAGGTCGTCGGCGGTGATGGTGCCGTCGCGGGGCGAGCGCCAGCGCGCCAGGCTGCCGGCAAGCGCCACGGCGTCCCGCATCTGGCCGGAGGTCAGCCGGAAGCGGCTGGCCAGTGTCCCGGCGTCGATCGCCGCGGCCAGCGGCTCGCCGCGCAGCCGTTCTTCCCACAGGCTGCGCGCGGTGGCGGCCGCCGGCGGGTGGAGCGCGAGCTCGACGAACCCATCCAGGCTGCTCAGGATGCCGGCCGGGCTCCAGGGCCGCTCGCCGAGGAGGAAGGTCAGGCGCGAGAAGGCCTGGACCGCCTCGAGCAGGCCGCGCAGCTTCTCGCGCGGCGGGCTCTGGCCCTGCTCTTCCGCGAACAGGCGGTCGAAGCCCGAGAAGCAGAGCGCCGCCGGCTGCAGGACCGCCTCCCGCGCCACCAGCCAGGCCGTCTCCGCGAAGGGCCTCGAGTCGGCGAGCATGCGATCGACGTCGGCGACGACCAGGGGCAGGCCGAGGTCGGCGCAGGCGGCGCGGGCGAGCGCCTGCTTCTCGGTGCCGTAGGAGCCGTGCAGATGGAAGATGAGGCCGGCGGGCTCGGCGCGGCCCAGGCGCTCGCGGACGGCTTCGCCGAGCCGGGGGCGCAGCTCCTCGAACGCGAGGCGGACCGCGGGCGCGGCGCCGGGCATGACCAGCTCGGCGAGCTCCTGGATGGCCGGGGCAATCGTCGCCGAGCCGAGCAGAAAGCCGGCAATCCGGTCCTCGAGCTTCAGCCCACGGGCGAGCAGGGAGGACAGCCCGCCGTTGCCGTCGATCTGGACGAGGCGGCCCTTGAGGAGCGCGGCCTGCGGCTCGAAGGCGCCGCGGGCGCCGAACCTCTCCTCGCGCGCGCCGCAGAGGAGCTCGAGCGCCAACCCCACCGTCGGCTTGCGGCGCGTGACGTCGTCTTGGAGGTAGGCGTAGAGCTTCTCGTACTTGCGGTCGACCTCGGGCGCCAGGCAGATCAGGACGCACCGCTCCTCGAACGGATCCAGGTGGAAGATCCGCGAGAGGCGGGGGAGTGTGAGCTCGGCGCCGGCGCGGGCGCTCGCCTCGCGCCGCCGGGCGATGCGCAGCGCCAGCTCGTCGAGGGAGGCGGCCACGGTGCCGTGCTGGCCGGCGTCGGCGGCTGGGCCAGGCTTGGGCGGCAGGCCGCCGGCGGCGAGCAGGCGCAGGATTTCCTGCTCCGAAAGGACCAGGCCCTTGAAGGGCTCCAAGGGATCTTGGCCAGCCTCGCTCCGGCGGTCGAGCAGGCGCAGGTGGAGCACGAGGTCGAGCCAGCGCAGCTCGTCGGCCAGGTGCTCCCAGCTGGATGCATAAGGACTGCCGAGCTCGCTGGCCGGCGGCGCCGCCGAGGCGATCACGGCGCGCCTTCCAGGAGAGATCGGATCGCCCCCGCCCGCGACGGGTTGAGCCGATACTGGGCGGGCAGGCCGGCGCGGTGCCGTGCGACGAGCCATCCCTCGGCCGTGAGCTCGGCGACCGCCCGCTCGACGGCCGTCAGCTGATCGCGGATCTCCCGCTCCAGCAGCCACCACTGGGCGATGCCCTCGAGCGTGTCGTTCGCCCCCGGGTTCTCCGCCAGGTAGGAGAGAATGCGTAGCGAGAGCTCGTCCATGTCTGGTCGTGTCGCGTCGTCCGGCCGCGTGTCCGGCCGCGTGTCAGGCTGGCGCCGGGTGCAACCCGGGTGCCACGCGGGAAGGTGCGAAAATCAAGGGTTTCGCCGCGCGGAGTAGGATCTTTCCGCCCTGGTCTAGCGCCGTCCGGCAAGCTGGGTCCGGGCGGAGACGCTCGTGTTTCTCGCGGTTTTTCCCGCTAGGAGGTTTTCGTCCTACCGGCGCGGGGAATCGTCCTGGCTGCTGGCTGCTAGGGGTTGGCGGCGCGGAAGCTGCGCGCGTCGATGCGGTGCTTGCGGATGAGCTCCCAGAAGGCGCGGCGGTTCTTGTCGGCGGCGCGCGCCGCGCGGCTGATGTTGCCCTGGTGAGTGACCAGTAGCTCGCGGATATAGGCGGATTCGAATTCGGCAACGGCGCGGGCCTTGGCCAGGTGGAAGGTCTCCGCGGCGATCCTGGACCCGGCGCGGTCGGGAGCGCGCTGCGGCACGACGTGGTGCTCGCGAATCAGCTCCTGATCCTGGGAGAGCACGACGGCCCGCTCGATGACGTGCTCGAGCTCGCGCACATTGCCGGGCCAGTCGTTCTGGAGGAGGGCCTGGACGGCGTGCGGCGAGAGCTCCGCCGGCCGCCGCCCCAAGGCGTGCTTGTGGAGGAAATGGCGGGCAAGCCTTGGGATGTCGTCGCGGCGCTCGCGCAGCGGCGGCAGGCGGAGGGGGATGACGTTCAAGCGATAGTAGAGGTCCTGGCGCAACCGGCCCTCGCGCACCGCTCCCTCGAGGTCGCCGTTGCTGGCTGCCAGGATGCGCACGTCCGCCTTCCGCACCCGGCTCGAGCCGAGGGGGCGAAATTCTTTTTCCTGGAGCAGGCGCAGGAGCTTGACCTGGGCGAGAAGGGGAAGGGTGTCGACCTCGTCGAGGAGCATGGTCCCTCCCTCGGCCTCCTGGACCAGGCCGGCCTGCGGGGTGTAGGCGCCGGTGTAGGCGGAGCGCTCGTGGCCGAACAGCTCGTTCTCCAGCAGCTCGGTCGGAATGGCGCCGCAGTCGACGGCGAGGAACGGCTTGCCGGCACGTGGGCTGAGGTAGTGGATGGCGCGCGCGACGAGCTCCTTGCCGGTGCCGGTCTCGCCGGTGATCAGGACGCTCGCGTCGCAACGCGCCAGCAGTGGAATCTTTTCGATCACGGCGAGGAAGGCCGCGCTCTCGCCGACGAGGAAGCGCAGCCCGAGCCTCTCCTTGAGCCGCGATACGTCGGTCTCGCTACGGTTCGCCCGGTCGAGCAGACGCCAGACGCGCGGCAGCACTTCGCAAGCCTGCAACGGCTGCAGCAGGAAGTCCCGGATCCCGAGCTCCAGCAACTGGAAGATCAGGTCCGGTTCCCCCCGCTCCATCACGGCGAGGATCGGCGCTTCCGGGACCTGCCCCCGCAGGGAGCGGAGCAGCGCCTCTGGGTTCTCGAGCAGCTTCGCGGAGAGAACGGCGAAGATCAGCGAGGGCGAACCGGAGCCCGTTCGGTCCAGCCGGTCGCCGGAGGGAAGCTCAAGGCCGTGGGCTCCCAGCTCCGGCTGCCGCGTTGCCACGGCGCCCGGATGGCTGCAGGCCAAGATCTCCCGGAGCGCTGCGCCGAGGCCGGACTCCGGGTCGAAGTCCAGAATCAACATGGGTAAGCTCGGGGGAGCCGTTTCTCCTCGCGAGGAGATGACCCCTCACCACGTAGGCGCTGAGCTGGTGGGAAAGGTTACACGCTAGCGCTAGATTAAGCAGGGGGGGAGCGGAGGCCCTCAGGGCCGCCACCTGCGCGTGGAGCGCGCGCCGAAGCGAACTCTGCTCAGCGCCTCCGCCGCAGGTTGCGGCGGAGGCGCTGGCCGCCACTCCGTCTATTGACAAGCCGCCGACAGGGCGGCGTAGGAGCCGCTGTAGCAGGCAGCACACGTGCCGAGTGCCGGCGAGACGGTGCCGGCCAGCTGCGAAGCGCCGGCTCTGAAGAGGTCGTTGAGATGGACCGAGCCGGTGCCGCCGCTGATCTGTGAGTGGTCGATGGTGAAGACATTCGAGGCGTTGAGCTCGGAAAGGCCGTAGCTGGTGCCGCCGCTTGCCGTCGCACTGGTCCGCACGATGGTCAGGGTATTGCCGAAACCGGAAACATCGAGGCCGTCGTTGAATGACCCCCCCGAAGCCTGCAGCCTCGAGTCCATGATGACGAGCGACTGGCCGGTGCCGGAGAAATTGGCATACTGAGCAAAGACCGCCGTCGCCTGATTGCCACCGCTGGCTTGCACCTCGAGGTCGCGCAGGGTGGCACTCTGGTATCCCTCCACGTAGACGCCGTTGTTTTCATTTGCTGCGCCCGAGGCGCTGATCGTGACCCGACGCACGATCGAAGTGAGGGCGGGGCCGTTCCCCGCGTTGAGCACGATCCCGTAGCTGGCTCCTCCGCCCGTGACGCTGATGCTCAGGTCTTGCAGCGTACAGGCGCCGCCGAAGGCGCGAATGCCATCGGCGGCGCCCGCGCTGTTGCTGGTGATGACGGTGAAGCGGCTGTTGCTGATCAGGGTCGTGGAACCTTGCAGGAGCTGGGCGCCGTAGTTGCTCTGAGCGCCGCTCACGGTGACCACGGCGTTGTCGATCGTGGGGCTGCCGCCGGTGATCTGGATGCCGATCGATAGGACCACCGCGCTGGTGTTCTGGATCACGATCGTGACGTCCTTGATCGCGGGGTTACCGGAGACGTAGATCGCTTCTGAGGTGTTGTTGGAGGAAGTGAGCTGGAAGCTGGTCCTGGCGATGGTCGCCGCGGTGCCCAGGATGCCGAACGTGCTGACTGCGCCGTTGGGGATCACGACGTTGGCCCGGGTCAAGGCGAAGTTGGTGCTGCTGCTGGTAATGCCGATGGCATCGGATGAGATGTTTTGCACCGTGAGCTCCCGCACTTCGGCGTGCACCCCGACCGGGACGTTGATCGTGGCGAGGTTGCCAGGAGTCCGTGGCTGCGAAGAGGTGATGGTGGTCACGCCCGGGCCGGAGCCCTCGATGTCGACGTAGTCCTTCAAGGTCAAGCCGCTCGACCCGAGATCGAAGATACCGGGCTCGACCTTGATCAACCAGGGATTCGTCGCGCTGTTGCCGGAGATGTTGCTGAGGGCGATCATCAGCGCGTTGCCGTTGGCGGTCGGGGAGCTGCCGCCGTCGACGATGTAAGTCCGCACGAAGGGTGCCTGACCGCGGCCGGCAACCGCGGCCGTCAGGAAGATGAATGTGGCGATCGCCAGGCTGCGCCGGAGGATTCGGCTCGCCCGGCGAATCGAAGTGGATGTCGTGGCCTCTGGCTTCATACGGATCTCCTTGCGCCTCGTGGGCACGGTTGGCTGCCATGTCGCGGCAGGTGCTCTGGACGCTAGCGAGGCGGACGGCGGCTTTACATGAGCGCTCGATGAGCGGCGTCTTAGCCGGAGGTGATAGCCCGCCCCTCGTGACCCCACGACGTCGGTTCATTTTTATGCAGCATCATTTGCTGTATATTGGTAAGGGGGTCAGGAGTGAGTGCCATGGCGATCCTGCCGGCGCGCGCAGATCGGCGAGCGAGCTCCTTCCGCTTCGGGGATTTCGAGCTGCGGCTGGACAGCGGCGAGTTGCTCCGGGCGGGCACCGTGGTAAAGCTCCAGCCCCGGCCGGCGAAGGTCCTCGAGATCCTGGCTGGGCAGGCCGGGAAGGTGGTGACGCGGGAGGAGCTCCGGCGCACCGTCTGGGGAGAGGAGACCTACGTCGACTTCGACCTCGCCCTGAACTTCTGCATCCTGCAGATTCGCCGCGCGCTCGGCGATTCTGCCGCTCGGCCGCGCTTCGTCGCCACCATCCCCCGTCGCGGCTACCGCTTCCTCGCGCCTGTCGAGGCGGTGGGCCGCGAGGTGGGACCCCAGGTGGCCGAGCAGACGGCGGCGCCGCGACAGCCGCCGGCGCGCTGGCGTGCGAACCTCGCCGGCACCTGCGCCCTCACCCTCCTCCTGAGCACGATCGGCCCGGGGGCGCGGCTGGGCAGGCCTCTGCCACCGGGCATCGCGGCTCCGGAGCAGGTCCCGCCCGCCCAGCAGCGCTATCTCGAGGGACGCTATCTCCAGGCCGTAGGCGAGATGGACCAGGCGAAGGTCGTGTTCGAGGAGGCCGCCGTCCTCGATCCCCAATCCTCCCCCGTCTTTGCCGCCATCGGCCAGGTGCTGTTGGGGACTGGGCGGCCGGCGCGAGAAGTCCTGACGACCGCCGAGACCGCCGAGCGGCGTGCTCTCGAGCTCGATTCGAGGAACTTCGTCGCTTACGTGGACCGCGGCCAGCGCCTATTCCAATTCGAGTACGACTGGCGAGGGGCCGAGGGAGCGTTCCGGCGCGCGATCCAGCTCGAGCCAAGGAGCGCCCAGGGACACTTTGGGCTGGCGAACGTGCTGGCCGCGCAGGGACGCCACGACGAGGCCTGGGCAGAGGTCAACCGCGCGCTGGCGTTGGAGCCCGAGAGGAGGCTCGCCATCAACCCCGCCTGGTTTTGCTACATCGCCCGCCGCCATGACGAGGCCATCGAGCAGGCCCTGCGGACGATCGATCTGGCGTTGGCCGCGACGCGCGGCACCGCCTCGGGCAGGCCGGACTTCCAGCAGGCTTACTGGCCGCTGATCGTGGCCGAGCTCGCGAAGGGCGACGCGCGGGCCGCCCTCACGGCTGCGAGAGACGAGGCCCGCGCCATGGGCGTCTGCCCGCCCGCCAGCCTGGCCGGCTTCTGGTCGCGCGCGCAGCGGGAGGCGGCCAAGGCCGATTCGGCGAACCGCGGGTTGGCCGTCGAGGCGGCGATCGAGCTCGGCGAGTACGACCACGCGTTCGACCTGCTGTCCCGGCAGTGCGAGGAGCGGTCGGGGTTCGGGATCCCCTTCCTGCGGGTCAATCCCATCTATGACCCCCTGCGCGGCCTACCCCGTTTCGCCGAGCTGCTGCGCTGCGCCAAGCTGGCGTACATTGCGCCGGCGCCGGTGCGTTCCGCCGGCAAGGCAGGCTGACGGCTCGCAGCGCCAACGGCTTGCCGCTCGACTGGAGGGGCCGGCGCTTGCGGCGACTTCCAGTCGTTCGTCGTGCTGCTACGGCCCCGGCAGGGCCGAGGTGTCGGCGACGCTGGCCATGGTGCCTGGAGGATTGACGTAGCGCTTGCCGCGGCCGGTCCGGGTGTCGGTAATGGTGATGGTGTAGCCGACGTTGGACAGGGCGCCGTAGAAGACCCAGAAGTGACCGTTCAGCGGGCGGCCGTCCAGGACCTTCACCACCAGCTCGACGTTGGCGGCGTTGAAGAACCAGAAATAGCCGGTGTCGCCGGTCAGCGGCACCGCCGTGCCATTGCCGGCGCCGGTGCTCGTTCGCCAGGAGACGCTGACCCGGAAGCGGTTGCCGAGGCAGAGGTCGCCGGCACCCGCCGCGCAGGCCGCGGCCTGGGCCCCTGCTTGGGGCGCCGCCGGGGCGGCCACCGGCGGCTCGGGAGGTGCGTTGCCTGTCCCGAGAAAGGCGGAGGTGTCGGCGACGCTGGCCAGCTGGCCCTGGGGATTGACGTAGGCCCTGACCGCGCCGGTCACGGTGTCCGTCACCACCAGCGTGTACTCGACGTTCGACAAGGCGCCGTAGAAGACCCAGAAGCGGCCGTTGACCCCACGGCCGTCGAGCACCTTGACGACGAGCTCGACGTTGGCCGGGTCGAAGAACCAGAAGGTGCCGGTGTCGCCCGACAGCGCCATGGGGTGGCCTTCGCCGCGCTCGCCGGTCGGCAGCCGCCAGTGGACCTGGACGTGGAAGCGTTCGCTGGCCAGGCAGAGCACGGGGTCCGAGGTGCACGGGGGCGCGGCGATGACGGCACCATCGACGGGCGCGCCGTCCACGAGCAGCGAGTGGGAGCCGGGCGCCGCGTTCTCGATCAGGCCCTGGTGCTGAGGCAGCGGCACACCGTCGAGGGTGGCGAAGTCACCCGTCCAGGCGTAGGTCAGGAAGGCCGCGGACCGCGACGACGGCGAGCCCGCGGGCGGGATGGCGCGGAGCGTCCCGGCGGCCGGAGCGGCGCCGAGCGCCTGGTCGGGGACCGCCGCCTTGACCGTGGTCGGGCCGCCGGCGCGGCTGATGACCAGGCTGTCGAGGCCGGCGACGTCGAAGCCGTTGCGGCCGGGATCGGCGTAGGTGTCGACGTAGACCTTGCCGCCGAAGGTTGTGTCGAACAGCTGGTTGCCGTTGTACTGGACTGTGTTGACCGGGCTGGCGCCGCCGAAATCGACGTCCCAGATGGGCAGGCCGAGGTTCTGGCTGAAGAGCGTCCCCGTTACGACGCCGCTGGCGTCGCCGGAGCCGGCGTGGGGCTGAGCGCCCAGCGCGGGAATGAAATAGAGCGCCGCCCCGTGCGAGGCGTTGACCGCCCCGCCGCCCCCCTGGCTGACCTGGTTGGCGATGAAGCGGGAGCCGCTGATCTCGACGGCCGAGCCCTCGCCGCCGAAGATGGCGCCGCCCGAGGAGTCGGCGGCGTTGCCCGCGAAGGTCGTGTTCGAGATGTGCGCCGCCGACTCGCTGGCCAGGGAGATGCCGCCGCCGCCGCCGCCGCTGCCGCCGCCGGCCGCACCCGACTCGAGGACCAGCGAGTCGTCGAGCGTCAGCGCGACCAGCGCACCGTTGATGGCCCCGCCCATGCCGCCGCCGGTCGCTGGGCTCGCCTGGACGTCGCAATGGTCGAAGACCGAGCCGGTGACCTGGACCGGCGCACGGGTGCTGGCCAGGGTGCCGCGGGGAGGGACGCCGGCCTGGCCGTAGAGGTCCTGCTGGTCACCCTGGGCCAGGATGCAGCCGCCGGCGTTGGCGACGGGACCGCCGCTGCCACCTGGATGGCTTCCCTGCAGCAGCGAGCCGGCCACGGTGACCGCGGCCGGACGGGGCAGCCCGCCGGAGGTCGTGCCGTTGGTCAGCGCGCAGATGGCGCCGCCGACGGACTCGAAAGCGCCGCTGACGCTGCCCCCGTTGCCCTGGAAGACGGAGCCCGCGACATTGACCAGCGCGCGGAAGGTGCTGATGGCCCCGCCGAACTGCGCCGCGTTGTCGACGAAGCGGGAGCCCTGCACGTCGAGGGCGACCTGGTCCTCGACGTGGATCGCGCCGCCGGTGGGTGCCGCCGGCGGCGGGCAGCATGGCTGCGGCGCGATGACGTTGGCCTGGAACGTGGAGCGCGTGATCGACACGCTCACCGGTGCGGCGGCCCGGGTGCCCAGGGCGAAGATGGCGCCGCCCACCCAGCCGGCCTGGTTGCCCTGGAACAGGGCGTCCGACACCAAGAGCGTGCCGTCGATGACGTTGATCGCGCCGCCGTGAGAGGACGGATCGGCGCCCGGGACGTTGACGCGGTTGCCGGCGAACGCGCCCCCGAGCACCTCGACGTTGGAGGCGTTGACCATCATGGCGCCGCCGGCGGCGGGAGAGCTGTTGCCGGTGAAGCTCGAGCCGATGAAGGTCGCATCCGAGCCGTTGCGCACCTTGGCGCCGCCGCCGTCGGCGCCCGCCCCGCCGGCGTTGTTCTCGAAGCCGCAGCCGACGAAGCGGGCCTCGCCGGCGTCGAGGGTGACTCCCGGGGAGGTGACCGGCGACCCGCCGCCGCCGTTGCGGAAGATCAGGTCCTCGAAGACGATCAGCCGCCCGTGCGAGCGGGAGGAGTTGCGCAGCACGAGGACCGGGTGCTGGCCGGCGCCGTCGAGGACCACGGCGGCGCCGAGTGCGGCGCGAATGGTGAAGCCCTTGCCGGCGTTGGCGATCCTGAAGCCCGCCGCCGGTGCGGAGTAGGTGCCCGCGGCGAGCTCGATGACGCCCCCATCCGCGACCTGAGCGATGGCCTGCGGCAGGGTGGGAACGTCCTGCGGCACGTGCAGCAGCCCGCCGGCGCTCGCCGCGGCGGCCGGCAGGGCGGCCGCCAAGCCAAGGGCGAGAACGACGATCGGCGGCAGCCGTGACAGCGGGCGGAGATGGTGGACCATCAGGCGATCGAAACCCTCGACGTTCTCCTTGGGAGAGGTTGGTGCACGTCTCGTGCCTTCCGGCCGGCGGTTCCTTACCGGCGATCAGTCATGCCGGAGGGCCACCAGCGGGTCGACTTGCGCGGCTCGGCGCGCCGGGAGGTAGGCGGCGAGAAACGAGATAGCGAGGAGCAGGACCGGGATCGCCAGATAGGTCATCGGATCGGTTGCGGCAATGCCGTAGAGGGCGCCGGCGAGGAAACGGGACAGCATCATGGCGGCGGGGATGCCAGCCACGATGCCGGCCGCGACCGCCAGCAGAGCATTGCCGACGACCAGCGACAGGACGTGTCCTCGGCGCGCTCCCAGGGCCATGCGGACGCCGATCTCTCGCGTCCTCTCGACCACGCCGTAAGCGACGACGCCTGCGAGGCCAACCGCTGCCAGCGCCAGCGCCAGCACCGCGAAGGCGCTGATCAGCAGGAGGCCGAAACGACGGGCGGCGATGGACGCGGCGAGGCGCTGCTCGAGGGTCGAGATGTCGAAGGCCGGGAGCTGCGCGTCGAGCGCGTGGATCTCGCGCCGGACCGCCCCGGTCTGCGCCGCCGGATCGTCGCGCGTGCGCAGGGCGAGAAACGCGAAGGCGCTGGGCTGCTGGAGGTAGGGAAAGTAGAGCTCGGCCTTGGGGGCGGTCGCCAGGTCCTCGCGGCGCACGTCCTTGACCTCGCCCACGACCGTCACCCATGGCCGGCCCGGGGGACCGGGGCGGATCCGCTTGCCGATCGGGTCCGCGTCTCCCCAGAAAGAGCGGGCAAGGGTGTGGCTGACCACGGCGACGGGCGGCGCGGTGGCGGCGTCTCGCGCGTCGAAGGCGCGGCCGCGACGGAGGGCGATGCCCAGGGTCCTGAAGTAGTCGGGGGAGACCGCGGAGACGGTGACCTCGGGCTCCTCCCACGGGTCCCGCGGCGGCCGGTTCTCGACCGCCAGGCCGCGCAGCATGCGCAGCACGCGGGCGAGCGGCAGCGAGTCGCCGAAGGCGACGGAACGGACCCCGGGAAGAGCGGCGACGCGCCGCGCCAGCTCGTCCATGAAGGCGGTCTGGGCCGCGGGCTCCCGGTATACGCCCGATGAGGAGAGGTCGAGGGCCAGGGTCAGCACCCGCTCGGGACGAAAGCCGGGATCCACCGCCTGGAGACGCGCGAAGCTGCGCAGCAGTAGCCCCGCACCGACCAGCAGGATGGTTGCCAGGGCGACCTCGGCTGCCACCAGCAGCCCGCGAACGCGCCCCTGTCCGGCGCGGGCGATCGCCTGCAACGGCTCTCGCAGCTCGACGTGCGCCGCGGCGAGCGCCGGGCCGAGCCCAAAGAGGAGACTGGTGGCAAGCACCAGGGCGAGCGTGAACAGCAGGACCGAGGCATCGAGTCCCACGGCCACCTGCGGCAGAAGGGCTCCAGCCACCTCACCCGGCGCCAGGGCGGCGAGTAGGCGGGACCCCCAGGCGGCAACGAGGAGGCCGGCGGTCCCGCCGGCGAGCGCGAGCAGCACGCTCTCGGTGAGCAGGTGGCGGACGAGGCGCCCATGGTTGGCCCCCAGAGCGGCCCGGATGGCGAGCTCCCGCCGCCGTGCCGCGGCACGGGCGAGCAGCAGGTGGGCGACGTTGGCACAGGCGATGAGAAGCACGAGGCCGACCGCACTGGCTAGCAAGAGGAGTCCGGGCCGGACCTTTCCGACCAGCTTCTCGTGCAACGGCGTGACGCGAACCTCGCTCCCGAAGGCCAGCATGCGCCGGGCGCCCGGCCCAGCACCGGGCCCGCCGCCGGGCCCTGCCTGGATGCGGATCTGTATCGAGGGGCCGAACCGCGGGCCTGCCGGCGGCGGAGCGGCCGGAGCCGCGGCCGGAGGGCCGGCGAGGTCGGCGGCAATCGCCGCGGCTTCGGCGCGCTGGCGGATCGCCTGCAGCTCGCCGCGGGCCAGGTCGAGCGTCGCCCCGGGACGCAGGCGGCCGACGATGGTAAGGATCGACATCTGGCGGAGGCCATGCTCGCGGGCGGAATCGAGCTGCAAGGGCACGAGGAGCTCCACGCCGGGATTGCCTGGAAACACGAACTGGCGGGGCAGCACTCCCACGACCGGAAAGGCGCGGCCGTCGAGCCGCAGCAGCTTGCCCATGGCCGCCGCGCCGCCCGCGACAGGAGTGCCCGCCTTGGGAGCTGAACCGAAGAGCCGCTCGGCCAGCGGCGCCGACAGGATCACCGCGGGCGGGCCGTTGAGCCTTCCCTCTTCGGGGTGGAAGCCACGACCGCTCGCCGGCGTGATGCCGAGCAGGCTGAGAAGGCCCTGCGAGACGCGCGCGCCGCGCAGCCGCTCGGGCTGCTCGCTGCCGGTCAGGGTGAAGCTGGCGCTGTCGTCGAAGGCTTCGACCGCCGACAGCTGGCGGCTCTGCTCCTGCCAGTCCAGGTAGTCGGCCCCGGAGGCGATGTCGGCGTTGAAGGTACGGACGTGGTTGGTCGCCACCACCAGGCTCGCGGGCTCGCGGTAGGGAAGCGGCCGCAAGAGCAGCGCCTCGGCCAGGCTGAAGATGGCGCTGTTGGCGCCGATCCCCAGGGCAAGAGTGAGGACCGCGGCGAGGGTGAAGGCGGGCCGGCTGCGGAAGGTGCGCAAGGCGTGACGGACGTCCGCAAGGATGGCGCTCATCGGAACCTCCTTCTTCCTCCTTGAACGCTCCGAGCGGCGGCGGAGTTGCCGGCTCAAGGTCGACCGCCGGCCGCGGCCGGCTCTTGCAACAGCGCCTGCCACTCGGCGGCCGCGAGGCTGCCGGTGGTGAGCCGGGTATAGGTGCCGTCTTCGAGCAGCTCGCGCGCCGCGTCGCGGGCGAGGCCCAGCGCGGCGCGCATCAAGCCGGACCCCACGCTCACCCGCGCGACGCCCAGGCGCTCGAGCTCGGGGACGGGCGGGGTGTCGCGGCCCGCCAGCAGGCTGAGCGGGCCGCCGGCTTCGTGGACGAGGCGCGCGATCAGGCCGGGGTCGGACACTGCCGGCACGAAGAGGCAGTCCGCTCCGGCCTCGCGGTAGGCGTTGGACCGGCGCACGGCTTCGGCGAAGCGGTCCGCCGGCGGTCCAGCCTGGGCGAGATAGACGTCCACCCGGGCGTTGAGCACCAGCGGCACGCCGGCGGCGGCCGCGGCGGACCGCACCGCCCGGATGCGCTCGACCTGCTCGGCCAGCGGCCGCAGCGGCGCCGCGGCGTCGCCGGTGCCGTCTTCGAGGTTGATGCCGACCGCCCCGGCGGCGAGGACGCCGCGAACGGTCGCGGCCACCTCTTCCGGCGACCGGCCGTAACCGGCCTCGAGGTCGGCCGTGACCGGAACCGCCATGGCGGCGGCGATGCGGCGCACCGTCTCGAGCATCAGCTCTCGCGGCAGCCGCTCACCGTCCGGATAACCGAGCGCCGCCGCCACCGCCGCGCTGCTGGTCGCCACGGCCCGCGCGCCCGCCGCCGCGACGACCCGGGCGCTGGCGACGTCCCAGGCATTGGGCAGCACCAGGATCGGCCGGCCGTGCATGGCCAGGAGGTTTCGAGCCTTCTCGATCGCCAGGCGGGTCGCAGCCGGCTGGCCGAGGTCGGCGAGGCCGGCGCGGTCGGGGGGAGGTGCGGCCGGCTCCGAGGTCTGGGACCCGTCGCGGGCCCGCGACAGGAAGTCGCGGACGGCCGCGCCGTCGAAGTAGAACATCTGCGCGCGGACGAGCTTCTCGTCGCGCAGCTGGTAGAGGCCCAGCACCTCGCCGTCGCAGCGGTCGCCGGCCGCGCTGACGCCTTTCTGCCGCCAGCGGATGACGACCTCATGCTCGCCGGCGGCTACGACCCGCGGCTCCAGGTTGCGCTCGGCGTCCGAGGGTTGCAGCGGCGTCCACGTTTCGCTCCAGGTCGGGCGGCCCTCCCGGGGACGGGCCGAGTCGCCGCCGTAGGGCAGCGACGGCGGCCAGAGGAACTCCACCTGCGGGTGGCAGCAGGCGAACACCGCCCGGTCATCGCGCCGCTCGACCGCGCGGAAGAGATGGAGCATCACCTCGACGTTTTTCTCGCTGGCGTTCATGGCCGGAGTCTAGAGTTGCCGCGGTCCTCGCGGAAGGACCACTTCGAGACGACCAGTTGGACCAATCGGCTGGACCAATCGTGGCGGAGAGGCCGGCGGGCGGCCTCCCCTATGGTCAGGGGTGATTTTATATCGCACTACGATTTAATCGGTTGGCGAGACAAGGGGCAGGCTCCGGCGGCCGCCGCGTCACGGCCGCCGCCGGTGTCTCGAGCCGGCAGGGAGGCGCGGCTCAGAGCACGGGTCTTCCCTGGATCAGCCGCACGATGGCGACGATCAGGGCGATCACCAGCAGCAGGTGGATGAGGCCGCCGCCGATGTGCACGGCGAAGCCCAGGGCCCACAGGATGATCAGGATCAACACGATGGTCCACAGCATGACGAGCTCCTTTTCGGAAGGGACTCAGGTTCGATTCACAATCGCGTTACCGCGCGCGCGAAGATGACTGAAGCAACTTCCTTGCCAGTCGCGGGTGGCGGGCGGCGGGCGGCTGGCGGGGCAACGCGACGCTGGCGGGGGCGGAAGCGCCGGCGCTTGGAGCCGCCGAGCAGAGCAGCAAGAAGAGTGCCGAGGAGGCCGCGGCGGGAGGCAAGTGGGCGGCGGCGGCAGGGTCGGATAAGCTTCGAAGCGTGGACTCCATCCATGTGGTGCTGGTCGAGCCGGAGATTCACTGGAACACCGGCAACGCCGGCCGCACGTGCCTGGCGGCCGGCGCCCAGCTGCACCTCGTCGAGCCGCTTGGCTTCTCGCTCGACGACCGCGAGGTGCGCCGCGCCGGCCTCGATTACTGGCCGCGGGTGCGGCCGCGGGTGTGGCCGGCCTGGGAGAGGCTGGCAGAGCACCTGCCGGAGCTCGGCGAGCCGTTCTTCTTCAGCGCCGAGGCGCCGCGCGACCTGTGGGGCGTCCGCTATCCCGAGCGGGTGGTGCTGGTCTTCGGGAGGGAGAGCGCCGGGTTGCCGCTCGGATTGCGCATGCGCTACCACGACCGCCTGGTCGCGATCCCGATGCTCGATCCGGATCTGCGCTCGCTCAATCTTTCGAGCGCGGTGGCGGTGGCGCTCTACGAGGTGCTGCGTCAGCGCGCGCCGGCGCCGGCTCCGCTGCCGGCGGCTGGCGCTCGCGCCGCGGACGACCGGGCCGACGACCTGGATCTCGCCGTCCGCGGCCAGGCGCAGGTCCGCGGGCACGGGGACGAGGAGCCCGGGTGACTCGCCGACCTGGGGACGCGAATCCCTGAGACCGGGGCGCCTCGCTCAGTGGTGGGCGAGGATCCTGGCCGCCGCCGCCTTGGCCGGCGCCAGTTGGTCGAGACCCGGGCCTTGCGTGCCGCTGACCACCAGCCAGTCGCCGCCCGCCAGCACGTTGAGCTGGTTCACCTTGCCTCCCGCCCAGTAGGCGCGCTCGCCGAGGCCCGCGACGGGTTCGGGCACCTGGCCCGAGATGGTTTGCGACAGGGCGTGCGCGTGCTCGTAGGCGCTCCTGGTCTCCGTGGGATCCTGCCAGTGCTTGACGAGCAGCGTCACTACCTTGGTCGAGCTGGTCGGGCCCTGGAGCTTCGGGTTCGCCGAGAGATAGCCGCACCGCCATGAGACGACGCCGATGTCGGCCATGGTGCTGGTCACCGGCGGTGCCTGGACCGGCTCGCCGAGCAGCGCCTCGGCGTCATCCTTGGTGAGCAGCTTGCAGGCCAGGTTCTCCGCCGGCTTGGCGGAGCGCGCCGCCGGTGCGCCGGCGCCGGCGGTGCTGGCGCCGGTCGAGGCGGCGAGGCCCTGCCGGTTCTCCTGCTGCTGCCGCCGGTGGCAACCCGCGGCCGCCAGCAGCAGTGCGCATAGGCAGAGCGAGAGGCTTGGAGATCGCATCGTGAGCTGAGCCCTCCTCGGTGGGTGTCTTGCCGGACTCAACGCCCGGCGGCTGAGGCGGGAGCCAGTGCCCGCACCAGGTCAGGGAAGTCCTCGAAATCGTCGCCGCTCGAACGGTAAGGGTGCTGGCGGAGCTGACGGACGGCCACGAGGCGGGCGGCAGGGAAGACGACCAGGTACTGGCCCAGGGCGCCGTTGGCGTCGAAGCCGATGGGCGGCCCGGCGGTGACCTTCGGCGTCGGCAAGTTGCGGGCCGGCACGTTGTCGACCCACAAGCGCAGCGCCTTGTCGTGGCCGAAGGCGCGGTCGAGGGTGGTGAACAGCTCCTGGCGCTGGATCTCGCGGCCGGCGAGCGGCGCCAGGGCCGCAACCAGGGCCGGGTCGGCGCCTCCCTGGCGCCAGGTGTCGAGGAGCGGCCGGTCGATGACCAGCCTGGTCCACTCCGGGATCACCCACCAGAGCAGGCCGCCGGTCGGCGAGAAGGCCTGCGCGGCGTGCACCGAGTCCTGGACGAAGGCGGCGGCGAGCAGGCGCTTGCCGTCGTAGACGCCCTGGTCGAGCATCAGCTGGCCGACGCGCGCCAGGTCGCGGGCGTCCAGCTGCAGGCCGGCGAGGACGTGGGGATTGCCGGCCGGGTCGCGCATCCACGCGAAGCGGGCGATGCCGAGCGGCGCGAAGAGCTCGTCGCGCAGGTACTCGTCGAGCTTGCGCCCGCTCGCTTTCTCGACGATGCCGGCGAGCAGGTTGACGGCCTTGTTGTTGTAGAAGAAATGGCTGCCGGGTGGATAGGCGAGGTCGGCCGCGAGCGCCTGCCGCACGAGGTTGGGGCTGGCGTAGACCTCCTCGGGGGTGGGTTGGGCGGCGAGGCCGGAAGTATGGTTCATCACCTGCCGCAGGGTGATCGCCTGCTTTGGCCCGCCGCGCCACTGCGGGTACCAGTCGGCGACCGGTTCGTCCAAGGAGCGGATCTTGCCGGTGAAGAGCAAGCGGCCGATGGCGAGCCCGGCCACCGACTTGGTGATGGAGCCGACCTCGATCGGTCCGGCCGGCTTGCCGAAACGGATGTCGGAAACCAGCCGTCCGCTCCTCAGCAGCACCACCGCCTCGGAATGGAACAGCTCGGCGCGCAGCATCAGGTGGGTTAAGTCCGCCTGATCGAGGCCGGCGCTTGCCGCGTCGGGGTAGGCCGGCAGCTGCGGGTCGGGTGCTTTGCCGGCGGCGGTGGCGGCCCGCGGGACCGTGTATTCGACGTATGCATGCGGGATCAGGGAGGTGGGCGCCACGGACACCGGCGCCGCCGGAGTCGCTGGCGTCGCCGGCGCCGCCGGAGTCGTGGCGGCGGCGGACGCGGCGACCGCCGATGGCGGGCGCCCGCCGGCGGCGGCGAGGAAGGCCGCGGCGCCCAGCAGGGCGGCGCCCAAAGCGTGGCGAGTGTTCATGCGGCTCCGCCAATCGATCTCATGCGGCTCCGCCGCCAGGCCGGGAGGGGGGCGCCGGGCGGGCAAGCCGCGCCAGCGCCTTGCCGGCCAAGATACGGGCGGCGCGCAGCGGATCCTTGTCGAGCTGGACGGTGAAGGCCAGCAGGGTGTCGCCGCGGCGCACGTTCAGCTGATCGATCTGGCCGCCGACCCAGAAGGCGCCGTCGCCCAAGCCCGGCAGGTCCTCGACCGGCGCGCCGGCGGAGATCGAGCGCAGGCCCGACTCGGCGATCTGCTGCTGGCTCGCCGCCTGGGCGGCGCTGGCGGAGCGGCGCAGGGACAAGCTGATCAAACGCGACGGCACGCCGCCCAGGCTGTAGGAGCACTGGGTCGGGTCCTTGCCGACGGCGTCCTCGAGGGTGCTGCTGAGCGACCCCGACACCTCGCGGCTGACGGCCTGCACGTCCTCGGCCGACAGCAGCTCGCAGGCGTCGGGAAGCGGACCGGCCGCGCGCGCGCCGGCGGCGCCCGGACCTGCCGCCGCCGGAGCGGCGCTGCCGCCTCCGCGGCTGCAGGCGGCGGACATGGCACTTGCGGCGACGAGCGCAAATGCGGCGGCCACGGCCAGCGTCACGGCCGCGGCCCGCCCGCGAGGCGTGCGTTCTCGCCCGGCGACGGCGCCGCGCCGCGGCTGTCGGTTCAGGTCGGTCATGCTCCGGTCACACTCTCTCGCCGTCCGGCGGTCTCGCTCTGTCGCCTCGGTCACGCGTTCTCGTGTCTCGCATCCGGGCGCCTATTCTAACCGCCTTGGCTCGGACCGGGGATCACTTCGGTCTCCCTGCCAGATATAGGCAGAGAATATATGGCTGTGATATATATTGTGCCGCCGAGCAGCGGCGGCCGTGGCGCCGCCGGCCACCGGCCACGAACCAGGACTTGAACGGAGGTTTCAGCATGCGTCGATCGATCGCCGGTTCCGCCGTCCTTCCCCTGACCCTCGCCGCCGTGCTTCTCGCCGTCCTGCCGGCGCCTCCGGCGCTGGCGCAACCGGCCGCCGGCGCCGCCGCCAAACCGGCCGGGCTGCGCGCCGACGTCCTGGCGCAGCTGGCGGACGCCGAGGAGAAGCTGACCGCCCTCGCCCAGGCGGCACCGGCCGCAAAGCTCACCTGGCGGCCCGCCGCGGGCGTCCGCTCGCTAGGGGAGGTCATGCTGCACGTGGCGGCAGCCAACTACGACATCGCGACGGTCTGGGGGGTGAAGCCGCCGCCGGGGACCGACATGGGTGCGGCAAGGGGGATCGGCAAGGGCGGCACCGACAAGGACAAGGAGAAGGTCGTCGCCAGCCTGAAGACCTCTTTCGATGACCTGCGCAAGGCGATCCTGGCGCTCGCCGACCAGGACCTCGACCGCAAGATCGATCTCTTCGGCCAGCCCGGAACGGTGCGCGAGGCGCTGGTCGGGGCGGCGGTCCACCCCCACGAGCACCTCGGTCAGGCGATCGCCTACGCGCGAATGATCGGCATCGTGCCGCCGTGGACCGCGACACGGCAGGCCGCGCAGCCGAAGCTGGGGCGATAGCAAGCGCGGAGCACGTGGCCAGACCGACCGGACCGGGCGCATGGGTTGCGCCCACCCCGGCGGTTGCCGCTACTCCGCGCGCAGGGCGGTCTGCGGATCGACGCGGGTGGCGCGGCGCGCGGGCAGGTAGGAGGCGGCGAAGGCGACTGCCCCGAGGATGGCGGCGACGGCGAGATAGGTGGGCGGATCGATCGGCCGCACACCGTGCAGCTGGCTGGACATCAGCCGCCCGAACGCCGCCGCCAGGGCGGCGCCGAGGACCAGGCCGCCGCCGGCTAGCAGCATGCCCCGGCGGACGATCAGGCCGAGGACCTGGCCGGCGCGGGCGCCCAGCGCGATGCGGACGCCGATCTCGTGGGTGCGCTCGGCGACGCCGTAGGAGATGACGCCGTAGAGGCCGACGGCGCCCAGGGTGAGCGCCAGCATCGCGAAGAGCACGAAGAGGGTGGCGGTCGAGCGCGGCGCCGCGAGCGCCAGCGACAGCACCTCGGGCATGGTGCGCACGTCGCTCATCAGCGCCGCGGGCGGCGTGCCGGCCACCAGGACGCGCAGGTCGTGGACGAGCGACAGCGGGTCCCCGGCGACTCGCAGCACCAGCGTCATGTCGGTTGGCGGGCGGACCTTGCCCTGGCTGGCGGGGAAGTACACGTCGCCGGCCGTGTGGTCCGCCCAGGCGGCCGGCGAGAGGGCCCATTCCCGTACATCGCCGGCCACTCCGACCACGGTCCGCCAACCCCCTCCCATCGCCGGCGCGAGCCGCTTGCCGAGAGGGCTCTGGCCCGGCCAGAGCTCGCGGGCAAGGGCCGGGCTGACCAGCACGACGCCGAGCGCGCCGGCGCGGTCGGCGTCGTCGAAATCGCGCCCCGCGAGCAGCGGGATGCCCATCGCCCGCAGGTAGCCCGCGGTGACGGTGAACTGCCAGGCATGGTACGGCGAGGAGGTGGTGAATTGCGGGCTGCCTTCCGCGGCGAGCGCCGTCGGCCCTACGCCGCCGAGAGGCACGTTGTCGGCGAGGGCCGCCTCCCGCACGCCGGGCAAGCGGCGCGCGCCCGCGAGCAGCTGCCGGTAGTAGCCAAGGCAGCGCTCCGGCTCGGCGCAGAGCTCGGCGGCGGGCCGGATGCGCGCGGTCAGCACACCTTCCGGGCGAAAGCCGGTGGTGCGCTGCGACAGCTCCCACAGGCTGCGCCAGAGCAGGCCGGCGCCGATCACCAGCAGCACCGCGAGCGCGGTCTCGCCCACCACCAGGGCCGAGGAGAGGCGGCGCCGTGGATTGGCCACCCCGGCGCGGCGCGAGCTCGCGCGCAGCGCGCGGTCGAGGTCGGGCCGCGCGGCGCGCAGCGCCGGCGCCAGCGCGAACAGCAAGCCGGTGCCGAGCGCGAGCAGGGCGCAGCAGCCGAGGATGCGCGCGTCGATGCCCACCTCCGCCAGGCGCGGCGTCTGGGGCGGCAGCAGCCGCTTGCAGGCGTCGAGCGCCCGCGCTCCGAGCCACGCGCCGAGGACGCCGCCCGCCGCCACCACCGGCAGGCTCTCGGCCAGGAGCTGGCGCACGATGCGCGCCCGCCCGGCGCCGAGCGCGCTGCGCACGGCCATCTCGGTCTGCCGCGCGGCGGCCCGCGCCAGCAGGAGGTTGGCGACGTTGGCGCAGGCGATCAGCAGCACCAGCGCGACGGCGCCCCAGAGGATCAGCAGCTTGGTCTGGACGTCACCCACCGTGAGCTGCTGCAGCGGCAGGACCTCGTTCCACTCGCCCCAGTGCGGCGGCATCGGCCAGGGGAAGGACTTGACCACCCGCGGGACGAGCTGGCGCATCTCGGCGCGGGCCTGTTCGAGCGTGGCGCCCGGACGCAGGCGCGCGATCATCTCGTAATAGAAGTCCCCCCACAGCGTTGCCGGGCGCGCCGTGTCCAGCACGATCGGCACCCAGAGCTGGGCGGCGGGCGAGGGGAAGCGAAACCGCGGCGGCATCACGCCCACCACCTGCCGCGGCTCGCCGGCGAGGACGATCGAGCGGCCGATGACGTTCGGATCGGCGCCGAAGCGCTGCCGCCAGAGCGCGTCGCTCAAGATCACCAGGCGGCCCAGGGCCGGCGAGCTCTCCTCCGGGCGAAACAGCCGTCCGAGCTGCGGCGCGGCGCCCAGCACGGCGAACAGGTTGACCGAGACCGGGCTGCCGTCGAGGCGGACGGGTTCGCCGCCCTGCCCGGTCAGGGTGTAGGCGAAATCCTCGGCGAAGGCGGCGATCTCCATGGTCCGGCTGGTCTGTTGCAGCGCCGCCACGGCGCCTTTCGGGGCGCCGACCTGCCAGGCGCTGACCAGCCGCTCCGGCTGGGCATAGGGCAGGGGACGGAGGAGGATGCCGTCGACCAGGCTGAAGATGGCGGCGTTGGCGCCGATGCCGAGCGCCAGCATGGCGGTCGCCAG
>DASZHY010000305.1:0-6459 GCA_035949675.1 Thermoanaerobaculia bacterium
CCCCCCGTCCGCTGACGATCTCTCCGCGCCCACTCTATGCAGCCGGCGCCGCCCGCGCTAAATTGGCGGCGTGCGCGTGAAAGCAAGACTCGCCGCGGGCCTGCTGGCTGCCGCGCTCGCGGCCGCCGCCGGTCCGGTGCCAGCCGGATCGCTGCCGGCCGGCGCGCCCAAGGCGGCCGGATCGCTGCCGGCTGGATCGCCGCCAGCCGGCGCTCCTGCGCCGTCTCCTACGGCCGGATCGCCGCAACTGGCGTTGCGCCTCGAGCCCGGCGCCATCGCCCGCCATCAGCTGGTGGCGGTGGCGCGCGACATCGAGGTGGACGGCGACGCGCTCGCCGACGTCGCGGCGCTCAACGGCTCGGTTCTGGTCAGGGGTCGCGTCAAGGGTGACGTGATCGTCATCGGCGGCAATGCCCGCCTGGGACCCAGGTCGTCGGTCGGCGGCGACATCTCGGTGATCGGCGGCGTGATCCAGGCGGAGCCCGGAGCGCGGATCGGCGGCCGCTCGGTGGCCTACCCGAACGCCTCTCCCACCCTGACGACGCTGCTCGAGGGTCCCAGCCTCGGCCTCTCCGACGCCTCGCCGCTGGTGCTCGGGGCCAAGCTGGCGCTGCTCGCGGCCTGGGCCGCACTGCTGCTCGTGCTGTTCGCCGCCAGCGGCCGCCAGATGCTCGAGACCGCCGAGGACGTGCGCCACGAGCCGTACCTCAGCTTCTTCACCGGCCTGACCGGGGTCGCGGCGCTGGTGCTGACGGCGCTCGCCTTGACCATCTTCCTCGGCGGCCTGGCCTGGGCGCCGATGCTCGCCCTGGTGGCGCTGCTGCTGGTGGTGCTCAAGCTCTGGGGCATGGTGGCGGTGTTCTATGCGCTCGGCGACTGGGTGGCCCTGCGGCTGCTGCGCCGCAACCTGCGGCCGCTCAACGCCGCCACCCTTGGATTGCTGCTGATGGGAGCCGTCAAGTTCGTGCCATACGTCGGTGTGTGGGTGTGGACGGCGGCGACGCTCATCGGCATCGGCGCCACCCTTTCGACCAAGTTCGGGCGCCGTGAGGCCTGGTTCGAGCTGAGCGTCCACGGATAGCGGCAATGCCCGGGGCGAGCGTCAAGCGGCGGCCGCCACTGGCAGTGATCGTGGCCGTCTCGACCATGGCGGTCTACCTGGCGGCCGCTCTCTCCTTCGGGATCTACAACACCGTGCGGCGCTGCCGCGCGGCGGTGGCGACGGCCGGCGAGCCGCCCGCCGCGATGCGCGCCCGGGTCTTCGGCCGGCGCTATAACGCCGCCGTCGAGCGCATCCGGAGCCTCATCCCCGAGGGCGAGCCGTACTTTCTCTCCGGCAAGGCGGACGGCGCGATCGTCTGGGTGCGCTACGACCTGCTGCCCCGCCGGGCGGTGAGGCAGGAAGCCCTGGCGGCGAGCCCCGGCGACTGCTGGCTCGGCCAGATACGCTGGTCGGTGCTGGCCCTGGGCTTCGGCCGCCCGCCGCTGCTGTTCGAGCGGCGTGCCGGCGTGCCGCCCGGCTGCCCGGCGGCGCCCTGGCGGCGGGCGGCGGCGGGGAACACGGCGCCGCCGGATGGGCCGCGCCATTGACCGCCGCCGGCGTCGCCGCCAACCTCGGCGGCGTGGCGCTGATGACGGTGCCGGGGCTCGGCCTGACGGAGTTGCTGGCGCCGTTACGCCGCCTGCCGTGGCCGCGGCGCCTCGGCTACGCCTTCCTGCTCGGCGTTGGCGCGCTCGGCGCCGCGCTGTTCGCCGCCTCGCACCTTGCCGGCGTGCCGCTGCGCCGTCCCGTCATCGTGTGGACGGCGCTCGCGCCGGCAGCGCTCGGCGCCGCCGCCTGCGTGGCGCGCCGCCGGCGGGGCGCCGCTGACACGCCCGCGAGGCGCGAAGCTGATGCCGGCGCCGGCGGCACGTGGCCCCAGGAAAACAAACCGCCAGTCACGGCAGCGCCTGAGACCGGAGCAGCGGCAACGGCAGTACCCGCAGCGCTGGCGCCGCCTGCGGCACGGGCGGAGACGGCGCCGTCAGGGCCGGCACCGGAACGTCCGGCCGGCCTGCAGCGACGCGCCGGCCACCGCCTCCGGCTGGCGCTGGGGCTGGCGGTCGCCGTGGCCCTGGCCGGCCCCTTGATCTCGGCCTTGACCAGCCCGCTGGCCGACTGGGACGGCCGGATGACCTGGGGCCCGCTCGCCGCCTACCTCCGGCAGGAGGGGACGGTGGATGCCGAGGTGCTGCGGGACGCTCACTGGCTGGTCTTGCACCCGCGCTATCCGCCGCTGCTGCCGCTCGCCCAGGAAGCGATCCAGGAGCTGTTTGGCGCCGGTCAGGACGATCAATACTTCCGCGCCCTGTACGTGGCGTTCCTGGGCGCGCTCCTGACCGTCGTCTTCGACGGCGCCAAGCGCGCCGCGGGCAGGCGCGCCGCCGAGCTCACCGTGATTTGCGCCGCGCTGCCGCCGTTCCTGAGCTACGGCGGCGGCGGCGCGACGTCGGCTTACAGCGACATGGCGCTGGCGGCCTTCTATGGCGGCGCGCTGGTGCTCCTGCTGGCCTGGCCGCCGCGAGTTGCCACCGGGTTCGCGGCCGGCTGCCTGCTCGCCGCCGGCGTCTTGACCAAGAACGAAGGCGAGCTGCTCGCCGCGGCCGCGCTGGTGCTGGCGGCGTCGCGCCTCGGGTGGCGCGGCTCGCGCGGCTCCCATGGCTCCCATGGCTCCCGACGCTCCGTGGCGGCCGGCCGTCATTTAGCCTGGCTGGGCGCGGCGGCCTTGCCGGTCCTGGCGGCCGCCGCGCTGCTCGCGTCCTGGCGCGCCGCCATTCCCAACCGCGAGGACGAGGATTATTTCGCGGGCCTGCGGCTGGGGGAGCTGGTGCATGGCGCCGCGTCGCGGCTGTCCTCGCTTGCCGGAACGGCCTTGCGGCTCACTTTCATGGACTGGACCTGGCTGGGTTTCTGGGTGGTGTACGTGGTGGTGGTGCTGGCGGGCCGCCGCGCCCTGGCGCGCCCTCTCGCCTGGCGTCTGGCGGTCGCCGGCCTGGTCCCGGTGGCGATCGGCTGCGCGGCCTACGCGGTCAGCACGCGGCCGGGGCCGCTCATCGACGAGACCTGGCAGCGGTTCCTGCTCCAAGGCTGGGTGCCCTTCGCCGCCGTCTTCGCCTGCGCGTTGGCGTCGCTGCTGGCGCAGCTGCCAGGTGGCGCCTGGCGCCCATGGCGCCGGCGGCGCCGCCTCTCGCCTTGACCCTCGTACCTCGATCTCTTAGGCTCGGAGTCCGCGGGAGACCAGAGCTATGACAGCGATCGGCAGGATCGGCGTCGTGGGCGCCGGCACCATGGGGCATGGCATCGCGCAAGTCGCGGTCGCGAGCGGTTACGAGGTGGTGCTGGCGGACAGCGCGCCCGCCGCTCTCGAGCGCGGCGTCGCCCAGATCGCCAAGGGGCTCGGGCGATGGGTCGAGAAGGGCAAGCTCGGCGCCGCGGAGCGCGATCAGGCGCTGGCGCGATTCGCCGCCGCCGCCGATCTCGCCGGCTTCGCGCACGTGGACCTGGCGATCGAAGCCGTGGTCGAAAAGCTCGAGATCAAGGTTGCGGTCCTCGCCGAGCTCGACCGCGTCTGCCCGCCGCATGCCATCCTGGCCACCAACACCAGCTCGATCTCGATCACCCGCCTGGCAGCGGCCACGCGGCGGCCCGCGCAAGTGATCGGCATGCACTTCATGAACCCGGTGCCGCTGATGCAGCTGATCGAGGTGATCCGCGGCCTGGCCACCGCGCAGGAGACTTACGACGCCGTCGAGGCGGCGGCGCGGCGGATGGGCAAGACGCCGGTCGAGGTGCACGACGCGCCGGGTTTCGTGTCCAACCGGGTGCTGATGCCGATGATCAACGAGGCGATCTTCTGCCTCTACGAGGGGGTCGGGAAGGCCGAGGCCATCGATCAGGTTATGAAGCTGGGGATGAATCACCCCATGGGGCCGCTGGGGCTGGCCGACCTGATCGGTCTCGACGTTTGCCTCGACGTGATGCGCGTGCTGCAGGACGGTTTCGGCGACCCCAAGTACCGCCCCTGCCCGCTGCTGGTGAAGATGGTCGACGCCGGCCGGCTCGGACGCAAATCGGGGCGGGGCTTCTACGACTACGCGGAGTCCCAGGCCGCCGCCGCCGCCGCCCCGAGGAAGGAGGCCCAGCTCAGGTGAGGATGTACTGCCAGACCTGCGGCGCGCTCAACCGCGACGACCAGGAGTACTGCATCCGCTGCCATCAGAAGCTGCTGGTGCTCTCGGGCGGAAGCCACGACGAGGAAGAGCCCTACGAGGAGTCGGGCTCGGAGGAGAGCTTCTCGTTCGACGAGCACCTCCTCGAGCGCATCTCGATCCTCGAGGAAGCGGTCAAGCGCACCGCCGAGACGGTGCGTCAGCTGCTCGGCGCGCTGCACAAGCAGGAGAAGAACATCCTGATCAGCCAGACCGGGATGACCGCGCTGCGCGAGCTGCTCGAGCAGAAGCGGGTGATCGCCTGGGACGAGTGGAGCGACCTCTGGGAGTCCAAGATGGACTACCAGCTGCTGGCGCTCGAGAAGCGCGAGCGGTTCGTGTCGATCAAGGAGCGCATCGCGGCGCTGCACCACGGCGAGAAGCGCAAGGCCTTCCTGCAGCACCTCGAGGACGCCGAGTACGCTCTCTTCGCCTTCGACATCGAGCGCGCGGTGGCGGCCCTCGAGTCGGCTTTCAAGCTCGACCGCGACAATTACGAGCTCGCCTACTTCCTCGGCGAGACGCACTTCAACGAGGGCGAGACCGAGCCGGCGCTCACCTACTTCGCGCGCGTCCTCGAGGTCAAGCCCGACCACTACGAGGGGCTGGTCTACAGCGGCGTCATCTACTACGAGCGCGGCGACCACGTGCGGGCCGAGGATTACCTGAAGCGCGCGGTGGCGATCTACCCCGACAGCTTCCTGCCGCTGTTCAGCCTCGGCGCGGTCTACGCCGGCCAGGGCAACCTCGCCAAGGCGGTCCTCTTCCTCGAGCGCGCGGTGCAGGTCGACGCGGTGCCGCAGGCGCTGTTCCTGCTCGGCAGCTGCTGCTACGAGATGGGCAAGCTGTCGGCCGCCGTCCATTTCTTGCAGGACGCGGTGCGCCACGACCCGGCCTTCGAGGAGGCCCATCACCTGCTCGGCCTCGCCTACCTCGACCGCCACTGGAACCGCAAGGCGCTCGAGTCGTTCCGCCAGGCGCAGCGCCTCAATCCGAAGAAGCTGCAGTACCAGGACCTCGTGCACTACCTGTCCGGCCAGACGGGCGGCAGCCCGCTGCCCGGCGTCGAGGGCGAGGCGGCCGGCTGGCTGGCCAAGGGCGAAGACTTCCTGAAGCGCGAGAACCTCAAGCAGGCGCACTCCTGCTATCGCCGGGCGCTGGCGCTCGACTCCGAGAACCCGACGCTGCTGATGTCGTACGCGCTGCTCTGCCTGCACCTGAACCGCAACCAGGAGATCGAGGCGGTGACCCGCAAGGTGATCGACTTGAACCCCGGCGAGATGCTCAAGGCGACGGCCTATGCGGCGCTGATCGAGGCGCTGCGCAGCCAGGGCAAGTACCGCGAGGGCAACCGCATCGGCCAGCGCATGGTCGACGAGGCCGGCAGCAACTTCAGCAAGACCATCGCCTACTACGAGATGGCCTGCAACCTGGCGGAGATGGAGGAGGACCTCGACGAGGCCCTCGGTTACGCCCGGCGGTCGGTCGAGCTGTCACCCGACGAGATCCGCCAGTTTCCGCTCGCGGCGCTCGGCTGGGTGCACTACAAGCGCAAGGAGTTCGACAAGGCGATCGATTCCCTGTCGAAGGCGAGCGAGCTCGGCCCCTCGGCCAACATCCTCACCCACCTCGGGATGGCCCTGCTCGCCTCCGGCGAGGAAGACCGGGCGCGCAGCGTGCTGGCGCACGCCCGCGGCCTGACCGGGCACAGCGAGGGCCTGCAAGAAAAGATGATGGAGTGCATGAAGGACTCCACCCGCCTGCTCGAGCGGGTGCGCCGCGGCCAGAAGCGCTGACGACTGCAGCGGCGCGATCGGTCACCTGCCATGACGGCATTTTAACAGCCGGGCTCGCCGACCGCCGGAGGTGCGATGGCTGCGGTCGTTGCCGGTCGTTGCCGGTCGTTGCCGGTCGTTGCCGTCGGGAGTGCCGCGAGACGAGCTGCTTTTCCGTCAAGCTAGATGGGGAAGGGCCGCATCCGTCAGGGGAGCGCGGGCATGTTTGCCAGGGAGCGAGCCGCGATGCGCGGCAGGGCTGGATGTTTCGGCTTGTTGGCGGTCGCGGGACTGACGGGGCTCTTCCCCAACTTTTGCTACCTGGCCCACCGTACCGGGAAACCCGTTCCTCCTCGCGCGCCGCGCCAGCCTCCCGTCTGCCTCGAGGCCTGGGTGCGCCTGCGCAGCTTTCGCGGCTGCCCGGTGCTGGCGGCCT
>DASZHY010000306.1:0-12505 GCA_035949675.1 Thermoanaerobaculia bacterium
TCTTCCGCCGCCGCCGAGCCGGGGGCCGACGCCGCCTCCGTCAGGGGCCGCAGCAGGCGCAGCGCCGGCCGGGTGTTGTAGGTCTGCCGCCAGCGGCGGTGCTCCGCGTCGTCCGGAAAGCGTTCCGCCGCCGGATAGGGATAGGCCGACATGGCGTGGAACGGCAGCGGCTCGACGCTCTGCGCGTAGGCGGTGTTGGGGTCGGCGTCCTTGGCCCAGCCGTCCACGTCGAGCAGGAAGTCTCGCCGCCAGCCGGGAGGCAGCGGCGGCAGCCCGCCGCCGGCGAAGCGCAGCCGCACCTCGTCGCCCGAGCCCAGGATCGCCAGCTCGTCGTCCACGCGTGCGAGCAGCGGCAGCACGTCGCCATAACGGGTATAGAGCCCGGGGGTGGGGTTCCACGACGACACCGCCATCCAGTGCTGGTAGTCGAACTCCTCGGGCTGCCGCCGCTCGGGATCGATCACCGGCCGTGAGAAGCCACGGAACCCCAGCGCCGCTACGGCGAGCGGCACCGCCGTCAGCCGCGCCGGCGGCGGCGCGCTGTCCTCCCCCAGGAACACCTCGTCCCAGTAGACGCAGAGGTTGGTGACGATGCGCACCTCCCGGGAGGCGCTCAGGAACTTGCCGGTCAGGTCGACGGCGATGGTCTTGGGCTTGCCGGCCGGGATGCCCATGTCGGCCACCGCCGTCTGCCAACGCCCGGCCGCGTCCCGCACCTCGAGCCGCGGCAGCATCAGTCCCGCCGGGCTCTCCTGCGAGGCGGCGCGGAAGGTGCTGCCGTCGGCCCAGTCCACCCAGCCGTTCAGGTACAGCACGGCGCGGTTGTCCCGCGCCGCGCCGGGGCCGAAGTCGAGCTCGAGGACGTGGGTCTCGGCGACCCCCGACAGCGTATGGCGGAAGCCCTCGGCATACACCCCGTCGCGCGCCAGCAGCGCCGGCAGCACGTCGCGTCCGTGGCCGTCCACGGCGCGCCGCGGCCGCACCCGCCGCTCGACGCCGAAGAGCCGGAACTCCGGGAACGGCGGGCTCTTGAACTTCTCGTTGGTGAACACCTCCACCCCCGCCGGATGGTCGAGCGCCAGCAGCCGCACGCGGTCGAGATAGGTCACCTCGCGCAGCTCCTCGGTCATGCGCACCTCGTAGAAGCCGCCCACCGCCGCGGCCGCCGCAGCGGGCGCCGCGCGTTTCCCTGCCGCCGTGCCGCCGGCTGGCTCTTGCACCAAGGCCAGCGCCTCGCCGCGGATGAACACCCACTCGTCGTGGTCCACCGGGAAATACTTCCCGTCCCCCAAGCTGGCGCCGAGCGGCGCCACTCCAAGCACGTCGGTGATGAACTCGAAGCGCCGGCCGTTCCAGGCAAAGACCATCGGGCAGGAACCCGACAGCCGCTGCGCCTCCTTGTAGGCGCGGACCTCGCCGGCGCCGGCCGCCGCCGCCTGCCTGGTCTCGTTCTGGATCAGGCCGTTGGGCCAGGTGATGCGCACCGTGTCGGCGGCGACGCGGCCGCGCAACCCGAAGAGCAGCGGCGTGCCGCGGTACAGCTTCTTCTGGTAGACCGAGCCGGCCTTCACCTCGACCCGCGCGCCTTCGGCAAGCTTTGGATTGCGCACGCCAGTCAAGCTCACCTCGAGCCACCGGCTGCCCGCCGCCGCCGCCGGTCCCGCCGGGCGCAGCACCGCAAGCGCGCCGTCGCCGCGCACCACCGCCAGGGCCTCGTGCCCTGAGCGGTCGAAGTCCGCCACGGCCAGCGCGGTGATTGGAGCCAGTGGCGCCAGTGGAGCCGCCTCGAAGCGCCCCCCCTTGCCGCCCCCCTCCACCCGCCACCGGTAGAGCCCGCCGCCGGTCACCAGGTCGGGCGCCGCCCGGTTGGCGAAATCCGCCACCGCCAGCGCGGCACTGCCCGCCGCGGGCGCGCTGCCGCCCGCGCCTGCCGCACCGCCGCCGCCCGCCGCACCGGCTCCCGCCATGCCGCCGCCTGCCGCTGTGCCCGCCGCCGCGCCGATGCCCGCCGGGAGCCGCGGACCCGCCTCGAGCCGGCCGCCGCGGTTCCACAGCACCAGCGTCCCGGCGGGCGCGGCGCCGGCGGGGATCGCCGCCGCCAGGTCGGTCCAGCCGTCGCCGTCGAAGTCGTAGGCGGCGAGGGCCGGAGCGCCGGCCGGCAGCGCCGGCAGCGGCTCGGCGGTGTAGTGGCCGCCCAGGCGGTCGCGATAGAGGACGCCGGGATGATCCTGGTAGCTCACCGCCAGATCCAGTCCTTGCGAGTCGGCGATCAGATCCAAGGTGACCGCGTCGAGCGCCCGGCCGGCGACGAACGGGAAGTCGGCGGTGTGGTCGCTCCATCCCGCGGCGCCGTCGTTGCGCACCAGCGCCGCGCCGTCGCCGAGCAGCAGCAGGTCCAGGTCGTAGTCGTGGTCGTAGTCCAGCCACACCGCCCGCCGGAAGCGCCCTGCCGGGAGCCGCGCCGGGCTCTCCTCGAAGCGCCCGCCGCCGCGGTTCACGTACAGCCGCGCGCCGTTCTCGGTCAGGACGCACAGGTCGGGCAGCCCGTCGTTGTTGAAATCCCCCGCCGCGACGAAGATCACCCCGCGCAGCCCGGCCAATCCCTGGACTGGTCCGGCGACGCCGCCTGCCGGGGCGCCCTCACCCGCCGAGCCACCCGTCCCGGTGGCGCCCACCCCCGCCCCGGGCCGCCACAGCACGATCCCCGCCGCCGACCAGGCAAGCAGCGCCGCCCGGCCGTCGCCCTCGAGGTCCAGCACCAGCAGGCCCGCGGTGGCCGGGTCGAGGCCGCGCGCCAGCTCGCGGGCCTCGAAGGCGAGCGCTGGCGGGGCCGCCGCCGCGCCATCGCTCGACCCTGCCGCCACCTTGTCGGCCGGCGGATCGTAGATCTCCGAGTAGAAGCTCCACTCGAGGTCCTCCGGCACCGCCGCCCCGGCGGTCCGCTTCTTGATCTCCTGGAACAGCGCCAGCTCGCGCGCCGCGTCCGCGCTCCGCGCCAGCAGCTTGTAGGCGTTGAAGAGCTGGAAGTGCGGACCCGCCAGCAGCGGCGCCAGCCTCGCCGCGGCCTCGAACTGGGCGAGCGACTCCGCCTGCCGCCCCAGCAGCTTGTGGAGCACCCCGAGGTTGTAGTGGGAGACCGGCTCGTCCGGCACCAGCTCCACCATGCGCTGGAACTGCACCACCGCCTTCTCGTACTCGGACGCTCGCTTGGCGGCAATGCCGAGGTTGAACCAGGTGTGCGGCAGCGCCGGGTCCTGGCGCTGCACCCGTTCGAGCTCCGCCACCCCTTCGGCAGTGCGCCCCGCCTTGAGCAGCGCCAGACCGTAGTTGAGCCGCTCGCGCACCGAGTCCGGCGCCAGCGCCAACGCCTGGCGCAGCTCCTCGACCGCCTTCGCCTGCGTGGTCGGGTTCTCGTAGAACGCCTTGCCTAAGTTGCGGTGCTGCCACAAGGCCTCGGCGGCGTCGCTCGCCGGTCCCGCCTGGGCTCCGGGGACCGCGGGCGTCGCCGAGAACGCATCGTAGGCGTGGATCTCCAGAGCGAGCACCACGTCGAGCACGTGATCGAGGGCTTGGCGGGCCACCGTCGTGTCGACCTCGCCGCCGCTCACCACCGCGCCGGCCTGCCAGCTGACCAGCAGCCCAAGCAGCAGGCCGAGCCCGGCAACACCCAGGGCGCGGACCGCCGCGCGCAGCGCGCCCCCTCGCCTCAAGGCGCACCGCCTCGCGAGCGATGTCCGCTTGGCGCGCCTGGCGCGGCCGGCGCCGTCGCCGCGCCCTTCCCGCCCTGCCGCGCCGGCCGGGTGCCGCCGCCGAAGCCGGCGGCCGCCGCGGTCACCACCCCCGAACCTTCCTTGATATAGAAGATGTGATCGACCGGCAGCGCCGCCGCCGGCACCTTCTCGCGCCGCCCGCTCGGCCAGCGCACCTCGAGCTCGTCGACGTGCGTCGCGGCGCCCAGGCCGACGTGCACGCGCGTCGAGCTCTGGCTCGAGTAGCCGTTGCCGCCGTTGACCTCGCGGATGAGCATCGCGCCTCCGGCCTTCACCGTCACCCTGGCGCCGATGGCGTCGCGGTTGGAACGCGTGCCCACCAGCTTGAGCTCGAGCCAGTGGCCGGCTGCCGGGGTGACGTTATGGTAGAGCAGCGACGGCTGGTTGGCGTTGGTCTCGTAGATGTCGAGACGTCCGTCGTTGTCGAAGTCGGCCACCGCCACGCCGCGGCCGTCGAGGTCGTTGTCCACTCCGGCCTCGGCCGCAATCTCCTTGAACACCGCGCCTCCCAGGTTGCGGAACAGCTTCTTTTTCTGGTGGCCGCTCCAGCTCATGTCGCCGATCGAAGGCCAGTTGTTGACGTCGGTGAAGTCGATGTTGGGGGTGATGATCATCTCGAGCAGCACCGGGATGTAGTTCTTCTCGCCCGCCGAGCGCAGGCCGTCGGCGGCGAACAGGTCCTCCCAGCCGTCGTTGTCGAAGTCGCCGAACTTGGCCCCCCAGCCCCAGAGCGTCGAGCAGGTGCCGGTCTCCCGCGACAGGTCGGTGAACGTCAGCTTGCCGGCCGCGTCGACGCCGTTGTTGTGCCACAGCATGTTGCATTCCTGCATGTATTCGTCGGTGATGTTGGTCACGTAGATGTCCAGCCAGCCGTCGCGGTCGTAGTCGGCGACGTCGACGTTCATCCCCTTCTTGGTGTCGATGCCGATCGCCTCCGCGGTGACGTCGCGGAAGGTGCCGTCGTGGTTGTTGAGGAACAGGCGGTCGGTGCCGTAATCGTCGGCCAGGTAAATGTCCTGCCAGCCGTCGTTGTCGAAGTCGCCGTGGCCGACGTCGAGGGTCCAGCCGGTGTGCTTACCGAGCCCCGCCTTGGCGGTGACGTCGACGAAGGTGCCGTTGCCCTGATTGTGCCACAGCGTCACGCCGCCGCCGTTGGTGGCCTGGTCGAGGTTGTCGGGCAGCACGTGCGGGTCCTTCAAATCGAACAGGTCCACCGGCTTGAAATAGTTGCCGAACAGCAGGTCGAGGTAACCGTCGTTGTCGTAGTCGAAGGCGATGACGGCGATGGTGTTGCCGAACTTGTTGAGCCCGGACTGTGCGGTCACGTCGCGGAACTTGCCGTTGCCTTCGTTGTGATAAAGGATCGGCGTGCCGAAGCGGGCCACCAGCAGGTCGAGCCGGCCGTCGTTGTCGTAGTCGAACCACAGCGCGTCCGCAACGATCGAGTGCTCGTCGTTGCCCTTCCCCACTCCCGCCTCCGCGGTCACGTCGGTGAAGGTCAGGTCGCCGTTGTTGTGCAGCAGGTGGCAGCTGTGGCCGGTGTCCGAGTCGGTCACGAACAGGTCGTCGTAGCCGTCGTTGTCATAGTCGCCCACCGCCACTGCCGCCCCGCCAGAGGTGAACATCTCCAGCACGTCGGCCTTCGGGCCGTGGAAGCGCCGAGTGTGGTGCAGGAGCCGTGCCTTCGCCCGCGCGCCGATCTCCTCGAAGCGGATGGCCCCCGGGCTGGCGGAGCTGGCTGCGCTGGCGGAGGTCATCGCGACGCCCGGCCGCGCGCCAGCCGGCGGCGCCGCCCCTCCCGCCGCGGCAGATGCGGCGCCTGCGGGAGCCGCTGCGGCCGCGGGAGCCGCTGCGGCGGCGGGAGCCGCGGCCGCCGGCATCGCCGGCGCCAGCGCCGGCTGCAGCATCAGCATGACCAGAACCCAGGCCGCCGCCCGCACGATCGGCGCCCGCCGTCTCACTTTTCCTCCCACATCTCGTGCAGGTCGGTGTCCACCCGCTTGGTGCGGTCGAGCTGGTCCGCGATGTAGGCCTCCAGCTCGTCGCCCTGGAGGGAGAGCCGCGCCTTGAGCCCGGGGTCCCGGGGAAACAGGCGCGCCCCTTCTTCCCAGGTCGCGCGTGCCCGCTCCGCCTGGTCGGTGCGCCAGTAGGCGTCGCCCAGCGCGGCGTAGGCGTGGAGGTGACGGGAGTGCCTGGGCTCGCTCTTCGAGATCGCTACCGCCCGCTCCAGGTCGGCCACCGCCAGCGGCCCGCGGCCGAAGATCTTCGGCCAGTAGAGGTAGCTGTTGCCGCGCGTGTAGAGCGCCAGCCAGGTCGGCTTGAGCTCGATCGAGCGGCTGAACTTCTGCAGCGCGTCGTTGGCCAGGATCACCTGGGTGATCGCGCCGGCGGCCGGCATCTTGTCGACGTAGACGTAGCCGTAGTTGAGCCAGGCGAACGCCGAGTCGGGGTGGTCGCCGACCAGCTTCGCGAAGAACTCGAGCGCCCGGTCGTAGAGGCCGGCGCGGATCACCGCGTGCCGGTATTCCGAAGCGAAGCGCAGGTTATCGGGATCGACAGCCACTGCCGCCTCCATCCGGCCGACGGCAGCCGGCAGGTCGCCGGCCGCCAGCGCCTTTTCGCCCTCCGCGAAAGCCGCGCTCGCCGCTGCTGGCGATGCCGCTGCTGCCGGTGACGCCACCGCCGCGGCCGGCACCGGAGCTGCCGCCGCCTTGGCCGCCCCGATCGCGCCGGGACCCACACGGCCGGCCCATGCCCATGCCGGCCCCCCGAGGCCGCCGGCCCCGCCGAGCAAGGCAAGCAGGACGGCGACTCCGACGGTCCGCGATCGCTGCGCGGTCATCGGTGCTTCCCCTCCTCGCGCGTCGACCGCGTCGCGGCCCGCCTGGCCGCCGCGCGCTGCGCCGCCCGTCCGGGCGCGAGCGCCGGCTCGCCCTCGACCAGCCGGTAGATGTGGTCCGCCGCGACGCGGGCGAAGCTCTGGCGCAGCCCCGACGGCCACTCCACCTCCACCAGCTCCGCTGTCGCCGCGCCGCCGAGCCCGGCGTGGATCCGCTTGGTGCTCTGCGCGGCAAAGCCGTTACCGCCGTCGACGAAGCGGAGCATCCGCCGGCCCTCCGCCGTCACCAATACCTTGGTCCCCACCGCATCGCGGTTGGACTTTCGCCCCTCGAGCTCGAGCTCGAGCCAGTGGGCGCCGGTGGGCAGCAAGTTGTGGTAGAGGTACGGCTCCGCGTTGGCGTTGGTGACGAACAGGTCCATCCGCCCGTCGTTGTCGAAGTCGGCGACCACGATCCCGCGCCCGTCACGCACCGAGTCCAGCCCGTGCCGCGCCGCCTGGTCGCGGAACAGCTGCCCACCCTCGTTGTGGTAGAGCTTCTTCTTCTCGTAGCCGGAGAGGCTCTTGCTGCCCATCGGCGGCCAGCTGCGCGCGTCCGCCAGGTCCACCCCCGGGCGCACGATCATCTCGAAGATGTCCGGCACGTAGCTCTGCGGCCCCGCCGACACCCAGCCGTTGACCACGTAGAGGTCCAGCCAGCCGTCGTTGTCGTAGTCGAAGAACTTCCCTCCCCAGCCCCAGCCGGTCTCCCAGGTGCCGGTTTCCCGCGCCACGTCGGTGAAGGTCAGGTTGCCGTTGTTGTGCCACAGGAAGTTGCCTTCGCGCATGTAGTCGTCGGTGATGTTGGTGACGAAGACGTCGAGCCAGCCGTCGTTGTCGTAATCGCCCCACTCGGCGTTCATCCCCTTCTTGGTGTCGTAGCCGATCGCCGTGGCGGTGCGGTCGGAGAAGGTGCCGTCGCGGTTGTTGACGAAGAAGTAATCGGTCCCGAAGTCGCAGGCCACGTAGACGTCGTCCCAGCCGTCGTTGTTGGCGTCGCCGTGGCCGATGTCGAGCGTCCAGCCGCTGATCCCCGCCATGCCGACCTTGGCGGTGACGTCCGAGAAGGTGCCGTCGCCGTTGTTGTGATAGACGGTGACGCCGCCGCCGTTCTTGGCCGTCTCGAAGCTCTCCGGGAAGAAGCGCGGGGCGCCGGGATGGAACAGGTTGACCGGCTGGAAGTAGTTGCCGACGAACAGGTCCAGGTAGCCGTCGTGGTCGTAGTCGAAGGCGACAGCGGTGATGCTGTTGAGATAGCGGTCGAGCCCGGCCTGCTTGGTCACGTCCTTGAACTTGCCGTTGCCGAGGTTCTCGAACAGCTGGCTGTGGCCGAAGCGCACCACGAGCAGGTCCGGCCGCCCGTCGTTGTTGTAGTCGAACCAGATGGCGTCGGCGGTGGCGTTCTCGGCGTCGTTGCCGGCGGCGACCCCCGCCGCCTCCGCCACCTCGGTGAATGTCAGGTCGCCGTTGTTGTGGTAGAGGTGGTTCCTGGCGCCTTCCGCCGAGTCGGTGACGAAGAGGTCCTCGTAGCCGTCGCCGTCGTAGTCGGCGGCCGCCGCCGCGGCGCCGAGAGCCGTGTAGCCGGCCATGATGTCCGCATAGGGATTGTGGAACACCCGGTTGTGGTGGGCCGCCGCCAGCCCCGCCCGCCGCGTCACGTCCTCGAACCAGCGTTGCCCGCCATTGGCGCCGCCGGCCCTTCCGACCGCTCCCCCTCCGGCCGCTCCGGCCGCACCGGCAGCCGCCGGCGCCCCGGCCGGCGCAGGAACCGCGGCCGGCGCGCCAGCCAGCACCCCGGCGGCCATCGCCGCCACCGCCAGCACGGTCAGCAGGCCAGCGCCGCGGGAGACACCTCGCCTCGCCATGGGTCTACGTCTCTCCAAGGTTTCTCACCCCCGCGCCGCGAGACGCCGCACCGCGGGACGCTGACCCTGAACATACCTTATGTAACGACGAATGGAACCAAAAGGTATAGATGCCCGGGATCAGAAAGGGTCTATGGCAGCCGGCGATACCCCGCCAGGGCAGCCAGACGGTCTTCAGCCACGCGAACCCGGGAGCGGACGCTCCCGCGCCCAGGCCGCTTTCTCACCGCTGGCCGCCTGGTCCAGGTGATGCTTCGCCATGCTCTCCTTGGACGGGATCCGCGACAGGTAGGCGATCTCCTCGTTCGTCAGGTCGGGGTGGTAGAAGTCGAAGACGATGACGAAGCGTGCCTCGTCGCTGTCGTTCCAGGCCGAGTGCAGGAACGAGTCGTCGAAGACGATGCAGCGCCCCTCTTGCTGTTCGATCTCGTAGTCTCCGACCTTCAGCTTGCAACCGGGAGGCACTCGCAGCGGCAGCTGGCAGCGCAGCTTGGCGTTGGTGACGCCATGGTGCGGGATGATCCGGCTGTGGGGGGCAAGCGCCGAGAACAGCGTCGTGCCGAACTGCGCGACCCCGGGGATGGCGGCGAGCATCCGGGTCGTCTCGGGGCACCAGCGGCAGACCTCCTCGACCTTCTCGCCGAACGCCCAGAGGTAGGCGGCAGCCCACTCGCCCTGGCTGGTGTAGCCGGGATTGACCCGCGAGAAATCGGCGCTGGCAAGCAGCGCCGCGAACTCGGCCTGGATGACGCCGAAAGCGCCCTCGAGGACCGCGACCCATGGAAAGCGCCGGCTGTCGTGGACCTCGCGGGTGTCGAGCCCGGGATAGAACATGCCTGGCTGCTGCTGGCTGAAGTGCGACCGCAGTGCGAATCCCGGAGCGCCCGAGGCCGCCTGTTCCGCGATTGCCTCGGCGAACAGCGCGAGGCGCGTGGTCGCGTGGGTGCCGGTCTGCGCCGGCCGCAGCAGCCCGAGCAGGATCCAGGAGTCGATGAGCCGGCCATAGGTCTCGCGGTCGACGTCCCAGCTCTCGGCGGCCTGCGCGAAGGCCTCTTCGACCACCTGGGGGCTGGCGAACCCGAGCAGCAGCTCGACGTGCTCGCCCTCCACCTCGACCGCCTCCATCGGCCCGGTCGAACCGGTCGAAGCGATCAGGCCATGGGGGGAGGCCCGTTCATCGGCCACCCGGAGCTTGCCGGCGGGCGTGAGCCGAAAGCGGAGCCGCGCGGGAACGACGAAAGCAGAGCTCCAATCCAGCTGTTTCTCGCTCATGACCTGGCTCGCTCGCCCTGATCCTATCGCGGCCAGCCCGCCGCGCGGCAGCGCCGTCACCCGGAAGCGATAAGATCACTCGCCCGGCCGCGCCCAGCCCCCGGCACCGTCCGTCCGGCCGCCGCGCCGAGGAGGCCCGACCCATGAGCGACAGCGAACCCCTGATCCGCAACGTCTCCGACACCGCGCTGTGGGCCGCGGTGTACCGCGCCGCCGAGACCGACCGCCCCGACGCGCTCTTCTATGACCCTTTCGCCAGGCGCCTGGCAGGCGAGCGCGGCCGTCAGATCGCCGATTCCGTCCCGGGGCCAGCCCGCGCCGACTGGGCCTGGGTGGGACGCACCTACCTCTTCGACCAGCTCATCGTCGAGCAGCTGGGCAAGGGCGTCGACCTGGTGGTCAATCTCGCCGCCGGGCTCGACGCCAGGCCCTACCGCATGGACCTGCCGCCCGCGCTGCAATGGGTCGAGGTGGACCTGCCCGGCATCCTCGACTACAAGGAAGCGATCCTTGCCGGCGAGCAGCCGCGTTGCGCTCTCGAGCGCGTCCGTCTCGATCTCTCCGACCTCGGCGCCCGCCGCGCGCTGTTCGAGCGGCTGGGCCGCCAGGCGCGAAAAGCGCTGATCCTGACCGAGGGGCTGCTGATCTACCTCACCGCCGACGCAGTCGCCGCTTTCGCCCGCGACCTCGCCGCGCCTCCCGCCTTCCAGAGCTGGATCCTCGACATCGCCTCTCCGGGACTGCTGCGCCTGCTGCAGAAGAACCTCGGGCCGCAGCTCAGCCGGGCCAGCGCCCCGCTGCAGTTCGGTCCGCCGGAAGGGCCGGAATTCTTCGTGCCGTACGGCTGGCGGCCAGTCCGCGTCGTCTCGCCGCTCAAGACCGCCGCCCGCTTCAAGCGGCTGACCTTCTTCCTGCGGCTGATAGCCCTGCTGCCTGAATCAAAGGGCCGCCAGGGCTCCCGCCCCTGGTCCGGCATTTGCCTGCTCGAAAAGACCGGCTGATCGGTAGCGCTTCTCCACCAGCCGCCCGCTCCCCTCGGCGAGCGCCACGATGCGGTCGCCGGCCACGTCGGTGAAGCGCTCCACGATCCCCGAGGCCGGCCAGCGCACCGTCACCTCGTCGGCGCCGGCCGCCTCTCCCAGCCCGAAGTGCAGCCGGAGCGTGCTCTGCGAGGCGTAGCCGTCGCCCGCCGCCACCTCGCGCAGCTGCCGCACCCCGCCGGCCACCACCTCCACTCGCGCTCCGACCGCGTCGCGGTTGGTGCGCACCCCGGTCAGCTCCACCTGCAGCCAGTGGCGGCGCACCCCGACCTCGTTGCGCAGCAGCGCATGCCGCCCGCCGTTGGCGGCGACCGCCAAGTCCAGGGCGCCGCGGTTCCAGAAGTCGGCGGCCGCGACGCCGCGGCTGTTGGTCAGCAGGTCGGTGCCGGCGCCGCGGCCGATCTCGCGGAAGGTGCCGTCGCCGTTGTTGCGCAGGTGGCGGTTGCGTTCCCAGCCGTGCCACGACCGCTCGCCGAAGCTGCGCGGATCGAAGAAAGCGCCGGTCTTGTAGTCCCGCTGCCGGGCGACGACCTTGTTGAGGAACTCGAGCTCGATCTCGGTGCCCGGCTTGCCGTACACCCAGCCGTTGGCGCAGTAGAGGTCGAGCCAGCCGTCGTTGTCGAAGTCCGCGAAGACCGCCCCCCAGAACCAGCCCACCGGATTGGCGCCGGCCTTGGCGCTGACGTCCTCGAACGTGCCGTCGCCGCGGTTGCGCAGCAGATGGTTGCCGGCCGCCATCTCGCGGAAGACATCCACGAAGTTGAAGCCCGACTGGCGGAAGATCTGCCAGTACAGCGGCATGTCGGTCCGCCACACGCCCTGCAGCCAGCAGTTCGCCAGGTACCGCCCGACCGTCGCGGGCGCCGCGAACCAGGCATGCTCGGAGCGGATGTCGGTGGTGTAGAGGTCGAGCAGCCCGTCGTTGTCGTAGTCCGCGAACGAGGCGTTCATGCCGGCGCCGTAGGCGAGCGCACCGGCGGCCACGGTCACGTCCTCGAACGTGCCGTCGCCGTTGTTGTGGTACAGCGTGCTGCGGCCGAAGTCGTTGACCACGAACAGGTCGGGGTAGCCGTCGTTGTCGTAGTCGCCCCAGGCGCTCCCCAGGCAGAGCCCGGTGTCGCCGACGCCGGCCTTCGCGGTGACGTCGGTGAAGGTGCCGTCGCCATTGTTGTGGTACAGCCGGTTGGGCTCGCCGTTCCTGGCGTAGAACGTCGTCGGGATCTTCGCGCGCGGATCCAGATAACGCCCGACGTAGAGATCCAGGTACCCGTCGTTGTCATAGTCGCCCCACGACGCCACCGTCGTGCAGTAATCCTCGCCCAATCCCGAGCGCGCCGTCACGTCGGTGAAGGTGCCGTCGCCGTTGTTGTGGAACAGCTGGTTGGGGCGGAAAGTGCGGCTGACGAACAGGTCCTTCCAGCCGTCGTTGTCGTAGTCGCCGAAGACCGCCGCCGACACCCCGTCGAGGCCGCCCAGGCCGGCTTTCTCGGTGACGTCCTCGAAGCTGCCGTCGCCGCGGTTGCGCAGCAGCCTCGACGCCACGCCGTCGGGGATGAACAGGTCGTAGAAGCCGTCGTTGTCGTAGTCGGAGGCGGCGATGCCGCCGGGGCCGTAGCGGATCATCCCGAAGCGCAGCGGCTGGTCGAGGAAGGCCGGGTAGGTGCGGTTCTCGAAGTCGAT
>DASZHY010000307.1:0-7674 GCA_035949675.1 Thermoanaerobaculia bacterium
ATTACTGGAGTCACCGGCAGCACCTTCCACGAGAACTTCAGACCTCTTGCCTCGAGCTGTTCACGTACCATGTCAAGGAAGTCTGCCGCGTCTGCGTTATACATCGAGCCTTTCGGCCATTCGCCTCAAGGTGTCGGCCAGCTCTCTCGCCATGGATTCCGTTAGCTCCACAGGGTCATGGTACGGCTTGTCAAATGCCACGAGATGGATGACTTCCTGCTCCAGCCAAACGCGGACTGCGCCATCCATCAGCTCGAAAACTTGACCCTCTCTCCAACTCCCATCGCGATCATTGACATCCATCAGCGGCCTCGGTTCGGATCACGCCAGATGCAGGGATTGCTGTGCCGCCCCATGGCGACGGCGAAAACCCTATAGGCTTTCCCACTCTCCTCGAGCCAAGGCATTGACCTCCTCGGTCTCGGCAGGATCGAGCTGGATTACTTGGATGACCCGATCCCTGTCATATAGCTCAAATGGCAACCAGACCTTGAGGATCGCGATACGATTGACAGCGTCACATGAGAGTGCGTGATACTGGAAATCATCTTCCTTTACATGGAACTCTGCAATGGCGGTGGACTCCCGCCACTTCCTCTCCTCGATCAGGTCCTCGAGCCGCACCGCAGAGGCTGTGCCCACAATGGCTGACGCTAACTGCCAGCTTCGATGCCCCTTGGAGATGGCCTGACCGCAGAGTGGACATTTCTCCATGACATAGTGCAATAGAGGCCGTGGGTTTTCGGTAACGTGCTTCGGAATGCGGCCAAGGAGACACATTCTGTGGATGATACCGCATCAGGCGATGGCGCCGCACGCACAGCATGGCGGTGCCACGGCAGTCTCGGCGGACAGCGATAGACGATCGGCAGGCTTACCGGTCGCCATGTTATCTTGGCCCGGGAGTCCATACGGAAGGAGCGGCGCCCATGGAGATCGCCAGCCACCGCTACCCGGCCCCCTCGCCGCAGCCCCAACCCCAGCCCGCACTGGCCTCCCGGCCGGCGGCTGCCGGCACGCCAGCGCACGGCGATGGCGCGAGCGCACTCCCGCCGATATCGCCGACGCCGCGCCAGGAGATGGACCGCGCGGTGGCCGACCTGCAGGCGCGCAAAGGGGCCTGGACGGCGGTGTCGGCGGCGGAGCGCCGCACGCTGCTGGGCCGCCTGCGCCGCGATTTCCTGGCGGTGGCCGAGCGCTGGGCCGCGGCCTCGGCTGCCGCCTTCGGGTTGCCCGACACCGGCGAGACGTCGCTCACCGGCCCCTACTTCGTGCTGCGCAACCTGCGGTTGCTGGAGAAGTCGCTGGCCGGCATCGAGGCCGGCGGCGCGCCCCGCATCCCCGGACCGGTGCGCCAGCGCGCCGGCGGCCAGGTGGTTGCGCGGGTCTTTCCGCAGGACCTCTACGACCGTCTCTTCTACGGCGGCGTCACCGCCGAGGTGTGGATGCAGCCGGACGTCACGCCGGCGGACCTCGCCGCCACTCAGGCGGTGGCTTACCGGCAGCCCCGGCAGGCCCCCCAACCCGGGCAACCTGCCCAACCTGGGCAGCCCGGGCAGCCGCCACTCGGCTCCGTCGCGCTGGTCCTGGGCGCCGGCAACGTCTCGTCCATCGGCCCCATGGACGCCCTGTACAAGCTGTTCGTCGAGAACCGGGTGGTGCTCTACAAGGCTCATCCGGTCAACGCCTACCTCGGCCCGCTGCTGGCCGAGGCGTTCCGCGCGCTCGCCGAGGGCGGCTACTTCCGGCTGGTCTACGGCGGCGCTGACGAGGGCGCCTACCTGTGCGCCCATCCGGGGGTGGACGAGATCCACATCACCGGCTCGGAGAAGACCTACGAGGCGATTGTCTTCGGCCCCGGCGACGAGGGTCGCCAGCGCAAGGCGCGCAACGCTCCGCTGCTAGCCAAGCCGATCTCGGCCGAGCTCGGCAACGTCAGCCCGGTGATCGTGGTGCCGGTCCCAGGGGCCGCCGGTGCGCTCGCCAGCTACCGTCCCGCCGATCTCGCCTACCAGGCCGAGAACCTGGTGACCATGCTGACCAACAATGCCGGGTTCAACTGCAACGCCACGAGGGTCATCATCCAGCACGCCGGATCCCCGGACCGCGAGCGCCTGCTGGCGGCGCTGCGCGCACAGCTCGCCCGCGTACCGCCGCGGCGCGCCTACTATCCGGGGGCAGCGGACCGCTACCAGGCCTTCGTCGCCGCCCATCCCGAGGCGGAGCGCTTCGGGGCAGAGGCCGGCGATCAACTCCCCTGGACGCTCATCCCCAGGCTCGATCCCGGCGCCCGCGGCGACATCTGCTACACCACCGAGGCGTTCTGCGGCCTGTTCGCCGAGACCGCCATCGCCGCCGGCAGCATCCCGGAGTACCTCGAGCGCGCCGTCGCCTTCGCCAACGACTCGCTGTGGGGGACGCTCAACGTCACGCTGGTGGTGCCGCCTCAGGCTGCCGCCGATCCCGCCGTCGGGGCGGCGGTCGAGCGCGCCATCGCCGACCTGCGCTACGGCACGGTGTCGGTCAATCACTGGGCGGCGATCGGCTACGGCCTGGTGGTGACCCCGTGGGGCGCCTTCCCCGGCCACACCGCGCAGGACATCCAGTCCGGCACCGGCGTCGTCCACAACACGCTGATGTTCTCGCGGGCCCAGAAGAGCGTGGTGCGCGCGCCGTTCCACGCCCTTCCCAAGCCGGTCTGGTTCGCCACCCACCGCACCGCCGGCAGGCTGACGCCGAGGCTGGTGCGTTTCGAGGCCGAGCCCTCTCCCACCAAGCTGCCGGGCATCTTCAACCTGGCGCTGCGCGGCTAGCCTGGCTCCGGCTGGCTCCGGGTGCCGCCCTGACCGCGCCCGGCGGGCGGCGGCGCGGCGGCCTACTCGTAGCGCAGCGCCGCCATCGGCTCGGTGTCGGCGGCGCGGCGGGCGGGCAGGAAGCCGGCGAGGAGCGCCACGGCCACCATCGCCAGCGTCGCGGCCGCGAGCGTCTCGGGGTCGTGGGCGGAGATGCCGAAGAGCTGGCTCGCGGCCAGCTGGGTCAGCATCAGCGCCGCGCCCACGCCGGCGGCGACGCCGACCGCGACGAGCCGCGCGGTCTCGCGCAGCACCAGGCCCAGCACCCTGCCGCGCGGCGCGCCAAGGGCCATGCGCAGGCCGATCTCGCCGGTGCGCCGGGCGACGCTGTAGGACATCACCCCATAGAGCCCGATGGCCGCGAGCAACAGCGCCAGCAAGCCGAAGAACCCGGTGAGCCGGGCGATGGCGCGCTCGCGGGCCAGCGACAGCGCGAGCTGATCGCCAAGGGTGATGATGCGGAGCACCGGCAGGTTCGGCTCCACCTCGGCGATGGCCCGCCTGAGCCGCGCGGCGACCGGGCCGGCGCCGTCCTCGCCGCCGGCGACGCGCAGCTCGACGTCCTCCAGCACATCGGCCGCCTGCGCCACCGGGAAGTAAGCGAGCGGCGGCGTCGCCACGTCGAGGCGCTGGTATTTCCCGTCCTTGACCACGCCGACGATCTCGAAGTCGCGGGCGTGCTTCGCATCGCCGAAGCCGAAGCGGCTGCCGAGCGGCGAGCCGTGAGGTAAGAAGCGGCGGACCAGGGCCTGGTTGACCACCACCACCTTCGGCGACCCCTCGCGGTCGCGCGCCGTGAACGCGCGGCCGGCGACGAGCGGCATGCCGATGGTCTCGAAATACCGCGGCGTCACGATCAGGAACTGAGCGTCCATGTCCTCGTTCGGCCGCGGCACATAGCCGGGGAGCGAGAGGTTGCTGACCGACTGGCTGCCGGTAAGCAGCCGGTAGCGCGACATGCTGGCCGAGCGCACTCCGGGGAGCGCTTCCAGGCGTTCGGTCAGCCGCCGATAGAGGTCCGGCAGGCGAGCGTCGGAGTAACCGAGCAGGCGTGGGTTGACCGTCGCCGTCAGCACGCCGCCGCGGACGAAGCCGGGATCGACGCCGAGCAGGTTCTGCAGGCTGCGCACGAACAGGCCGGCACCGACCAGCAGCAGCAGTGACAGGCCCATCTGCGCCGCCACCAGCGCCCGGCCGAGCGGCATCCGGCCGCGGCCGCTCCCCGCGGCGCCGCCCCCCGTCAGGCTCCGCGCGCCCTGCTTGAGGCTCGAGGCGAGGTCGACGCGGGTCGCTTGCAGCGCCGGCACCAGGCCGAAGCCGAGGCCGGTCGCGAGCGCCACGCCGACGGCGAAGGCGATCTTGCGCCAGTCGAGATCGACGTCGAGCGGGATCGGATCCACATCCTGTGACACCAGGCCGAGCAGCAGGTGGCTGCCCCAGCCGGCGAAGACCACTCCCAGGACGCCGCCCAGGCCGGCGAGCAGCAGGCTCTCGGTCACCAGCTGGCGCAGCAGGCGCCAGCGGCCGGCGCCGATGCCGAGCCGCACCGCCATCTCCTTGCGCCGGCTGTCGGCGCGCGCCAGCAGCAGGTTGGCGACGTTGGCGCAGGCGATCAGCAGCACCAGCCCCGCCACCCCCAGCAGCAGCAGCAGTGGCTGGGTCAGCGGCCCGCGCAGCTTGGAGATGCCGCGCGCCCCGGGGTCGAGCACCAGCTGCTGGCGCAGCACTGCCTTGCGGTCGTCGGGATCGTCGCGGCCCACGAGCTCCGCCTGCTTCTCCCGGTTGTAGACCACGTTGAGCAAGGCGCTCGCCCGCTCCGCACTGACGCCGGGCCGGCGGCGCGCCAGCAGCTGCAGCCAGGAAACGTTGGGCTGGTTCCAGTACGGCTTGTCGCTGTCGCCGGGCCCATCGATGTGGGTCGAGCCGCGGAACTTCACCGTGTCGCGCAGGGTGACCGGCAGGAAGAGGTCAGGAGCCTCGTCGGCAAGGGCGCCGCGGAAGCCGCGACGGGCGACCCCGACCACCGTCAGCACCGCGCCGTTGACCGTGATGGGCTTCCCCACCACGCCGGGGTCGCCGCCGAAGCGGCGCCGCCAGTAGCCCTCGCTGAGCACCGCCACCGGGTGGGCGCCGGGCGCCGTGTCCTCGGCGGCGGTGAAGGGGCGCCCCGCCGCCATGCCCAGTCCCAGCACCGAGAAGAAGTTCCCGGACACCAGCTGGAACCGGGCCATCTCGGCCGCATCGCCGGCGCCGCCGGTGCCGCCAGCGACGAGGCCGGCATCCGGGCCGGCGCCCTTGGCGCCCCTGGCGCCATCGGTGGCATCGGTGCCGCCCGAGCCCTGCTGGCCCAGATCAGGCGGGCGCACCACGGCGGTGGCGCCGGCGGTCAGGGCGACCACCCCCGAGCAAGCCTCCGCCGACGCCTGCAGCGTCTGGAACGCCGGGTACGAGAACCAGAGCGCCCTGGTGGGGGGGCCTTCGCTGCGCCTGACGATGACCAGACGCTCGGCGCCGGCGACCGGCAGCGGCTTTAGCAGCAGCGCGTCGACGACGCTGAAGATGGCGCTGTTGGTGCCGATGCCGAAAGCCAGCGACAGCAGCGCCACGGCGGTGAAGCCGGGACTCCTGCGCAGCATGCGCAGGGCATAGCGCAGGTCTTGCAGCGCAGTCTCGAGCGCCGGCAGGCCGCGCTGCAGCCTTCCGGAGCTCGTCGCGCTGGTCGCGGCGGAACTGTGCTCGTGCATGGCGGCGCCCTCACGAGAAACCTCGAGTCACCTCCATGTACGCGGGCGAGAACCGCCGGGTTTCAAGGCCCGCCGCCTGAACGGCGGCCCGTGCCGCAGCGCCTACTTCTTGGTGACCGTGATACTCAGCTTCGCGGTGTTGGTGCTGCTGGCGCCGCGCGAATCCGTCACCTTCAGAGTCGCGGCGTAGGTGCCCGCCTTGGCGTAGGTGTGAGAGATCCTCGGTCCAGCCTGTGTGACCGGCGCGCTGCCGTCGCCGAAGTTGAAGGTGTAGGACGCCACGGTGTCGATACCCGTGTCGGGATCGGTCGACTTCGAGCCGTCGAAGGCCACGGCCACCGGCATCTTGCCGGAGGTGGGACTGGCGGTGAGCACCGCGAGCGGCGGATTGTTCGGCGCGCAGTAGAGGTTGCCCTTTACGGTGTAGCTGGCGCTGCTGGTCGAATCGACGGGCTGCAGCAACCCGGTGCCCGCGGCGCCGACGAGGAGCTGGGTCTCGGCCTGGACCGTCGCCAGCACCGTCCCGGGACCGAAGCTCGCCGTGAAGGGCTGCAGCGTGCTGCCGGTGGGCGGCGTGAAGGCGAGCGCCGAGCCGGTGTTCAGCTTGATCACGATCTGGTTCTGGGCGGCGTCGAAGGCGCCGGTCACCTGCGGGCAGCTGGTGAAGCCGCACTGGCCGCTGTCGGTGCGCGGATTGGTCGTCGAGTCGGTGTAGCCGTAGTTGAAGGCGCCGGTGGGCACTACCGTGGTGTCGAAGGTGACGAAGAACGTCTGCGTGTTGCCGCTGCTGTCGGGCGCGTTCCAGCTGATCTTCCAGATCGAGTTCGGCTGCGGCGCGGCCGGCGTCTGGGCCAGGTTGGCGAGGTTGAGGGTGAAGGTGATCGACTGGTCGGCGGGGCTGGTGAAGGGTTCCGCCACGTCGAGCTCGGTGATGTCCAGCTCCTGGTTGGCGTTCGGGCCGCCGAACTGGTCGCCGGTCGCATCGGTGGCGAGCGTCACGCCCGGCAGCACGCACGCGCTTTGCGCCGGCGGCGGGTTGGTGACGCCCACCTCGCCGCAGGAGCCGCCGATGCCGGCAGCGTTCACGGCGCGGACCGTGTAGTAGTACTGGGTGTTGCGCTTGGCGGCGGTGTCGACGAAGCGCGGCTTTTGCGGACCGATCTTGGCCAGCAGCGTCTCGGTGCCGGGCGCGGTGCCGCGATACACCTCGTACCCGGTCAAGGCCGCGCCGCCGTTGTCGGGCACGTACCACGAGACGCTGACTCCCGCCGGGCCGCGCAGCGCGGAGATCAGGCGCGGGGCGCCGGGGACCGTCGGTTCGACCGAATCGTAGGCCGAGAACAGCCGCTTGCCGCCTGACTGCCGGATGATGGTGTCGAGAGCGCTGCGCGAGGCATCCGGGGTCGACAGCACGGTGCAGCCCGGCGCCACGCAACCACGCGCCATGACGCCGACGAACCTGCCCTCCTTGTCGATCGCGGCGTCGTTGAAGTCGAGCAGGTTGCGGCAGGCGTTGCTGCCGCCCTGCATCCAGATGCAGCCGATCTGCACCGGCTGATCCGGGGTGGCGTCGGCCAGCCCCCAGTTGGCGCCGCCGTCGTAGGTGCTGGCGATGTAGGCGTGCCAGACGCCGGTGAAGGTCGGGGCCTGGAAATCGCCGCCGGTCGGCGTGCCGAGGAAGAACATCATGGCGCGGTTGTCGTCGCCTGCCGCCATCTCGGCGAAGACGCAGTTCTGGATGCCGGCCGGCGCGCCGACGTCGTAGGGCTGGCTCCACCGCAGCCCCTGGTCGTGGGAGACGGCGACCTTGGCATGGCCGTCGCCGTCGCAGTAACCGAGATAGATGGTGTTGCTGGCCTGGCCCGCCGGCTTGCCGACGTCGTTCAGGCCGGTGGCCACCGAGGGATCGCTGGCGCTGGGAGAGCTGCCCGGGACGGCCCGCGCGGCCCATGTGATGCCGTTGTCGGTCGACACCACGACGCCGGCGCCGATCGTGTCGGGCGAGCCGCACTGCCGGTTCGGCAGGTAGACGGTGCCGTCGGGAGCCACCTTGAGATGGCCGTGCAGGCCGCCGCATT
>DASZHY010000308.1:0-21030 GCA_035949675.1 Thermoanaerobaculia bacterium
TCGAGCACGACGCGGGGAGCGGCCTCGCGGATCAGGTCGACGAGCCGGGCGCGGGGGTGCGACGGGTCGATCGGGAGATAGGCGGCGCCGGCGCGCAGGACGGCCAGGAGGCCGATCAGCCAGTCCGCGGAGCGGCTGGCGACGACCCCGACCCGATGGTCGCGACCGACGCCCAGGCTGCGGACCAGGTGCCGTGCGAGCCTCCCGGAACGCTCCTCCAGATCCCGGTAGCTGAGCTGGCCGCCGGGAGCGTCGAGCGCCGGGAGGGCGCCGCGAGCCGCCGCCATAGCAGCGAAGCGCGCCGGAACAGTGGCGAAGCGCGCCGGAACCGTGGCGAAGCGCGCCGGCCCGGCGCCGGCGCCGCCACCAGGCGGCAGCGCCGGCCCGGCGGCGATGGCGAGCACGTGCCGGCGCAGCGCTGGGTCGAGCAGTTGCAGCTCCGAGAGCGGACGCTCGGCATCGCCGAAACCGCGCAGGATCTCGCCGAGAGCGGCGGCGAGCCGGTCGACGAAGTCAGGCGGCAGCCGCGCGGCGTCATGGCGCCAGGCAAGCTCGAGCGCGTCCGGCCGCTGGCAGCCCAGCTCGAGCGCGTGCGGCCGCCGGCCGTTCTCCGGCGCCTCGCCGCTCGCCGCCGAGGCCGCGCTCGCCTGGCCCCGGTCGCTCAGCCGGCCCGGCGCTCTCGCCCGATCCGGCTCGCTCGCCTGATCCGAATCGCTCGCCTGACCCGGCTCGCTCGGCGGCGCCGCGTGCAGCGCGGGCCAGCGTACGAGAACGTCGGTCAACGGCTCGCGGCGGCCGCGCAGCAGGCGCTGGACGGGAAAGTCCTGGTAGCCGTAGCTCCGCGAGACGATCTCGCGGGCGTGATGGAGCAGATCCTTGACCTGCCATCCGGGCTCGAGATCGAAGACCAGCGGCACCAGCTCGCCGGCCGGCCGCGGGGCGCCGGCGCCGCCGAGCGGCGGCGTCTCGATCACCACCAGGCGCCGGCGGGTGCAGGCCCCGGCGAGATGCGCGACCGCCGCGAGCACGACGACCAGCGCGCCCAGCGGCGAGGCGTTCGAGATCCGCCGCACGACCTGCAGGGCGCCGTCGCCGAGGGCGGGCTGCCGCAGGGCCCAGGCCGGCGGCGCCGGCGCCAGATGGGCGGCGGCGCGGTGCGCGCCGGCGCCGGCCAGCCGCAGCGGCTCCTCGATACGCTCCAGGCGCTCGCGCCAGAAGGCCAAGGGCGCCTCCCCGGCTCTGCCGGTATGCCGTGTCAGCTCGGCGAGCGCCGCCGGCTCCGTCATCTCCCCGCCTCGCAGGTGTCAGGTCGTCGCATGCTCCGTCCCCGCCGCTCAACCGGCCGCGGCGCTCGAGAGGTTGAGCTCGATCTCGATCGGGCCGGCAGCCGCCGCGACCCCCGCGGTCTCGGCGTCCGCCGGCTCGAGCTCGAAGTCGGCGAGCGCCAGCCCGTCGTCGCTGGACACCTGCTCGAGCAAGCTCGCCAGGTGGCGGGCCGTGCGCTCGATCCGGCCGCGGTCGAAGAGGTCGGCGCTGTATTCGATCGCGCCCCGTATCGTCCCGCCGTCCGGACCCGCGGCGATGATCAGGTCGTACTTGGCGGCCGCGCGGTCGGCGCCGAAGTCGGCGACGCGCAGGTCGCCGATGCGGTGGCGGCCCAGGCTGCCGAGATCGTTCCAGGTCACCCCGACGTCGAACCACGGCGCGCGGCCGGGGGCGGTCGGCGGCCGCAGCTCTTCCACCAGGTCGTCGAAAGCGACGGCGCGATGCTCGTGGGCCTCGAGGAACGACCGGCGCACCGCCGCCAGCAGCTCGCCGAAGCTCTGGGCGCCGGCGCAGCCGAGGCGCAGCGGCAGCAGGTCGACCAGGCAGCCCACGACCCCCTGGAGCTCCGGGCGCTCCCGGCCCGCCGACACCGTGCCGAGGATCAGGTCCTGCTGCCCCGTGTAGCGGTAGAAGAGAGCGGTCGCCGCCGCCAGCAGGGTGACGAAGGAGCTGGCGCCGTGCCGGCGGCGCAGGTCGGCGAGGCGGCCGGCGACGGCGGGCGCGATCACGAACGGGACGGCGGCGCCGCGATAGCTGCGGCTGGCGGGACGTGGACGGTCCGCGGGCAGGTCGAGCGGCGGCGGCGGATCGCCCAGCCGCTCGCGCCAGTAGCTCAGGTCGCGCCTTGCCGCAGAGGAGGCCCGCCGCGCCCGCTGCCAGACGGCGTGGTCCTTCGGCTGGACGGTGACCGGCGGCAGCGGCGGCAGCGGCGGCAGCGGCGGCAGCGGCGGCGCGGCCGCGGCCGGGCCGGCGGCGGCTGCGAAGGCGTCGTAGAGGATTCCGAGCTCGCGGCTCATCACCTCGAGCGACCAGCCGTCGCCGGCGATGTGGTGCAGGGTGATCGCCAGCACATGGCGCTCGGCCGCGAGGTGCAGCAGGAGCAGCCGCAGCGGCGGACCGCCGGCGAGGTCGAACGGCTGGCCGGCCTGGCGGTCGACCTCGCGCCGCGCGGCGGCGTCCGGGTCCGGCAGCCGGCGGAGGTCCACCTCGGCGAGCTCGCATCCCGCCGCCGGCGCGATCTGCTGCCGGGGCTCGCCGGCGATGGCGAAAAACCGGCTGCGCAGCGCCTCGTGGCGGTCGACCAGCGCCGCCAGGCAGCGGGCCAGCACCGCGGACCGCAAGGGACCTTCCAGCAGGTGGGCGGCGGCGACGTTGTAGGCCGCGGGGTTGGCGGCGAGCTGGTCGAGCGTCCACAGCCGGCGCTGGGCCGCCGACAGCGGATAGGTGTCCGCCGGCGGCGCCGGCGCGATGGCCTCCGGCGGCTGCTGCGGCTGGCTCTCGGCGAGGAGCGCCGCCAGGCTGCGCACGGTGGGGGCGCGGAAGATCTCGGTCAGCCCGGCGGCGGCGCCGAGCTCGCGGCGGATGCGGGAGGCGACCTGGATGGCCTTCAGGCTGTCGCCGCCCAGCGCGAAGAAGTCGTCCTCCGCGCCGACCGGCCGGCGCCCCAGAACCTCTTCCCATGCCGCCGCCAGCCGGCGTTCGATCTCGTCGCGCGGTGCCTGGTAGGGAGGCGCGGGCTGCCGGAGCGGCGCCGCCGGAGCGGGGAGCGCGAGCAGGTCGACCTTGCCGTTGGCGTTGAGCGGCAGCGCGTCGAGGAGCATCCAATGAGCCGGGATCATGGGCGCCGGCAGGCGGCTGGCAAGCGCCTGCCGCAGCTTGCCGGCATCGAGCGCCGTCCTGCCCGCCACGTAGGCGACGAGCTCGGTGGCGCCCTCGATCTCGCGCCCGACCACGGCGGCCTGGCGCACGCCGGGCAGGGCGAGCAGCGCCTCGCGCACCTCCGCCGGCTCGATCCTCACCCCGCGCACCTTCACCTGGTCGTCGAGGCGGCCGAGGATCTCGAGCCGGCCGTCGGCGCGCCAGCGGCCCAGGTCGCCCGAGCGGTAGAGCCGCTCGCCCGGGCGGTAGGGGTGCTCGACGAACCGCCGCGCGGTCAGCTCCGGCTGGCCGAGGTAGCCCCGGGCCACGCCGCTGCCGCCGATCGCGATCTCCCCGGCCACGCCCAGCGGTTGCAGGCGCCCGCCGGCCGAGAGGACGGCGATCGATTCGCCGGCGAGCGGCCTGCCGATGGTGATCTCGCCGCCGGCGCCGTCGAGCCGGGCGGCGCTCGACCAGATCGTGGTCTCGGTCGGGCCGTAGACGTTCCAGATCCGCGGGCCCCGCAACCGCCGCAGCTCGGCGCCGAGCGGCCCGGGCAGCATCTCGCCGCCGACCAGCAGCAGCTCGAGCCGCTCCATGGCGGCGCCCGCGCCGGGCAGGCGCAGCAGGGCGGCGAGGCGCGACGGGGTCGCCTGCAGCACGTCGACCCGCTGGCGGCCGATCTCCTCGAGCATCGCCTCCGGGCTGGCGGCCGCCTCCTCTGCCGCGATCACCACGCGGTCGCCGTCGAGCAGCGGGCAGAGCAGCTCCAGCACGGAGATGTCGAAGGAAATGGTGGTCGCGGCGTAGAAAGTCCTGGCGGCGGCGGCGAGCCCGAAGGTCTGGCGCAGGTTGCGGGCGAAGGCGACGACATTGCGGTGCTCGACCATGACCCCCTTCGGCCGTCCGGTCGAGCCCGAGGTATAGATCACGTAGGCCAGGTTGCCGGGCCCCGGCCGCGCCGCGGGCGGATCGTCCAAGGGCACGGCGGCGGCGCGAACGTCCACCCAGGGCAGGTCGGGCGGCAGCACCGCCGCGAGGGCGGCCGGCGCCGCGGCGCCGGCGAGCACGACCCGGCAACCGCTGTCGGCGAGCACCGCGGCCAGGCGCTCGCCGGGATGGGAGGGATCGAGAGGGACGTAGGCGGCTCCCGCCTTGAGCGCCCCCAGCAGCGCGACCGGCAGCCATTCCGAGCGGTCGCCGAGCACCGCGACCCGATCCTCGGTGCGCAGGCGGTGGTGCTCCCGCAGATGATGGGCGAGGCCGTTGGCGAGCCGGTCGAGGCTCCTGTAATCGAGCCCGCGGCCGCCGCAGCAGACGGCAGGCGCGCCGGGGCGGACCGCCGCCTGGCGGCCGAAAGCCTCGACCACGGTGCCGGCGGGAGCGGCGCCGCGCACGCCGGGGGCGGCGCCGTCGACAGCGGCGCCGGCGAGAGCGACGCGGGCGAGAGCGACGCCGGCGAGAGCGACGCGGTCGAGAGCGGTCTCCGAGCAGGCAGGAGACGGCGCGGCCGGCCCGATCTCGCAGAGGAGCTGGTGCGTCTCGGCGGCGGTGAGCAGGTCGAGGTCGCGCAGCGGGCGCGCCGGCTCGGCGGTGACCTGGCGCAGCAGTGCCTCGAGATGACCAGCCAGCCGGCCGATCCGTGCCGCCGCGAACAGCGCCGTGTCGTACTCGATCGTCAGCTCGACGCGGTCGCCCGCCAGCGTCCACACGAAGGCCAGGTCCAGCTTGCTGGTGGCGCTGCCGAGGTCCAGCCGCCGGCTGTCGAGCCCTTCGAGGTCGAGGCTCGCCGGCGCGTCGTCGTCCTGCATCAGGATCAGCACGTCGAACAGCGGCGAGCGGCTCAGGTCCCGGCGCAGCCCGAGCTCGCCGACCAGCAGGTCGAACGGGTAGCGCTGGTGCTCGAGAGCCTCGACCACGGTCTGGCGTACCTTGCCGAGGAGCGCGGCGAAGCTCTCTTCGCCGGCCACCGTGTCGCGCAGGGCGAGGGTGTTCATCAGCAAGCCTACGAGGGGCTCGAGATCGGGGAGGACGCGGCCGCTGACCGGCGAGCCGACCACCAGGTCCTGCTGCCCGGTGTAGCGGTGGAGCAAAGCCTTCACGGCCGCCACCAGCACCATGAAGGGGCTGGCGCCGTGCGCCCGGCCGAGACGGCGGAGCTCGCCGCCGAGATCGCCGGGCAGGGTGGCCATGGTCGCAGCGCCGGCGAACGACTGGCTAGCCGGCCGCGGACCATCGGCCGGGAGGTCGAGGATCGGCAGCTCGCCGCCCAGCTTGGCCAGCCAGTAGGCGCGATCGGCCGCCGCCCGGGCCGAGCGCAGGTCGCGGTTCTGCCAGGCCGCGTATTCCTTGTACTGCAGGCGCGGGCGCGGCGGAGGCAACGGCACCGGCGCGCCGCCGGCCGCGTTGTCGGTCGCGCCGCTGGCCGCGGCGTGCCGCGCGCCCTGCCGCCGCAACGCCAGTCCCTGCCGGTAGGCGGCCCCGACCTCGCCGACCAGCAGGCGCATCGACCCGCCGTCGCTCGCGATGTGATGGACGCTCACCCCCAGCAGGTGGCAGTCGCGCCCGAGCGGCACGAGCGCGGCGCGCAGCAGCGGGCCGCGCGCGAGATCGAAGGGCCGCGTCAGCTCGCGCTCGAGGACGCGGGCGGCGGCGGCGGCGCCGGTCGCGCCGGTCGCGCCGCTCGCAGGCAGCGCCGCGTCGAGCGCGATCAGTGCCGGGGCCGCCGCCAGCTGCCGGCGCTCGCGTACCGCCTGGCGCGGCTCGCCCGAGGCGTCGAGACGGTAGACCGTGCGCAGCGACTCGTGGCTCTCGACGACGCAGGCAAAGGCGTGGCGGAGCGCACCGCGGTCGAGCGGCCCGGCGAGCAGGAAGAAGCTCGGCATCTGGTAGGCCCGGCGCGCGCCCGCGAACTGGTCGAGCACCCAGAGCCGCCGCTGGGCATGCGACAGCTCGTAGCTGGCGGCGCGCGGCAGCGGCGGGCCGAGCGGCTCCGCGGCGCCGGCGCGCAGCCGGCCGGCGGCCGCGGCCAGGGCGGCGACGGTGGGCGACCGGAAGATCTCGCGGACCCCGATCTCGAGGCCGAGGCGCTGCTGGATGCGGCCGGCGATGCCGATGGCGTGCAGGCTCTGCCCGCCCAGCGCGAAGAAGTCGTCCTCGGCGCCGACCGGAGTGCCGAGCACCTCTTCCCAGATCGCCGCCAGCGACGCCGCGAGCGGGTCGGCCGGCGCGGCGGCAGGAGGCGCGGGCGCGGCGGTGCCGGCGAGCGCGGCAGTGCCGGCGAGCGCGGCGGTGCCGGCGGGCGCGGCGGCGCCGGCGAGCGTGGCGGCATCGGTCAGCCGCCGGCGGTCGACCTTGCCGTGCGCCGTGCGCGGCAGGCTCTCGAGAGCCACGAAGCGGGCGGGCAGCATGTAGCTCGGCAGGCGTTCGGCGAGGAACGCCCGGAGATCGTCCGCGGCCGGCGCACGGGCCGGGTCGCGAGGCACGATGCAGGCCACCAGGCGCCTGCCTTCGGCGCCGGGGGCGGCGGCCACGGCCACCGCGCAGGCCGCGACCTCGGGGTGCCGGGCTAGGGCGGCCTCGACCTCGCCCAGCTCGACGCGGTAGCCCTGGATCTTGAGCTGGTCGTCGGCGCGGCCCAGGAACTCGACATTGCCGTCGGTCAGGCGGCGCGCGAGGTCGCCGGTGCGGTAGAGGCGGGCGCCGGGGAGGTCGGAGAACGGATCGGGCACGAAGCGCTCCGCCGTCAGGTCGGGCCGGCGGTGATAGCCGCGCGCCAGGCCCTCGCCGCCGATGTAGATCTCGCCGACGATCCCGATCGGGACCGCTTCGAGGCCGAGGTCGAGCAGATGGGCGCGGGTATTGGGAGCCGGGCGTCCGATCGGCGCCATCGCCGGCCCCGGCAGCCGCCCCTGCTCCGCGAACCGGCAGGTCAACATGGCGACGGTGGCCTCGGTCGGGCCGTAGTGGATGAAGACACCGCAGTCCGGGGCCTGGTCCCGCAGGCTGGCCAGCCATTCCATCTCGCAGCGTTCGCCGCCCAGCACCAGCGTGCGGCCGGGCAGCAGCCAGTCGGTGCGGCCGCCGCTCTGCAGCGCCTTGAGGTGCGTGGGTGCGATCTTGAGACCCTCGGGACGTTCGCGGTGCAGGATCTCGGCGGCGGCCCGGGGATCGCGCGCCTGGTCCGCGGTCAACACCAGCAGGCGGCCGCCGCCGCACAGGCTCAGGTAGATCTGGGTGACGCTGGCGTCCACGGCCAGGCTCTGCAGCAGGGCGAAGCCGCCGCCGGGCTCCCAGCCGCAGGGGATCTGGATGCCCTGCACGTAGTTCGTCAGGCTCCGGTGCTCGACGACGACCCCCTTCGGCCGCCCGGTCGAGCCGGAGGTGTAGATGACGTAGGCCGGGTTCTCGGGCAGGACGGCGACGTCCGGTCCGTCCGGTCCGTCGCGCCCGTCCGGCCCGGCCGGCAGCGGGTCGCCGGCGGCGCCGGCCGAGCCGGCGACACCGGGCAGGTCGACGTCGAGGCAGAGGCAACGCAGGCCCGGGCTGGCGAGACCGGCGGCGAGGTGGCTCTGGGTGACCAGGACGGCCGCCGCGCTCTCTTCGAGGATCAGGCGCTGCCGCTCGGCCGGGAAGCCGGGATCGATGGGCACGTACGCCGCTCCCGCGTGCAGGATGCCGAGGACGGCGACCGCCATGTCCAGCGAGGGCTCGACGCACACCGCCACCAGCCTCTCGGGCGCCGCGCCCCAGGCGCGCAGCCGGCGGGCGAGCCGGCGGGCGCGGGCGTCGAGCTCGCCGTAGCTCAGCTCCTGGTCGCCGCAGCGCACCGCCGGAGCCGCCGGGAAGCGCCGCGCCTGCGCCCGCACCAGCTCGTGCACGCAGCCGCCGGGCAGGAGCGCGGCGCTGTCGTTCCACTCGCGCAGCAGCTGCTGGCGCTCGGCCGGAGTGAGCAGCGGCAGCTCCGCGACCGGCGCTTCGACGCCGTCCGCCACCGCCGCCGCGAGCACCCGCAGGTGCCCGGCGAGACGTTCGATGCGGTCGCGGCGGAAGAGGTCGGGGTTGTAGATCATGGTCAGCGACAGCCGGCCGTCGGCCGGGCCGGAGGCGAAGCCGAAGCTGAGGTCGAAGCGGCTGGCGGTGACCGGCAGCGCGATCTCCTCGACGGCCAGCTCCGCCGGCCAGGCGGCGGCGCTGGCCGCGGTCTCCCGCCAGCTGACCATGACGTCGAAAAGCGGCGAGCGGCTGGGATCGCGCGGCACGCGCAGCGCCTCGACCAGCTCGTCGAAAGGCTCGTCCTGGTGGACGAGCGCCTCGAGCACCGTGTCGCGCACGCGCCGCAAGAGCGGGCCGAAACGCTCGCCGCCGCGCAGGCTGTCGCGCAGCGCCAGGGTGCCGGCGTAGAAGCCGACCTGGCCCTCGAGATCGGGATGCCCGCGTCCGGCGACCGGCGTGCCGACGACGATCTCCGGCTGGCCGCTGTGGCGGTAGAGGAGGACCTTGACCAGCGCCAGGACGGCGGCGAAGGTGCTCGCCGCCGCCTCGCGCCCCAGGCGCCGCAACCCTGCCGCCGTGCGCGGCTCGAAAGCGAGCTCGAAGGCCGCGCCGCGGTCGGTCTTGAGCGGCGGCCGCGGCAAGTCGAGGGGCAGGTCGAATGCGGGCAGCGGGCCGGCCAGCTTGCTCTGCCAGTACTCCCGGTCGCGCCGGGCCGCGGCCGGTCTGGCGGCGAGCCAGGCCACGTAGTCGCGGTACTGGATGCGCAGCGGCGGCAGCGGCGCGGGGCGTCCCGCGGCGGCAGCGCCGTAGAGAATGGCCAGCTCGCCGGCGAGCACGTCGAGCGACTCGCCGTCGCCGGCGATGTGGTGCAGGGTGAGCGCCAGGACGTGGTGGCGGCCGCCGAGCTTCATCAGCGCGGCGCGCAGCAGGGGCGCACGCGACAGGTCGAAGGGGCGCTCCGCGGCGGCCCGCAGGGCGGCGGCGAGCGCGGCCGGGGGGGCCGCCGGCAGCCGCGACAGGTCGATCACGCCGACCCGCGGGGCGCAACCGGCGTGCACGCGCTGGCAGGGCGCCCCGCCGGCAGCCGCCGCGAAGCTGGTGCGCAGCGATTCATGGCGCTCGACCAGGCCGCGCAGCGCCCGCTCGAGGGCGGCACGGTCCAGGCGGCCGCGCAGGGCGAAGGCGGCCGGCATGTTGTACGCCGGCGAGGGGCCCGCCAGGCGATCGAGAATCCAGAGGCGGCGCTGGCCCGGCGACAGCGGCGAGGTCGCGCCGGGCGCCGCCCGCGGGATCGCCTCGACCGCGCTCGGGCCCCGCTCCGCCCCGGCCAGGGCCGCCGCCAGGCCGGCCACCGTCGGCACCGCGAACAGGGTCCGCAGCTCGACCTCGAGTCCCAGCTCGCGGTGGATGCGGCCGGCCAGCCGGCCGGCGCTGAGGCTGTGTCCGCCCAGCGCGAAGAAATCGTCCTCGCGCCCGACCCTCGCCGCTCCCAGCACCTCGCTCCAGATCGCGGCGAGGCGCGTCTCCAGCTCGCCGCGCGGCGCCTGGTAGGCGGCAGACGGCAGCGCGCCGGATGGGTCGGGCGCCGGCAGCAGGGCCGGATTCAACTTGCCGCTCGGCGACATCGGCAGCTCGCCGAGCAGGACGAGATGCGCCGGGACCATGTGGCGCGGCAGCTCGCGCTGCAAGGCGGTGCGCAGCTGCTCGGCGTCGAGCGCGCCGGAGCCGGCGGCGTAGGCCACCAGCTGCGGACCGTCCGGGCCGGGCCTGCAGACGGCGACCGCCTGGCGAACGCCGGGTTGGGCGCCGAGGACGCGCTCGACCTCGCCGAGCTCGATGCGATGGCCGCGGACCTTCACCTGCCGGTCATGCCGCCCCAGGAACTCGAGACCGCCGCCGGGCAGCCAGCGGGCCAGGTCGCCGGTGCGATAGAGGCGCTCGCCGCGGCCGAACGGGCTGGGCACGAAGCTCGCCGCGGTCAGCTCGGGCTCCCCCAGGTAGCCTCGCGCCAGCCCGGCGCCGCCGAGGTAGATCTCTCCCGCAATGCCTGCCGGCGCCAATCCCTGCGCCGGATCGAGCAGCCACAGCGAGGTGCCCGGCAGCGGGTCGCCGATGGGTACGGTCGGGCCGGGGCCGCGGTGGAGCGGGTCCGCCGGCCAGCTGCTGGCGTTGACCGTGCACTCGGTGGGGCCGTAGACGTTGGTGATCGCCAGCTGCCCTGAGGCGCGCTCGGCGCTCAGCTCGCAGACCAGCTGCCAGGGGAGCGCCTCGCCGCCGGCGATCAGGCGGCGCAGCGCGAGGCCGCCCGCCGCCGCCAGGCCTGCCTCGGCCAGGACGGCGAGCAGCGAAGGCGTGCAGTCCATCGCCTCGACGCCGCTCCGCCGCAGCAAGCCGATCAGCTGGCGGCCGTCGCGGCGCGTATCGTCGTCCACCACGTGCAGCATGTGGCCGCCGAGCAGCGCCCCGAAGATCTGCTGCACCGAGGCGTCGAACACGCTCGCCGCGAGCAGCGCGATCGCGAGCGGTCCATCCTCCTGGCCGTAGACCGCCGCCTGCATGCCGGCCACCAGGTTGAGCACCGCCGCATGCGGAATGAGCACGCCCTTGGGGCGGCCCGTCGAGCCGGAGGTATAGATGGCGTAGGCGAGGTCGGCGCCGTCCACCGAGAGCGCGAGACGCGGGGCGCCGGCGCTCGCCGCGGCGCCGCCGTCGGCTGCAGCGTCCGCCGCGCCGCCGCCGCCGTCCGCCGCACCGGCGCCACCGTCCGCCGCGCCCGCCGGCGGCAGGACGAGACGAGCGCCCGGCCACTCCCCGAGATCGGTTTCGGCCTGTGCCAGCAGGACCCTGCAGCCGGCCTGCGCGAGCATCGCGGCGGTCCGCGCGGCGGGGTCGCGGGGATCGACCGGAAGATAGGCCGCACCGGCCTTGAGCACGCCCAGGATGCCGACGATCAGCTGCTCGGAGGCGCGGGCCGCGATGGCCACCAGGTCGCCGGTACGGACCGCGTGGCGCCGCCGCAGCTCGCGGGCGAGCCGTTCCGCCCGGCCGTCGAGCTCGCCGTAGGTCAGCCGGCGATCGCCGCAGACCACGGCGATGCGGTGCGGGCCGCGGTCCGCCGCCTCCTCGAAGGCGCGGCAGAGCGACGGCGCCTGTCCCGGCCGGCCGGGCTGGCCGGCGGCGCGGGCGAGCAGCTCGCCGCGCTCGGCCGGAGCCAGGAGGTCGAGCTCGGCGACGGGCGCGTCGGGATGGCCCGCGGCGGCGGCGGCGAGTTGCGCCAGGTGCCCGCACAGCCGCTCGATCCGCCTGTCGCGGAAGAGGTCGGTCCGGTACTCGACCGTGCCCGCGATCGCGGCGCCCTCCTCGCGCCATGTGACGGTGAGGTCCAGCTTGCTGACGTCGAGCGGGCTCTCGCAGCGCCTCACCTCCAGGCCGGGCAGCGAGAGCTCGCCGGCGCCCGGGCCCTCGTGGACGACGAGGATGTCGAAGATGGCCGAGCGCCCGGGGTCGCGCTGGACGCCCAGCTGCTCGACCAGCCGGTCGAAGGGATACTCTTGGTGCTCGGCGGCTTCCAGGACGGTGCGGCGGACGCCGGCGAGCAGCTCGGCGAAGGGCGCTCGCGGCACGACGGCGTCGCGCAGCGCCACGGTGTTGGCATAAGGGCCGATCTGCCCCTCGAGCTCGCGCCGGCCGCGGCCGGCCATCGGCGTGCCGACGACGACGTCGCGCTGGCCGGTGTAGCGATGGAGCAGCGCCTCGACCACGGCGACCAGTGTCATGAACAGGCTGGCGCCGGCGCCGCGGGCCAGCCGGCGCAGCGCCGCCGCCGTCTCGGCGGGCAGGGCGAAGGCGAGGGTGCTGCCGCGGTCGCTCTTCAGCGCCGGGCGGGGAAGATCGGCCGGCAGGTCGAGGACCGGCAGCTCGCCGCCCAGCTTGGCCAGCCAGTAATCGCGGTCGCGGACCCCCGCGGCGGCTTCGACGTAGCCGTTGTGCCAGGCGGCGTAGTCCCGGTACTGGCAGGCGAGCGGCGGCAGGGCGGCGGCCTCGCCGCGCGCCGCGGCGCCGAGCAGCTCGACGAGCTCGCGGGAGAGGACCTGCAGCGACCAGCCGTCGCAGGCGATGTGGTGGAGGTTGACGGCGAGCACGTGGCGCTCGCGGCCCAGGCGCAGCAGCAGCGCCCGCAGCAGCGGCGCGCGGCCGAGGTCGAAGGCGCGGTGGTTGTGGCGGTGCACCTCGCGGCGGGCGGCGGCCGCCGGGTCGGGCTCGCCGCTGACGTCCTGCCTGGCGAGGGTGAGATCGACCGCCGGCTCGACGACCTGCCGCGGCGTGCCGGCGAGGTTGACGAAGCGGGTGCGCAGGACCTCGTGGCGCGCCGCCAGGGCGGCGAAAGCCGCCTCCAGGGCCGCGGCGTCGAGCGGTCCCCGCAGCTCGAAGGCGACGGGCACGTTGTAGGCAACCGAGCCCGCGTGCAGCTGATCGAGGAGCCAAAGCCGGTGCTGGGCGCTCGACAGCTCGTAGCTGGCGGCGGCGGGCAGCACCGGGATGGCGGCGGGCCCCGGCGCGCCGGCCGCCGGCGGCGAGCCGGCCGCGGCGCCGAGCCGGGCGCGCCGCTCGGCGAGGAGCGCCGACAGCACGCTCGCGCCGAGGTCGGCGATGGTGGGCCGCGAAAGCACGTCGCGCAGGCTCACCTCGACGCCGAGCTCCTCGCGGATGCGGGTGGCGACGAGGGTGGCGCGCAGGCTGTGCCCGCCGAGCGCGAAGAAATCGTCCTCGACCCCGACCGGCCGGACTTCCAGAACCTCTTCCCAGATCCGCGCCAGGACCGCCTCCACCTCGTTGCGCGGCGCCGCGCGGCGCTCGTCGCCGTGCCGGCCGGCCGCCAGCGGCTCGGGAAGGGCGGCGAGGTCGAGCTTGCCGTGGGCGTTGAGCGGCAGCGCGTCGAGGCGCACCAGGTGCGCCGGGACCAGCGGCGCGGGGAGGCGCTGGCGCAGCCACGAGCGGACCGCCGCTAGATCGGCGTGCGGCGCGGTCACCAGGTAGGCGGCCAGCTCGCGGTCGCCGCCGTGCTCGCGCGCGATCACCGCCGCCTGGCGCACCTCGGGGTGCTCCGCGAGCGCCCGCTCGACCTCCGCGAGCTCGACGCGGAAGCCGCGCACCTTGACCTGGCGGTCGCGCCGGCCCAGGAACAGGAGGTTGCCGTCGGCGCGCCAGGCGCCCCGGTCGCCGCTGCGGTAGAGGCGGCGGCCCGGCCGGAAAGGATCGGCGACGAAGCGCTCGCGGGTGAGCTCCTCGTCGCCGAGATAGCCGCGCGCCAGCCCGTCTCCTCCCAGGTAGATCTCGCCGGGGAGGCCCAGGGCGGCGGGCTTGCCATCCTCGCCGAGCACGTAGACCTGGCTGTTGGCGATCGGCCGTCCGATCGGCGCCTCGCCCGCCAGCGGCTCGTCGATGGCGTAGCAGGCGGAGAAGGTGGTGTTCTCGGTGGGGCCGTAGCCGTTGATCAAGCGCAGATGGGGATGGGCGAGCCGCACCGCGTTGACGTGGCGCGGCGACAGCCTCTCGCCGCCGACCAGCAGGTGGCGCAAGGGGGCAAAGAGGCCCGGATCGGCGTCGACCAGCCGGTTGAACAGGCTGGCGGTCAGCCACAGGGTGGTGATCTCCTCCTGGCGCAGCAGCGCCGCGAGCTCGCGGGGATCGAGCAGCCGGGCGGAGTCGGCGAGGTGGAGCGAGGCGCCGTTGAGCAGCGCTCCCCAGATCTCGAACGTCGACGCGTCGAACGAGAGCGCCCCGGTTTGCAGCACGCGGTCGCCGGGGCCGAGCTGCAGGAAATCGGCGCCGCGCACCAGGCGCACCACCGCCCGGTGCTCGACCAGCACTCCCTTCGGCTCGCCGGTCGAGCCCGAGGTGAACATGGCGTAGGCCAGGCCGCGGCTCGACAGCGCCGGCCGCGGCGCGTCGTCGCGGCCGGCGGCGAAGACGGTGACGTCGAGCAGTCCGCCGGCGTCGAGCCCCGGCAGGCCGGCAAGGTCGCCGGACGCGAGCGCCAGCGGTTCGGCCAGCAGCAGCCGGCAGCGCGCCTGGGCGAGCAGGGCGTGCAGCCGGGCTCGCGGCTGATCGGGATCGAGCGGCAGGTAGGCGCCGCCGGCCTCGAGCACGCCCAGCAGCGCGACCGGCACCCATTCGCAGCGCGGCAGGGCCACCGCGACCAGCTCTTCCGGGCGGAGGCCGCAATTCGCGACCAGATGGTGCGCCAGCGCGTTCGCGCGCCGCTGCAGCTCGCGGTAGGTGAGGCGGACCGGGCCGCAGACGACCGCCACGGCCTGCGGGCGCAGGCGCGCCTGCTCGGCAAAGAGATCGCCCAGGGTCGCGTCCCGCGGATAGTCGCCGGCGGTCAGGTTGAAGGCATGGATCACCTGGTAGCGCTCGTGCTCCGAGAGCAGGTCGAGGTCGCCGATCGGCCGCGCCGGGTCGGCGACCGCGCCGCGCGCCAGCTGGCGCAGGTGCGCGGCCAGGACGTCGATGCGCCAGGCGTCGAAGAGATCGGTGTTGTATTCGATCTCGATCGCGGCGGCGCCGGGTTCGGCCGCGCCGCCGACGAAGAAGACGAGATCGAAATGGCTGGCCACGGCGAGGTCGGCGAGCTCGGCGACCTCGATTCCCGGCAGCTCGAGCGCCGCCTCGAGCCCCGGCTGCGACGAGACCACGACGTCGAACAGCGGCGTGCGGCCCGGGTCGCGCGCGATCCCGAGCTCGTCGAGCAGGAGGTCGGGGGGGTAAGCCTGGTGGTCGTGCGCTTCGCTCGCCGTCTCGGCGGCGCGCTCGAGCACCTCGTGAAACGGCGCCGACGGCGAGAGGGTGTCGCGCAGCGGCAGGGTCTCGACGAAGCAGCCGATCTGGTCGTCGAGATCCGGATGACCGCGGCCGGAGACCGGCATGCCGATCAGCAGGTCGGACTGGCCGCTGTAGCGGTGGAGCAGCACCTCGATCAGGGCGAGCAGCGCGACGAAGCGCGAGGTGCCGTGCTGCCGCGCCAGCCGGTCGAGCCCGGCGCCCAGCTGGGGCTCGATCGCGAAGCGCCTGGCGGCGCCGGCGGAGGTCCGCACCGCCGGCCGCGGACGGTCGGCGGGGAGCTCGAGGACCGGCAGCTCGCCGCCAAGCTTGGTGCGCCAGAAGCGGCGGTCCTCGCGGCCCCGCTCGGAGTCCAGCAGGCGGTTGCGCCAGGCGGCGTAGTCGCGGAACTGCAGCGGCGCCGGCGCCGCGGCGGCCGCCGGCCCGGCGGCGTGCGCGCCATAGAGCTCCGAGAGCTGGCGGCCGAGCACCGCGAGCGACCAGCCGTCGCCGAGCAGGTGGTGCATGTTGAACAGCAGCGCCCAGCGCCGCCCGGCGGCGTCGAGGCGCAGCAGGCGCACCCGCCAGAGCGGCGGCCGGGAGAGGTCGAACGGCCGCCGGGCTTCCTCCAGGGCCAGCCGGCGGGCGGCGCCCGGCGCATCGGGCTCGCCGCTCAGATCCACGACGTCGAGCGGCGCCGCCAGCAGCGGCGCGACGCGCAGGCGCAGCTCGCCGCGCTCCTCGCAGAAGCAGGTGCGCAGCGACTCGTGGCGGCGGGCGAGCGCGTCGAGGGCGCCGGCGAAGGCCGCGACGTCCAGCTCGCCCGCCAGCAGGAAGGCCGCGGCCATGTTGTACTCGGCGGCGCTCTCCGCCTTCCGATGGGCGAGCCAGAGCCGGCGTTGCCCCGGGGCGGCCGCGTAGGAGTCTGCCGGCGGCAAGGGCTCGAGGGCCGGCTGGGAGCGGGCCTGCCGGCCGCGCACCAGCGCCGCCAGATCGGCGGCGCGCGGCGCGGCGAAGACCTCGCGCAGGCCGATCTCCACGCCCAGCGCCCGGCGCAGGCGGCTGATGACCTGGGTCGCCTTCAGGCTGTGGCCGCCGAGCGCGATGAAATCGTCGTCGAGGCTCACCGCCTCCTGCCGCAGCACCTCGCGCCAGATGGCGACCAGGGTCCGCTCCACCTCGTCGCGCGGCTCGCCGCGGCTCCCCGCGGCCGGCGGCACCATGTCCGCCGGCGGCGAGCCCGTGGCCGCTTCCCTCCCGGGCAGGGGCAGGCGGCGGCCGTCGATCTTGCCGCTCGCCGTCCGCGGCAGCCGCGGCAGCGGCACGATCGCGGCCGGCACCAGGTAGCCGGGAAGGGCGGCGGCGAGGCGCTCGCGCAGCGCCGCCGGCGCCGGCGCGGCGCCGCTCACGTAAGCCACCAGCGCCATCTCGCCGGGGGCGACCTCGCGCGCCACGACCGCCGCCTCGCGCACGCCGGGGCAGCGCAGCAGGTGCTCCTCGACCTCGGCAGGCTCGACGCGGAAGCCGCGGATCTTGATCTGGCGGTCGAGGCGCCCGAGGAACTCGAAGCTGCCGTCAGGGCGCAGGCGGCCGCGGTCGCCGGTGCGGAAGAGCCGGCCGCCGGCGGCGAACGGATCGGGCAGGAAGCGCTCGCGCGTCAGCTCGTCGCGGCCCAGGTAGCCGCGGGCCACCCCGGCCCCGCCGATGCAGATCTCCCCGGCGACGCCGAGCGGCGCCGGTGCGAGATGGCGGTCGAGGACGTACACGCGCGCACCGGCGATGGGGCGCCCGATCGGCAGGCTGGCGCCCGGTCCGCCGTCGATGCGCTGATAGGTGGTGCAGACGGTGGCCTCGGTCGGGCCGTAGCTGTTGTAGACCGCCAGCCTGCCGCGCAAACGCGCCACCGCGGCGGGCGCGAGCACGTCGCCGCCGCTGACCACGACGCGGAGGCCGGAAAGCTCCGCGTGCCGCCGGTTGACGTAGGCGACCACCCCGGGCGAGGCGCTGAGGACGGTGATCCCCGCGGCGAGGATCTCGCCGAAGGTGCGCTCGAGGTCCCGCGGCTCGGCGGCGACTACCACGGTGGCGCCGTTGCACAGGGCCGGGAGGATCTCTTCGACCGACACGTCGAAGGCGATGGAGCTCTGGTGCAGCACGCGGTCGCCGGGACCGACGCCCACCGTGGCGGCGAAATCGCGGACGTAGCTGGCCAGGCCGCGGTGGTCGACGACCACCCCTTTCGGGGCACCGGTCGAGCCCGAGGTATAGATCACGTAACAGGCGTCGTCGAGGCGCGGCTGCCGCGGCTGCCGCGGCGCCTGCCCGGCCGCGGCCGCCAGGCCTCCCGGCGCGGCCGCTGCTCCCGGCGCCGCCGCCGCCGCCCGGCGCGCGTCGACCACGACCGGCGGCGGCCGCAGCCCGGCCGCGGCGCTGGCGAGCGGCGCCAGGCGGGACTCCTCGGCGAGCACCGCGCGGCAGCCGCTGTCTGCGAGCACCTGCCGCAGGCGCTCCTCCGGCTCGTCGGGGTCGATCGGCACGTAGGCGGCGCCGGCGGCCAGGATGCCGAGCAGGCCGATCACCGCCAACTCGGAGCGCTCGAGCAGCAGCAGCACCCGGTCGTCGGCGGCGAGCGGGCAGGACGCGGCGAGCGCGCCGGCCACCGCCTGGACGCGCCGCGCGAGCTCGCCGTAGGTGAGGAGCCGGCCGCCGCAGGCCAGGGCCGTGGCCTCGGGAGCTTGCCGGACGCGGCGCGCGAAGAGCTCGACGACGGTGGCATCGGCTGCCGGCAAGGCGTCCGCCGCGGCGCCGCGGCAGAGCGCCAGGATCTCCTGCCGCTCGCCGGGCGCCAGCAGGTCCAGGCGGTCGAGCGGCGCCGCGGGCGCGGCGGCGGCGGCCCCGGCCAGCTGCACCAGGTGGCGGCCGAGGCGCTCGATCCGCCAGGCGTCGAACAGCTCGCGGTCGTACTCGATCCGGACCCACGGCGTGGGGCCGTCGTCGCGCACGTCGAAGCTGACGTCGAACGGGCTCAGGGTGAGGTCTCCCGCCACCTCGGAGCCGGCGACGCCGTCGAGCGCGAAGCTCACGGGCTGGTTGTTCTGCATCGCGACCATCACGTCGAAGAAAGGCGTACGGCCGGCGGCGCGCGGCGGCGCCAGCTCCTCGACCAGGCAGTCGAACGGATAGTCCTGGTGCTCGTAGGCCTCGAGCGCGGTGAGGCGGACCTGCTCCAAGGCGGCGGCGAAGCCGCCCGCGGGATCGAGGACGTCGCGCAGGACCAGGGTGTTGACGTAGAGACCCACCTGGTCCTCGAGCGCGGCATGGTGGCGCCCCGCGATCGGCACGCCGACGACGATCTCCTCCTGGCCGCTGTAGCGCAGCAGCAGGGCCTTGACGACCGCGATGAACAGGATCGACAGGCTGCAGCCGCCGGCCGCTGCGATCCGGCGCAGCTCGCCGGTGAGTTCGGCGGGAAACTCGACGCCGTGCAGCGCGCCGCGTGCGCTCTTGGCCGCGGAGCGGGGACGGTCCGCCGGCAGCTCGAGCGCGGCGATCGGGCCCGCCAGCTTGGCGTGCCAGTAGCGGCGGGCCGCCGCCGCCGCCGGACCGGCGAGCCGGGACCTCTCCCAGGCCGCGAAGTCGCGGTACTGCAGAGCGGGGGGTGGCAGCGCCGGCTGCCGCCCGGCGCGCCGGGCGGTGTAGAGCTCCATCAGCTCGCGCAGCATCACCACCTGCGACCAGCCGTCGCAGACGACGTGGTGGAGGTTGTAGAGCAACGCATGCCGCACGGGGGACATGCCCGGCTGCCCCTCGTACAGGCGCAGGAGGCGGACGCGCACCAGGGGGCCGCGGCCGAGGTCGAAGGGGATGCTCGCCTCCGCCCGCAGCAGCTCGGCGAGCAGCGCGCGGGGATCGGCCACCGCGGCGACGTCGGCGATCTCGACCAGCCGGAAGGCGGCCGGCGGATGGACGCGCTGCACCACCCGGCCGCCGCTCGCCGCGAACGTGGTGCGCAGCGCCTCGTGGCGGGCCAGCAGGTCGGCGAACGCCGCGGCCAGCGCGTCGAGGTCGACCGCGCCGGCCAGCAGGTAGGCGCCGGGAAGGCTGTAAGCCAGCGCCTGCTCGTCGACCTGGTGCAGCACCCACAGGCGCCGCTGGGCATGGGACGCCTCGTCGTCCCCCGCCCTGGCAGGCGGGATGGCGTCTGCCGCGGGAGCGCCGCGCTGCTGGTCGACGAGGGGCGCCAGCGAGCGCGCGCTCGGGTGCAGGAAGATGTCGCGCAGGCTCGGTGTCACACCCAGCTCGCGCTGCACCTGGGCTGCGATCCTGGTGGCATGGATGCTGTGACCGCCGAGCTCGAGGAAGCTGTCGAGCGGACCTACCTGCGCGCCGCCGAGCACGCGCTCGAAGATGGCGACCAGGGTGCGCTCGGTGCCGTCGCGCACCGCGTGCTCCTGGCGGCCCGTCTCGAGCGTGGCCGGCGTCGCCGAGCGCGAGGTGGTGAGGGCGAAGCGGGCGGGTACCGCGCCGGCTGGCAGCAACGCCGCGGCGAAGCGGCGCAGCTCTGCCGCGGTGAGCGCGGCACCGGCGGCGCCGGCGGCGACCGTGACGTGGGCCAGCAGGCCGGCCGGGTTGCCGCCGCCCGGGGCCTGCGGCTCGACGCGGCAGGCCGTCACTCGCGGATGGAGCGCGAGCGTGGCCGCGATCTCTGCGATGCGAACGCTCTCGGCGAAGGCGCCGGCCCCGGCGCGAGTGCCCGCGCGGGGCGCCCCGCTGCCGAGCAGCTCCAGCGTGCCGTCCGCACGCCGCCGCGCCGCCTCCGCGGTGGCCCGGCCGAGCACCTGCAAGGTGCCGCGAGCGCCGGTCATCGCCTCGTGGCCGGAGGCGTCGACGACCCGGGCTTGCAGGTGCCGGAAGGGTGAGAACGCCGTGCGGCGGAGCGGCGCCGCGATCTCGGCCGCGCCGCGCGTTACGGCCGCGGGCGGCAAGGCGGCGGGCTCGCCGGCCGCAGGCGCCGCGCTGCCGGCGCCGGCGGTGGCGCCGAAGCCGAGGGTCAGCGGCAGGGCTGCTGACCGCCGGGCGAAGCCCGGGCGGCGGCCGTCTCGGGGCGCCGGCCAAAGCGCCGCGACCTCCGCGGCCGCGGCCGCGAGCAGCGGGCCCGTCACCACGGCAACGAGGGCGGCGGCGGCCGCGGCGGGGGCCGCGGCCTGACTCTCGCGGCCCTCGCGGCCCTCGCGGCCCTCGCGGCCTTCGCGGCTCTCGCCCAACAGGCTCAGGACGGCAGGGAGGCCGAGCACCGCGACGCCAGGTGCAATGTCTCCGGAGGGTTGGGCGGTACGGCAATAGGCAGCGCCGAGAGCGTGGCTGGCTTCCGCTTCGGCATCGCCGGCGGCGCCGAGAACGTGGCTGGCTTCCGCTCCGGCATCGCCGGCGGCGAAGATGGCGGTCGCGCCGGCGGCGAGGATGGCGAGCAGCAGCTCGCAGTCCGCTTCGCGCTCGAGGAGGACACGGTCGCCGGCCGCCACGCCGGCCGCCTCGCACCAGGCATCCAGGTGGGCGCCCAGGCCGGAACGCGAGAGCGCCAGCAGCTCGGGCGCGCTTTCGCCCGCGCCGGCGCCTGCGGCCAGGAACAGGCAGGCCGGCGCGTCGGGGTCCATGGCGGGTGGCGCCGCGGGTGCCGCCGCCGGCCCGGACGCCGCGGCCGGGCCGAGCCCGGCCGCCTCGCTCATCCGCTGCTGCTGCGGCTCCTCCTCCTCCTCTTCCTCTTCGAGGATGTGGTCGAGGGCCACGACCAGGGTTCCGGCCGGGATGGTGGCTTCGGCATCGGCATCCTGGGCAGCTGGCGACTCGTGGTGCGTGATCTCCTCGACGTCGGTTACGAGGAAGTCCAGGCCGAGCCGTACGGCCAGGGCCACCGCCTCCTCCGGCCGGTCCGTCTCCGGCAGGGGCAGGAAGGGGAGCCCGCAACGCAGCAGGCCGAGCAGCGCGGCCAGCCTGCGGACCGGATGGCGCACCAGCAAGCCGGCCCGCGGC
>DASZHY010000309.1:0-2666 GCA_035949675.1 Thermoanaerobaculia bacterium
TGCGGCTCGCGGCCGAGCTGGAGTGGCTGGCGGTCGCGCTCCTCCTGGCCCTGGTGACGCTCGAGATCCACCAGCTGTTCGCGCCGGCGCCGCCGACCGTGGAAGCCGTCGCAGCATCCGTCCGGCTCCAGCTGGCGCAAATTGCGCTCGTCGCCGACGCCTGGCTGCTGCTTGGCTGGGGGTTGCTCGTGGCCAACCGGCGGCTGGCCAGGAGCTCGCTCGAGCTGGCCGGCCGCCTGGTGATCCTGGCCGGCCTCGCTGCCGCCCTGGCCGGTTCGGGCCTGGCCGTCAATCCGCTCTGGAACCATCAGCGGGTTGGCAGCACGCCGTTGCTCAACGTGCTGGCCGCCGCCTACGCCCTGCCGGCAATGCTCGCCGTCGCCGGCGGCGCGGAGGTGCGGCGTCACGGCGGCCGCCGCCTGCCGCCGCTGGCGAGCGCCGCCGCGCTGCTGCTCGGCTTCGCCTGGATCTCGCTCACCGTCCGGCAGCTGTTCCACGGCACCTTCCTCGATACCGGCCCGGCAGGCGCCGCCGAGCGCTATGCATACTCGGCCGCCTGGGTGCTGTACGGCGTCGCCTTGCTGCTCGCCGGCATCGCCCGCCGCGGGCCGATCCTGCGCTACGGCTCGCTCGCCGTCATGCTGCTGGCGGTGGCCAAGGTCTTCCTGTACGACACCGCCCGCCTTTCCGACCTGTACCGGGTCCTCTCCTTCCTGGGGCTTGGAGCCAGCCTGCTGCTGCTGGGCTTCCTGTACCAGCGGTTCGTCTTCCGACCCGTAGAAAGTGTCGGCGCCCTGCAACGAGACCCTGGCAGTTCAGATTTGCGGGGCGCCGACCGACCCTCGGAGAGCGACGTCCGATGAGCGCTTGCGGCAGGCTCGCGGGGGCCGCCGCCCTGGCGCTCGCGGCCATCGCGTCACCTGCGGTCGAGTGCACTCCTTTTTCCCGGCCGGTGGACGTGCCGGCGGCCGGCTGGGTGCGCATCCCGCTGGATCTTGCGGCGCTGCGTCACATCGGGCTCGCCAGCAGCCTGCGCATCACCTCGCCGACCGGCGAGGAGGTGCCGCGCTGGACGGCCCCCTTCGTCGACGACAGCGAGCGGCGCCCGGTCAAGGTGCTGGAGGTGGCCAAGGACGGCCGCGGCTGGACGCTGCGCCTCGACGTCGGGCCCGAGCCGCTGGTCCATGAACGCCTGCTGCTCGATTTCGCCCGCCTGGCCACGGCCCCTGACGTCGCCCTCGACGCCAGCCAGGACGGCAAGACCTGGGAGCCGCTGGTGGCCGGCGACCTGTTCCGCCTCGGCGAGGCGGAGGGGTTGGCGCGGACCTCGCTGCTCTATCCGGCCACCTCGGCGCGCTACCTACGGCTGTCCTGGCCTGCCCAGGCCGGGTTTCCCGAGCTGCGCGGAGTGGTGGTCGAGCCGACCGCCCCCGGCCGGTCGCTGACCATCACCTCGCGCAGCAGCCCCTGCCGCGGCGGTCCTTCCACGGCCGCCGTGGTCTGCCGGCTGCCGCTGCCTGCCGCCGGCCTGGTGGTGCGGCGGCTGACGGTCGAGCTCGCCGCCGGCGCCAGCGTGGGCTACGGCCTGTACCAGCCGCGGCAGGGCGCCTGGCAGCCGCTGGGCGAAGGCGTCTGGCGCGGCGCGCGGTCGGCCCGGCACGTGATCGCGCTCGCCGGCGAGCCGCTCGCCGGCGACCAGCTGCGCCTGGAGCTGTTCGGTGCACCGGCCGATCCGCTGCCGCGCTTGCTCGGCCACAGCTTCGACGTGGCGGTCGACACCCTGCTGTTCCATGCCGAGGCGCCCGGCCGCTACACCCTCTCCTATGGCGGCGTTCCGTTGCCGGGAAAGGGCGCCGCGCAACCCGACGCCAAATCGGTGGCGGCCGGAGTGGAGGCGGCCTGGATCGTGCCGGGTCCCGAGGAGGAAGCCCGGACGGCGCCGCTGCCGGCCGCCGCCGCCCCCGGCGCGACGCTGGCGCGCGAAGGCTTCCGCGCCGCGTGGGCGGTGACCGCGGGCGGCGCGGCGGCCGGCGATCTGGTGCGTCTGGCGCTGCCGGATGCGGTCTACGCCCAGGCCCGGGCGGACCTCGGCGATCTGCGCCTGGTGGCCGGCAACCGGCAGATCCCCTACGTGCTCTGGACGCCGCCCGATCCGGTGCCCGTGGTCGAGCGCGCCGACCTGCGGCCGGAAGCCGAGAAGGGCCGGCACTACAGCCGTATCGAGGTCTACCTGCCGGCGGACGGGCTGCCGGTCACCCAGATCCGGTTGACCGCTCCGCCGTCGCCGCTCCGCCGGCCCGTCGGCGTGCGCTACCCCGATACCGCGCCGCCCGGCCTGGCGGCACGCGAGGAGCGGCTGATGGCGCGCAGCAGCTGGGAATGCCTCCCGGAGCCGCCGCTGCCATGCCGGCTCGCCCTACCCCTCGCCGGCAGGGCTCCCCGGCATCTCACGCTGCGGTTCGCGGACGGCGACAACTCGCCGCTCCCCACGGTCGACGTCGCCGCCTGGCGCCGCGGCGACGTGCTGCTCTTTGCCTGGCCAGGCCCGGGGCCTGATCAGGGACCAGGCAGAGGCAAGGTGCAGCTGCTGGCGGGGGCCCCCAATCTCAAGGCGCCCGTCTACGATCTGGCGGCGCTTGCCGAGGCGTTGCCGGCCCGCCCCTCGC
>DASZHY010000310.1:0-20666 GCA_035949675.1 Thermoanaerobaculia bacterium
TACAAGCCCCAGGCGCCGCTGCCAAGGCAAGAGGCCGCGAAGGAGGCAACCAAGCCCGCGGCGATCCGGCAGCGAGGGGCGAGGGGCGCCCAAGGACGCACCGGCAGCGAGGCGCGAGGGGCGCCAGCGGACGCACCGCGAGCCAGGCCGGCCCGCGGGGGGCTGGCCTGGCTCGCCTGTGCTCGCTGCCGGCAACCTTATGGTTCGACTACGGTTTGCTTACAACCGGTGGCCGGCTCGCCACTACTCCTGGCATCACTTCACGGGTGTGAGCGTGAACCTCTCGACTGCTGCGCCGAGGTCGAAGCCGGTGCCCTTGCCGGCCAGGGCGAGGTTGACCGAGCCCTTGGACATGGCCATGGCCTCGCCTTCCTTCACGAAGCCCGCCGCGACGTCGCCGGCGGCGTAACTGCCGAAGAGCTCACGGATGTCCGACACCGCGGAGAACCGCCCGTGGCCATCGCGGATCTCGTACTTGCCGGCAGAGAGGCCGGCGCCCTTGGCCCGGATCCTGACTTCGGCCGTCTGGCCGTTGTCGCAGCTGATCGTGCCCTCGCCGGTCGCCGACTTGACCGCCAACGACCAGCCTCTGAGGTTGAAATTCATCCGGCAGGTGATCTGGCTCGTCGTGGACTGAGCCGCCGCGCTCGCCGGGAGAGCCAGCAGCAGCAAGGACAGGACCAGAACCGAGTAGAAGGAGACAGCTCGTTTCGACATCGTAGTCCTCCAAGCGGCGCGGGCCAGCGAGCGGCGAATCTCTCGTACCCCCACCTCTGGCGCTCGCGGCTCCCGCGCCGCGTTGTTCGCCATAGATAGGAGCAAGATCCGTTCCCGCCAGACGCCCACTTACGCCTGGCTACCGCGCTCATCCCTTAGAGTAGAATGGATCGCCAATGGGTGCGAATTACGGATGGTCCCTGGTCGAAAAGGAGCGCAAGCGCGAGATCATCGCGGCGATCGCCGCCGGCGACGCCACGGCGGGGCCGACCCACGCCGAGCTCGATCTTACCGATCGCTGCAACGTCGCCTGCTACTTCTGTAACCAGCAAGACGTCCGCACCACCCGGCAGCTTCCGCTTGAAAAGGTCTTCTCGCTCCTCGACGAGCTCAAGGCTGGCGGCCTGCGCTCGGTGCGTCTGTCCGGCGGCGGCGATCCGCTCGCCCACCGCGACGTCGCCAAGGTCCTGGCGCGGCTCACCGCGCTCGGCGTCAACGTCGACAACGTCAACACCAACGGCGCCCTGCTCGACCCCGGCATCGGCGAGCGGCTGATCGACAACGGCTGCCGCGAGCTGATCGTCTCGCTCAATGCGGTCGACGCCGCCGACTACCACCGCATGATGCAGGTGCGGCCCGCGATCTTCGACAAGGTGCTGGCCAACGTCCGCGGGATCATCGCCCAGCGCGGGGAGCGGCCGTTGCCGGTGGTCACCGTCCAGTTTCTGATCGACCGGGAGAACTACCGGCGCATCCCCGAGATGTACGCGCTGGGGCGCGGCCTCGGCGCCGACCGCATCACCATCAGCCCGGTCCAGGACATCCCGCTCGAGCGCATCGATCACGACCTGCTGCTGGCGCCACAGGACAGCGTCCTGGTCATGCCTTACTTTGCCGAGGTGCTGGCGGCCGACCGCGACGCCAACCTGCTCTCGCTGTTCGGACCATTCCCGGCGTGGAACGAGGGGCTCGATGAGATCCGCCGCCGCCTGGTCACCGCGGGACCGGCGACGCCGACCGCCAAAAGCTTCAAAGAGAAAAACGGCGCCTGCTTCTTCGGCTGGTACTCGGCGACGATCCGTGGCAACGGCGACCTGTACCCTTGCTGCCTGCTGATGAATCCCGGCTACCAGCCGCTCGGCAACGCGCTCGCGACCAGCACCTTCAAGGAGCAGTGGCAGGGCAAGGGCTTCACCCGCCTGCGTAGCGAGATGCGCGAGGTGTTGCTGCGCGGCGGCCGCACGTTCTTTCGGGAGAAGCGGTTCAAGACCATCACCCGGCAATGCGTCGAGCCCAACGCCTGCTTCCTCAAGAACATGTATTTCCGCCACGACGAGGAGTTCTACCGCGACCTCGATCTGGCCCTGGACCAGGCCAGGAAGAAGGAAGTTCGCTGGCTGGGCTCGCCGCGTCAGATGCTGCGTGCCGCCGAGGTCCTCGCCTACCGCTGCTACCACGGCGCCCGCGTGCGCTATCACCTCGGCCGCCGCCACCTGGCCGGCCGCTGGGACAGCTTCAGGGCCGCCGGCAAGCCCCGGACCGTCCCGCCCGGCTAGTGTCCCGAGTCAGAAATTCGCATCATTATTCGCCGGCGCTCCGGCCCCCTAGCGGCGTTGCGACCTGCCGGGAGTGCCGCCATGGCTGGTGGCGGCGGCCGCCTCCTCGACATAGTTTCGACTATGCCTGCGTCGGCGCGCCTGGCCAGGAGCCCGGATCGCTCGACGACTAACGATGCGAATTTCTGACTCGGGACACTAGGGTTTCATCGCCAGCCGCCGCGCCAGCCGGCTCGCCAGCACCTCGACCGCCGGCGGCCGGACAATTGAATAATGGTCGCCGGGCAGCGCCTCGATCTCGGCACCGCCGCCGGCCATGGCGGCCCAGGCCGTGGCGGGGTCCGCCCGCCCATGGCCGTTCGCGCTTACGGCGCGGCGGTGGGCGGCGAGCAGCAGGGTCAGCCGGCCCGGATAGCCGGCAGGACGGTAGCGGTCGAGCGCCGAGCGGGTGGCGCGGAAGGCGCCGAACAGCCGCGCCGTTTCGTCGGGCGACAGCTCGGGAGGCAGCAGGCCCGCCGCCTGGGCCGCGGCCGCCAGCTGCGGCAGCGGCAGCCCGAGGTCCAGCCCCTGCAGCAGGTCCGCGGCTGCCGCCCCGTTGCCTCCGGGGCCGGCGAGAGCCAGCAGGTCCTGAGCGAACTGCCGGCGCAGCAAGGCCTCCCCGGCCCCGGCCGCCTTGCCCGCCCCCGGTTCGCCGCGCCGGCGAGATAGCGGCGAGGGATCGATCAGCGCGAGGGTCCCGACCTCCCGGCCGGCTGTGAGCAGCTGCCGCGCCATCTCGTAGGCGATGACACCGCCCAGCGACCAGCCCCCCAGGGCCAGCGGGCCGGCGGGCGCCACGGCCGCCACGGCGGCGACGTAGTGGGCCGCCATCGCCTCGATCGTCGGCGCGGCGGGAAGCACCTCCGGATCGGGCAGCTGCAAGGCGTAGAAGGGCTGGTCAGGACCCAGCGCCCGCGCCAGCTCGGCATAGCAGACGACGTTGCCGCCCGCCGGATGCACGCAGAACAATGGGCGCGCCGGCGAGCTCGCCGCGGCCGGCGTCAGCTCCACCAGCGCCGCGCGGACGGGCGAGCCGGAGCCGGCCTGCAACAGCGCGGCAATGCGAGCGATGGTGCCGGCGCGGAACAACGTCGCCAGGGGCAGCTCGCGGCCGAAGCGCTCGCGGATGCGCGACATCAGACGGACCGCCAGCAGCGAGTGGCCGCCAAGGTCGAAGAAGCTGTCGTCGCGGCCGACGTCGCCGCGCCCCAACAGCTCCGACCAGATCGCGGCCAGCGCCGCCTCGACCACGTTGCGGGCCTGGGCGGCCGGCCGCACCGCGCCCGCCGGCGCCGCTTCCGCTCCGGCGCCCAGGCGCACCAGCTGGCGCCGGTCGATCTTGCCGTTGGCGGTCACCGGCAAAGCGTCGCGGATCGCGATCGCCCCGGGGACCATGAAATCCGGCAGCCGTGCGGCGAGGAACGCGCGCAGCTCCGCTGCCGCGAGCTCGCCTGACGCCGCCACCCAGGCGATCAGCCGGCGCTCGCCGGGCGCCGCCGCGTCCACCGCCACCACGGCCGCCTGCCGCACCGCCGGATGGGCGGCGAGCGCCGCCTCGATCTCGCCCGGCTCGATGCGGAACCCCCGGATCTTGACCTGATCGTCCACCCGGCCCAGGAACTCCAGGCCGCCGTCGGCCCGCCAGCGCGCCAGGTCGCCGGTGCGGTAAAGGCGGCCGCCACCCGCCTCGGGGAGGAACCTGGCCGCGGTCAGCTCGGGTTGCCGCAGGTAGCCGCGCGCCACACCCGCACCGCCGACGTGGATCTCCCCCGCCACTCCCAGTGGCACCGGGCGCCCCCGGGCGTCGAGGACGGACAGCCGCAGGTCCGGGATGCCGGACCCGATCGGGCTGCGCTGCGGCCCGCCGACGTCGTCCCGGACGAGCCGGCGGTAGGTCACGTGCACCGTCGTCTCGGTGATCCCGTACATGTTGACCAGCCGCGGCATCTGGTCCCCGTGGCGCTTCATCCAGGGCGCCAGGCTGGCGAGGTCGACCGGCTCGCCGCCGAAGATCACCAGGCGCAGCGCGAGCGTTTCACCCGGACCGTGCGCCGGCGGCGCCGCCGCGCCGGTGTCGGCGGCGGCGTCGGCGTCGGCGTCGATGAGCTGCCGGAACGCCGAAGGCGTCTGATTGAGCACCGTGACCCCCTGCTCGGCCAGGAGGCGATGGAACGACTCGGGCGAGCGGCTCACCCAGTACGGCACCATCACCAGCCTGCCGCCATGGAGCAGGGCCCCCCACAGCTCCCAGACCGAAAAGTCAAAAGCGGCGGAGTGGAACAGCGTCCAGACGTCGCGCGCCCCAAACCCGAACCAGCCCCGCGTCGCCGTGAACAGGCGCACGACGTTGGCATGGGTGACCTGCACGCCCTTGGGCTTGCCGGTCGATCCCGAGGTGTAGATGACGTAGGCGAGCCCCTGCGGCGGTCCGCCGCCGTCCAGGTTCTCGGCGCTCTCGCGCCCGATCTCGTCCCGGTCCGCGTCGACGAGGACGCGGTGGAGGGGCACCTGGGCCGGCGATGCCGCCGGCTCGAAGAGGCCGGCGAACCGCTGCCGCGTCACCAGCACCGCCCTCTCGACGCCAGCCAACGCGTCGGCGGCGATGAACGCGAGACGCTCCCGCGGATAGGCGGGATCGAGCGGCACGTAGGCGCCGCCGGCCTTGGCGATGCCCAGGATCCCTGCCACCAGCTCGAGCGAGCGATCGAGGCACAGGGCGACCGGCACCTCCGGACCGACGCCCAGGCGGCGGAGATGCCTTGCCAGGCGGTTCGCGCGGCGGTTGAGCTCGCCGTAGGTCAGCTGGACCCCTTCGCAGACCGCCGCCACCGCTTCCGGCGCGCGCTCGACCGCCGCCTCGAACCACCGGTGCAGGCAGAGACCCGCGGGCGCCGCCGTCGCCGCGGGCAGCACCCCCGACGCCCCGGCCTCGCCGCCGCTCCATTCGACGAGCACCTGGTGGCGCTCGGCCGCGGTCAGCAGCGGCAGCTCCTGAAGCAGCGCCTCGGGTGCGGCAATCGCCGCGTCGAGCAACCGGGCAAAGTGGCGGAGCAGGCGCGCGGCGGTCGCCCCGTCGAACAGGCCCGTGCGGTACTCGAGCCAGCCTTCCAGGACGTTCGCCGCCTCGCCGAGTGAGAGCGTCAGCTCGTACTTGGCGGTGCCCGACGCGACCGCCAGCGGCTCGAGCGTCAGCCCCGCCGGGCCGGAGACCTGGGGCGCCGGCGCGTCCGGCGTGTTCTGCAGCACGAACATGACCTGGAAGAGCGGCGGATGGGCAAGGTGGCGCGCCAGGCCCAGCTCCTCGACCAGCCGCTCGAACGGCAGCTCCTGGTGGGCGAAGGCGGCCAGCGCCGCCTCGCGGGTGCGGCCGACCAGCTCGGCGAAGCTCGGATTGCCGCCGAGGTCCGCGCGCAACGCCAGCGAGTTGACGAAGCAGCCGATGAGCCCTTCGATCTCGACTCGATCGCGGCCGGCGATCGGCGTGCCGACCGCCAGGTCCTGCTGCCCCGCCCACCGCCCGAGGAGCGCCGCGAAGGCGCTCAACAGCACCATGAAGGGCGTTGCCCCCGAGACGCCCGCGAACCGCCGCAGCCGGCCGGCCGTCGCCGCCGGCAGCCGCAGCCGCAGCTTGGCGCCCGCCGTGGTCTCGACCGCCGGGCGCGGCCGGTCGGCCGGCAGCTCGAGCCGCGCCGGCAGCCCGGCCAGGCGCTCGCGCCAGTAGGCGATCTTGGCCGCCAGCACCTCGCCGGTCAGCCACCGGCGCTGCCAGGCGGCGTAGTCGGCGTACTGCACGGGCAGCGCCGGCAGCCGCGGCTCCCGTCCGGAAACCAGCGCGGCGTACAGCGCGCTCAGCTCACGGACCAGGATGCCCATCGACCAGCCGTCCGCGACGATGTGGTGCATGGTGCCCAGCCATACGTGCTCGCGCTCGGCCAGGCGCAGCAGCACCGGCCGGAAGAGCGGCCCGCGGGCGAGGTCGAACGGCCGCCGTGCGGCCGCCCCTGCCAGGTCCAGCGCCGCCGCGAGAGCGCCGGGGCACGGCGGCAGCCGCCGCAGGTCGACCAGCGGCAGCGCCCGGCCGGCGGGCGCCGGCGGCGCGATCTCCTGCCGCGGTTCGCCGTCCACCTCGTGGAAGGTGGTGCGCAGCGTCTCGTGGCGGCCCACCACGGCGTCGACCGCGCCGGCCAACGCGGCCGCGTCGAGCTCGCCCGCGAGCCGTACCGCGAGCGGCATGTTGTAGGCCGGCGAGCCCGGCGTCAGGCGGTCCAGGAACCACAGGCGCTGCTGCGCGAAGGAGAGAGGCAGGCCGGCCGCGGCTGCGACCGTCTCGCCGGCCGACCCGGCGGCGGCCGCCGGCCGCCGCATGCGCACCAGCGGCGGCCCCAGGTTGGCTCCGCCGCCGGCTGCCGCCGTCCGCAGCGCCGTCTCGACCCGGCCGGCCAGCCCGGCGACGGTCGGCTCCTCGAACAGCGCCCGCACCGGCAGCTCGACCGCGAAGCGCTGGCGCAGGCGCGAGACCACCTGCGTCGCCAGCAGTGAATGGCCGCCGAGGTCGAAGAAGTTGTCGCCGGCGCCGACGCGGTCGATCCCCAGCAGGTCGGCCCAGATCTGGGCCAGGCTCTCTTCGAGCGGGGTGCGCGGCGCGGTGTACGCCTCGGACAGTGCCTGGCGCCCCGGCTCCGGGGCCGGCAACGCGGCGCGGTCGAGCTTGCCGTGCGCCGTCAGCGGCAGGCCATCGAGCACCGCGAAGGCACTGGGCACCATGTAGTCCGGCAGCTCCGCCTTGGCCCAGCGCCGCAGCTCCGGCACCAGCTCGCGGTCCAGCCTGGCGCGCAGCGGGTCGTTGCCGTGGACCGCCAGCGGCGGCCCCGCTGCCGGCGCCGTCAGGTCCACGGCCGCCGCCGGCACCGTCAGGTCCACGGCCGCCGCCGCCGTCACGTCCGCTCCCGCCGCCAGCTCGGCAGCCACCCGCCGAGCCGGCCGCAGCACGGCCGTGAAGCGCCACCCGCCGGCGGTTCCGGGACCGGCGGCCAGCAGCTCCACCGCCAGGCCGAGGCGCGCCCCCAAGCGGCAGATCTCCTCGGGGTCGACCCCGGGATCTCGCACCGCGCGCTCCGCGACCGCCTGCCGCAGCTGTGCCGCCGTTGCCGCCGCCGCGGCCGGCTCGGCAAGCAGCTCCACGGCGGCGGCCGCCGCCGCCAGCCGCCCGTCGGGAATGCCGGTCACCACCAGTCCGTCGCGGCCCCGCCAGCCGCGCGCCGCCGATAACCTTTCCTCGAGCGCCGCCAGTGTCAGGCCGTCGCCGCGCCAGTCGAGCGCCGCCGCCGGGCAGCCGGCCGCGCCGTGCTGCCTGCCGGGCGCCCGACCGCCGGCGCCGGCGGTCAGCACCACGTCGTAGCGGAAGCGGGTCAACTCGTTGTTGGCCCGCCCACGCTTCTTCCAGACCTCGACCCGCGAGATGGCCGGCAGGCGGCGCGCCAGCTCGCCGAACAGCTCGGGCGAGACCAGCAGCTCTTCCTCGTCCGCCTGCCGCCGCCGCACCCGCCGGCGCAGCTCGACGGCCGGCAGCTCGGCCGGCGCCGCCGCCAGCTCGACCGAGGCGTAGAAGGCCGGCGCGAGATCCAGGCTGCGGAGGTCGCCGAGGAAGATTTTGCCGCCGGGCGTGACGGCCGCCACCGCCTGCTCGATCACCCGCACCAGGTACTCGACCGTCGGGAAGTACTGCGCCACCGAGTTGAGGATCACCAGGTCGATCTCGCCGGGAGTCACCCCGCGCCAGTCGTCGGCCGCCGCCCGCGCCAACGACACCGGCGGCGGCGTCCCCCGCCATCGCGCCAGCTGCCGCGCCACGCCGGCCAGCGCGGCGCGCGAGAAGTCGGTGCCGCGATAGCTCTCGCAGTGGGGAGCGATGCGGAACAGCAGCAGGCCGGTGCCGCAGCCCACCTCCAGCACCCGCCGGGGCGCCAGCTCAAGCAGCCGCTCGACCGTCGTCTCGACCCATTCCCGCATCTCCTCCTCCGGGAGCGGCAGCCCGGTGTAGCTGCTGTTCCAGCCGGCGAGGTTCAGGGTGGGGTCGTCCGCCTCGGTCTCTTCGTAGGTCTCCTCGTAGAGCGCATTCCAGGCGGCCACCTGCTGCTCGGCAGCCTGGGCCGCCGCCGTCGCTCCGGTGCCCGCGGGCCTCTCGCGCCGCACCACGTACGCCACCAGCTGCAGCGCCGCGCCGGCGCCGGCGCCGGATGGCCGCGCCACCACCGCCGCATCCCGCACCTGCGGATGGCGGGCGAGAACGCTCTCCACCTCCCCGGTCTCGACGCGGAAGCCGCGGATCTTGACCTGCTGGTCGATGCGCCCCAGGAACTCGATCTCGCCGTCGGGAAGCAAGCGGGCAAGGTCGCCGGTCAGGTACATCCGTTCCCCTGGCCGGCCGCTCCACGGGTCGGGCACGAAGACCGCCGCCGTCGGCGCGGCATTACCCAGGTAGCCGGCGCCGACGAAGTCGCCGCCCAGGCACAGCTGGCCCGGCACGCCGATCGGGACCAGCCCGAGCCGGCGGTCGGCGATCCACACCGCCACCTCGGGCAGCGGCCGGCCGATCGGCGGCGGCGGCGCCGCGAGCTCCGCCTGCCGGGCTCCCGGCGGCGGTGACGGCGCCGGCGCCGCGGCCGCCGCAGAGTCTGCCGGCGGCGCCGCCAGGCGATGCCAGGTCACCGTGTCGGTGCACTCGGTGGGGCCATAGGTGTTGACCACCTCTGCCCGGCACCAGCGCGAGCGCCGCCAGGGATCCAGCAGCGCCAACGGGATCGGCTCGCCGCCCAGGAAAACCGATCGCAGCGAGACGAGCGCCGCCGCGTCCGGTCCGGTCGCGAGCGGCAGGAAAGCGCTGGGCGTGCAGTTCAGGCGCGTGATCCCCTGGCGAGCGATGGTGGCCGCCAGGGAGGCCGGGTCGTAGACGTCGCGCGCCGCGAGATGCAGCTGGCCGCCGGCCAGCAGGGAGGCGAACAGGTTCTTTTGCGCCTGATCGAAGCCGTACGAGGTGATCAGGAGGAAACGATCGGCGTCTGTGAACTTGAATTCCGTCGTGTACCAGCGCACCAGCTTCAGGAAAGAGCGCTGATAGACCCCGGCCCCCTTGGCTCGGCCCGTGGAACCCGAGGTGTAGATCACGTAGACCAGGTCGTCGGGGCCGGCGCCCCAGCTGCCGCCAGGGCCGGCGCCGGCCCCCCTGCCCGCGAGGCGATCGACGCAAACCACCGCCGGCTCGACCGCCGCCCCCTCCTCTCCCGCCCTCGCCGCCACTGCCGCCATGCGCTCGCGCAGCAGGCTCTGGGTGACCACCACTGGCGCCCCCGAGTCCGCAAGCATCCACGCCCATCTCTCCTCGGGATAGGCGGGATCGAGTGGCACGTACCTGCCGCCCGCCATGACGATGCCGTAGAGACCGACGATCAGGTCGGGAACGCACTCGCAGCACAGGCCCACGCTCACGCCCGGCGCGATGCCGAGCGCGCGCAGCCGCCGCGCCAGCCGCTCCGCCCGCCGCCGGAGGCCGCGGTAGGTTAGGACCTCGTCGCCGCAAACCACCGCCACGGCCTCCGGCGTGCGCTCCGCCTGGACTGCGAACAGCTGCGCCAGGCCGCGCTGCTCAGCGGGCGGGACCACGACCGCGGGCGCGGCGCAATTCCACTCCTCGAGCTGCCGGCGCTCGGCGCCGCTCAGCAGCGGCACCTCCGAAAGCGGCCGCGCCGGCGTGGCGATCGCCGCGGCCAGCAGGTTCTCGAAGTGCCCGGCAAGCCGCGCGACGGTGGCGCGGTAAAACAACTCGGCGTCGTATTCGAAGCTCCCGGCGAAGCCCGGCAGGCCCTGCTCGTCGTCGGCGAGCGTCAGCGTCAAATCGAACTTGGCGGTGCCGCTCCCCGACGCCCAGCCGGTCACTGCCAACCCCGGCAGCCGCAGCGCCTGCGCCGGAGCGTTCTGCAGCACCAGCATCACCTGGAACAGCGGCGACCGTGCAAGGTCGCGCCGCGGCTGCAGCCGCTCGACCAGGCCTTCGAAGGGAAGGTCCTGGTGGCTGTAGGCGGCCAGCGCCACCTCCCGCGACCGCGCCAGCAGCTGGGTCAGGCTCGGCTGCCGCCGCAGGTCCCCGCGCAGGACCAGGGTGTTGGCGAAGAACCCGATCAGCCCCTCGACCTCGGTGCGGCGCCGGTTGGCTACCGGCGTGCCCACTGCCAGGTCCTCCTGTCCCGAATAGCGCGCCAGCAGCGCCTGGAACACCGACAGCAGGACCATGAATGGGGTTGCCAGGTCCTGCCTCGCCAATGCCCGCAGCGCCGCCCCCAGCACCGGGGGCAGGCGCAGGTCGAGGCGCCCTCCCAGGTACCGGCGCCGCGCCGGCCGCGGACGGTCCACCGGCAGCTCGAGGGCCGGGGGCAGCCCGGCCAGCTGCGTCCGCCAATAGGCGAGCTGCGCCTCCAGCACCTCGCCGGCCAGCCAGCGCCGCTGCCAGACCGCGAAGTCCGCGTACTGCACCGCCAGCTCCGGCAGCGGCGACGGGCGCCCGGCCGCGAACGCCTGGTACAGCAGGCCCGCTTCCTCGACCAGCACGCCCAGCGACCAGCCGTCGCACGCGATGTGGTGCAGCGTCAGCAGCAGCAGGTGCTCTTCGGCGGCCAGGCGCAGCAGCGTCGCCCGCAGCATCGGCGCCCGCCCGAGGTCGAACGGCCGCCTCGCCTCCTCTCGCGCGAGGCGGCGCGCCGTCGGCTCCCGCGCCGCCTCGGGCAGCGCCGCGAGATCGACCTGCGGCAGCAGACGCGCGGCGGCCGCGGTGGCCGCGGCGGCCGCGGGATGGATCACCTGCACTGGCTCGCCGTCCACGGCCGTGAAGCTGGTGCGCAGCGCCTCGTGCCGCCGCACCACCTCCGCCAGGCTGCGCGCCAGGACCGCCGCCCGCAGCCGCCCGTCGAAGCGCAGCGCCGCCGGCATGTTGTAGAAGGGGCTTCCGGGTTCGAGCTGGTCGAGGAACCAGAGCCGCTGCTGCGCGAACGACAGCGGCAGGCCGCGGCCGTCGCGCGCCTCCCGGCGCAGGGGCGGCGCCGCCGGCTGCGGCTGCCGGCGCGAGGCCTCGATCAGCTCCGCCTGCGCGGCGACCGTCGGCCGCTCGAACACCGTGCGCAGCGGCAGCTCCACCCCGAAGGTCTCCGCCACCCGCGACAGCAGCTGCGTCGCGAGCAGCGAGTGTCCGCCCAGGCCGAAGAAGTCCTCGCCGCTGCCGACCCGCTCCCGGCCCAGCACCTGCGCCCAGACCTCCGCCAGCATCTCCTCGATCGGGTCGCCTGGCGGCCGTGCCAAGCCGGCGGCGGCGTCCGGCAGGGCAGCCGGCGCCGGCAGCGCCGCGCGGTCCAGCTTGCCGTTGGCCATCAGCGGCAGCGCCGCGAGGACGACGAACGCCGCCGGCACCATGTAGTCAGGCAACGACCGCCGCAGCAGCTCACGCACCGCCCCGGGCGCGAGCGCCGCGAGCGCCGCCGCGCCGGGAGGCTCCATCCGCACGCTTCCGGCCGCACCGGGCGCCGGCTCCGGTCCGCCCGCTCCCGGCTCCTCCCCGCCGGTCCGCGGCACCAGGTAGGCCACCAGCCGGCGATCGGCCCCCTCGCCCCGCGCCACCACCACTGCCTGGCTCACCGCGGGGTGGCGCAGCAAGGCCGCCTCGACCTCCCCCACCTCGATGCGGAAGCCCCGCACCTTGACCTGATGGTCGATGCGGCCCAGGAACTCGAGATCGCCGTCCGTTCGCCGCCGCACCAGGTCGCCGGTGCGGTAGAGCCGCGCACCCGCGGGCGGCGAGCCTCGATCGCCTGCCGGCGCGCTCCACCGGTCCGGCAGGAAGCGCTCGGCCGTGAGCTCCGGACGGCCCCAGTAACCCCGCGCCACCCCGTCGCCGCCGATCAGCAGCTCGCCGGCGACTCCGACCCCCACCGGCTCGCCGCTCCGGTCGACGACGTAGAGCCGCGTGTTGGCGATCGGCGCGCCGAGACCCACCGCCCCCGCACCAGCCGCTCCGGGTGCCGTCTCCCCAGCCGCCGGCCGCGCCGTCGACCACACCGCCGTCTCGGTCGGACCGTAGACGTTCCACAGCTCGACGCCGCGCGCCGCGAGCGCCGACGCCAGCTCCCGCGGCAGCGCCTCGCCGCCGCACAGCCCCTTGAGCCGCGCCGCCGGCGGCCCGCATCCCTCGCTGCGCTCGCGCTGCGGGCCGGACCCCGCCCGCTGGTCGCGGCTCGGCCCCTGCCAGCCGGCGTCCAGCAGCAGCCGCCACGTCGCCGGCGTGGCCTGCATCGCGGTGACGCCGGCAGCCGCCAGCCGCGCCGCCAGCCGCCGGCCGTCGGCGGCCTCCTCACTGCCCACCACCTCCACCCGGCCCCCCACTGCCAGCGGCAGGTAGATCTCGAGCCCCGCGATGTCGAAGGCCAGCGTGGTCAGCGCCGGCACGACGTCGCCGGCGCCCAGGCCCGGCCGCTCGGCCATGGCGCACAGGAAGTTCACCACCGCCCGGTGCGGCAGTCCTACCCCCTTCGGGCGCCCGGTCGAGCCCGAGGTGTAGAGGACGTAGGCGAGGTTCTCCGGCCCGCCGCCGGCGCCCGGGCGCCGCAGCACCGATCCGGGCTCGGTGGCGATCCGCCGACGGTCCGCGTAACGGTCCAGGCATACGACTGCGGGAACCGGCCGCCGATCGGCAGGCGCGGCGCCGGCCGCACCATCCTCCCGGACCCCCAGCAGGTCCAGCCATCGCTCCTCGGTCACCAACACCGCCGGCGAGCTGTCGCCCAGCACCAGCGCCAGCCGCGCCGGCGGATGACTCGGATCGAGCGGCACGTAAGCGCCGCCTGCCTTCAGGATGCCGAGCAGGGCCGCCACCATCTCCGGCGACCGCTCGATGCACAGCGCCACCCGCACTTCCGGCTCGACGCCCAGGCGCCGCAGGGTGCGCGCCAGCCGGTTCGCCCGCGCCTCCAGCTCGCCGTAGCTCAGCACCGAGCCCTGCCCCGCCACCGCCGCGGCATCCGGCCGGCGCGCCGCCTGCCACTCGAAGAGCTGCTCCACCCGCCCTGCCGCCGGCGCCAGCCGCGGCCGCCGCACGACCTCGGTGGCCGTGCGGCATTCCCCTGAGGGCACTCCTTGCTGGTCGGCCGCGGCTCCGGCTAGCAACGAGTGTCGCGACTGGCGACCATCGGAGCCGCGACCGGCTGTCGCCAGTCGCGGCACTCCTTGTTTGTCGTTCCACTCGACCAGCAGCTGGTGCCGTTCGCCGTCGCTGAGGAGCGGCAGGGTCTCGATGGCGCGCTGCATGACGTCGTGCTCGCCGGCATCACCACCTTCGCGATGATCGCCGTCAGCGCCGCCAGCGCCGCCATTGCTGCCAACGCCGCCAGCGCCGCCAGCGCCGCCAGCGCCGCCGGCGGCGACGGCTGAGAGCAACGTCCGGTATTGCTGCGCCAGTCGCTTGATGGTCGCGGCATCGAAGAGGTCGCGGCTGTACTCGAACGACAGGGCGAGCCCCTGGGCAGACTCGATCACCTCGAGCGTGAGGTCGAACTTGGCGGTCGTGGCTTCGTTCTCGCACAGCTCCATGCTCAGAGCGGGCGGCCGCCGCGCCGGTTCGCCCCCGGCCGCGAGCGCACCCGGCTGATCCATGATCAGGTTCTGCAGCACCAGCAGCACCTGGAAGAGCGGCGGCCGGCTGAGGTCGCGCTCCGGCGCCAGCTCGAGCACCAGCTTCTCGAACGGCAGGTCCTGGTGGGCGTAGGCCGCCAGGCTCACCCGCCGCACCTGCGCCAGCAGCTCGCCGAACCGCGGCCGGCCGGAGAGATCGACGCGCAAGGCCAGGACGTTGATGAAGCAGCCGATCAGCCCTTCGATCTCCAGCCGCTCGCGGTTGGCGATGGGCGCGCCGACGACCAGGTCTTCCTGTCCCGTGGAGCGCGCCAACAGCACGTCGAGCGCCGCGAGCAGGATCATGAACAGCGTGGCGCCGCTCTGCCGCGCGCCGCGGCGCAGGTCCGCCGCCAGCCCGGCCGGCACCGGCAGCGGGACGCGCGCTCCGCGGAAGCTCTGCACCGGCGGCCGCGGCCGGTCCGCCGGCAGCGCCAGGTGGCGCGGCGCCCCGGCCAGCGCCTGCCGCCAGTAGGCGAGCTGCGCCGCCAGCGCCTCGCCCGCCAGCCAGCCCCGCTGCCATCGCGCGTAGTCGTAGTACTGGATCGGCAGGCGGGGAAGCGGCGACGGCTCGCCGGCGGCGAACGCCGGGTAGAGCGCCGCCAGCTCGCGCCTGAAGACCGCCACCGACCAGCCGTCGCCGACGATGTGGTGCAGCGCCAGGACCAGCAGATGCTCGTCCGGCGCCAGGCGCAGCAGGGCCGCGCGCACCAGCGGCCCGGACGCGAGGTCGAAGGGCAAACGGCCCAGCTCGCCGGCGAGGCGCCGGCTTGCCGCCGCCGCGGCCCCACCCAGCGCCGTCAGCTCCACGACCGGCAGCCGCAGGTCGAGGCGGGCCGCCACCCCGGGCGACGGCCGGCCCGCGACGACCGGGAAGCTCGACCGCAGCACGTCGTGGCGGCGCACGATCTCGTCGAGGCTCCGGCGCAGCGCGGCGAGGTCGAGCCGGCCACGCATGCGCAGTCCGCCGGGAATGTTGTAGGCGGCGCTGCCCGGCGCCAGCTGCGCCAGGAACCAGATGCGCTCCTGCGCGTAGGAGAGGGAGTCCGCGGCGGCGAGGCGCTCGCCGGCGCCTTTCGCAGGCAACGCAGCCATCGCAGACATCGCAGCCCGGGCGGCCGCGCCGCTCGCGTCGGCCGCGCCGCCCGCGGCAGGCTCGCCGGCGGCGAGCTTGGCGCCGATCTCGCGCGCCAGCGCCTCGAGGGTCGGCAGCTCGAACACCCGGCGCAAGGGCAGCGCCACGCCGAAGGCCTGGCGTATCCGCGCCGCCAGCTGGGTGGCCAGCAGCGAGTGGCCGCCGAGGGCGAAGAAGTCGTCGCCCACCGCGACCCGCTCGATCCCCAGCAGCTCCGTCCACAGGCCGGCGAGCAGCGCCTCGACCGGCGTGCGGGCCGCCGTCTCGCGGCCCGCGCCGGCCGCCGCGCCGGCGCCGGCGCTCTCACCTTCCATGCCGGCGCGCCGCTCCGGGATCTCCGGCAGTGCCCGGCGGTCGAGCTTGCCGCTCGGCGTCAGCGGCAGGCGGTCCAGGAACACGTATTCCGCCGGCACCATGTGCTCGGGCAGCTTCGCGGCCAGCATCCCTCGCAGCTCGTCGATCCCAAGGGCCGGCCCGCCGGCCGCCGCCGATGCTTCCCGGGGGCCCGGCGCCGATGCTTCCCGGGGGCCCGGGGCCACGGCATCCTGGGAGTCCGCGGCGCGCGGCACCACGTAGGCCACCAGCCGGGGGTCGGCGGCGGCTCCGACGCTGCGCACCGCCACCGCCGCCGCCGCCACCGCCGGGTGCTCCGCCAGCACCGCTTCGATCTCGCCGAGCTCGATACGGAAGCCGCGCACCTTGACCTGGTGGTCGCAGCGGCCCAGGCAGTGGATGGCGCCGTCCGCAAGGAACCGCGCCAGATCGCCGCTGCGGTAGAGGCGCGCCCCCGCCTCGCCGTACCGGCCGGCGAAGGGATCCGGCACGAAGCGCTCGGCGGTGAGGTCCGGGCGGCCCAGGTAGCCGCGCGCGAGCTGCACGCCGCCGATGTACAGCTCTCCGGGCACGCCGATCGGCACCTCCTGCCCCTGCCGGTCCAGGACGTGGATACGGGTGTTGGCCACCGGCCGCCCGATCGGCACCAGCGGCCGCGGATCGTCGCGATCGCACCGCCAGTGCGTGACCTCGACCGCGGCTTCCGTCGGTCCATAGAGGTTGTGCAGCGGCGCATCGAGCGCCGCATGGAACTGCCGTTGCAAGTCGTAGGAGAGCGACTCGCCGCTCGCCACGACCCGCCGCAGGCCCTGCAGCGCGCCCCGGTCCTCGCCGTCCAGGCTCTCCAGGAAAGCGCGGAGCATCGACGGCACGAAGTGCACATGGGTGATCCCGCGGCCGGCAATCGCCTGCGCCAGGTACTCGCAGTCGCGCTGCCCCCCGGGACGGGCCATCACCAGGCGCGCGCCGGCGGCGAGCGGCCAGAACAGCTCGCAGACCGCCACGTCGAAGCTCAGCGGCGTCTTCTGCAGCACCCGGTCGCCGGCCGCCAGCGGCTCGTTCGCCTGCGCCCACAGCACCCGGTTGACGATGCCGCGGTGGGTATTCATCGTGCCCTTCGGGCGGCCGGTCGAGCCGGAGGTATAGATGACGTACGCCAGGCTCGCGGGCTGGATCCTGCATGGCAGACGCCCCCGCCCACCCGCCGGAGCCGCGCGCCCATCCCTCCGATCCCGCCACCGGCTCGGCCGCCGCCCCCCGCCGGACCGGGCGCCCGCCGGGTCGTCCAGCAAGAGCGTGTGCACCGCCGCGCCGCCGTCGCCTGCCGCCGCTCCGAGGCGCTCGCCCAGCCGCGCCGCCAGCTCGCCCGTCGTGACCAGCACCGCGGCGCCGGCATCGTGGAGCATGTAGCGCAGGCGGTCCGGCGGGTAATCCGGATCGAGCGGCAGGAAGGCGCCGCCCGCTTTGAGAATGGCGAGCAGGCCGGCCACCATGTCCGTGCCGCGCTCGACGCAGATCGCCGCCACCGTCTCCGGTCCCACGCCCAGGTCGCGCAGCTCGCCTGCCAGCCTGCCGGCCCGCGCCGCCAGCGCGCCGTAGGTGAGGCTCTCGCCGGTGGCGTCGGCGACCACCGCCAGCGCCTCCGGGGTGCGCCGCGCCTGGGCCTCGAAGAGCTCGTGCAGGCAGAGGCCATCCGCGCCTACCGCGCCGGCAGCGCCCACCACGCCTGCCGCGCCGGCAGCGTCCACCGCGCCTGCCGCGCCGGCGGCCCCGAGGTGATCCTCTGTGGCGTTCCATTCCAGCAGCTGCTGCCGCTCCGCCGCGGCGAGCAGCGGCGCCTCGGCGATCGGGAGCAGCCGGAGCCGCGGGTCGCCGGCACCCTCGGCCAGGCCGGCGAGCAGGACCTGGAAGTGAGCGGCCAGGCGCTTGACGGTCACGGCGTCGAAGAGGTCGCGGCTGTAGTCGAAGGCCAGGACCAGGCCCTGCGGCCCCTCGATCGCTTCCAGCGTGAGCTCGAACTTGGCGGTCGAGACCTCGAGCTCCCAGGGCGTGACCGTGAGCGGCGCCATGCTTGGCTGGGCGAACGCCGCCGCGCTCTGCAGCACCAGCAGGACCTGGAACAGCGGCGTCGTCGACAGGTCGCGCCGCGGCGCCAGGATCGCCACCAGCTTCTCGAACGGGAGGTCCTGATGCGCATAGGCCGCCAGGCTCACGTCGCGGACGCGGTCCAGGGCCTCGCCCCAGGACGGCCGGCCCGAGAGGTCGACGCGCAGCGCCAGGGTGTTGACGAAGCAGCCGATGAGCCCCTCGATCTCCAGGCGTTCGCGGTTGGCGATCGGCGACCCGACCACCAGGTCCTCTTGCCCGGTCCAGCGCAGCAGCACCGCGTCCAGAGCGGCGAGCAGCGTCATGAACAGGGTCGCTCCGTTCTGCTGGCCGGCACGGTGCAGGGCGGCGGCGACCCGCGGCGGCACCAGGGTCGAGATCCGTGCGCCGCGAAAGCTCATCGCCGGCGGTCGCGCCCGGTCCGCGGGGAGCTCGACGCGGGCCGGAGCCCCGGCCAGCAGCCGCCGCCACCAGGCGAGCTCCGCCTCGAGCCGCTCGCCGGTCAGCCAGCCGCGCTGCCAGCGGGCGAAGGCGAAGTACTGGATCGGCAGCTCGGCGAGCGGCGACGCCTCGCCGCGGGCGAAGGCGCCGTAGAGAGCGGCCAGCTCGCGCCGCAGGATCGTCGCCGACCAGCCGTCGGCAACGATGTGATGGATCGCCAGGACCAGCACGTGCTCCTCCGGTCCCAACCGCAGCAGGAGCGCGCGCAGCAGCGGCCCGGCGGCGAGGTCGAAAGGCACCATGCCCAGCGCGCCGCCGAGCCGGCTGGCTGCCGCCGCGCCCGCGGCGCCCAGAGCGCCAAGGTCGAGAAGCGGCAGCGGCACCGCCGGCGGCGGGAGCACCACCGGCAATGGCTTGCCCATCGGCGCCGGGTAGGCCGAGCGCAACGCCTCGTGGCGGCGCACGATCTCGCCGAGGCTCCTGGCGAGCGCGCCGCGCTGCAGCGGACCGCGCAGCCGCAAGGCGCCGGTGATGTTGTAGACGGCGCTCCCCGGCGCCAGCTGTTCGAGAAACCAGATCCGCTCCTGGGCATAGGCGAGCACCGGTTGCTCGGCAGCCGGCAGCAGCGGCGGCAACGGCGGCGCAGCGGCCATGGCGCCATCCTGGCCGAGCAGCGCCGCCACCCGCTCGGCCTGCAGGGCCACGGTGGGCGAGCTGAAGACTTCGCGCACCGCCAGCTCGACGGCGAACGTCTCGCGCACGCGCGACACCAGCTGCGTCGCGAGCAGCGAGTGCCCGCCCAGCTCGAAGAAGTCCTGGTCGACGCCGACCCGCTCGCGACCCAGCAGCCGCGCCCACAAGCCGGCCAGCACCTCCTCCACCGGCCCGCGCGGCGCCCGCGGCTCGTCCGCGCCGGCGTCTCCGGCATCCGCCACGCTCTCGGGCGGCGGCAGCGCCGCGCGGTCGAGCTTGAGGCTGGGCAGCAGGGGCAGCCGCGGCAGCAGCACGAACGCCGCCGGCACCATCGCCGCCGGCAGGCGCTCCGTCATGTAGGCCCGCAGCCGCCGCGCATCGAGCGCCGGCGCCACCACGTAGGCCACCAGCCGCTTGCCCCCCGTGACCGGCTCCTCGCGGTCGATCACCGCCGCCTCGCGCACCTCGGGGTGACGGACGAGCGCCGCCTCCACCTCGCCGAGCTCCAGGCGGATGCCGCGGATCTTCACCTGCCGGTCGATCCGCCCGAGGAACTCGATGACGCCGCCGGGCCGCCACCGCGCCAGGTCCCCGGTGCGATACAGGCGCTCCCCTGCCGCCTCCGGCTGCCGTGCGAAGGGATCGGGGATGAACGCCGCGGCGGTCAGCTCCGGCCGCTCGAGATAGCCGCGCGCCACGCAGGCGCCGCCGATGCACAGCTCGCCGGCGACGCCCGGCGGCACCTCGCGATGGCCGCGGTCGAGCAGATGGATGCGCGCCCCGGCGATCGGCCGCCCGATCGGCACGCTCGGCCCGTAGGGCTCGTGGCGACAACGCCATTCGGCGACCGAGACGGTGGTCTCGGTCGGTCCATAGCGCGCGACGAGCGCCGGCGCCGCGCCGGCCATGCCGGCGATCGTCGAGAAGTACCGCCCCGGCAGGTCGCCGGGCACCCTATCGCCGCCGGTCACCACCAGGCGCAGCGACCGGCAGCCGCGGAACGCCTCCTCGGCGAGCAGCGCCGGGAAGAACACCGGCGGCACGTTGACGTTGGTGACCTGCTGCTCGGCGATGAGCCGCGCCAGGTAGGGAGCGTCCTGCTGCCTGCCGGCCTCCGGCAGCACCACCGTCGCGCCCATCCACAGCGGCGCGAAGATCTCGAGCACCGAAACGTCGAACCCCAGGCGGGTGCGCTGCAGCACCCGCGCCCCCGGCTCCAGATCCGCCGCCACCTGGTAGCACAGGCGGTTGACCACGGCGCGGTGAGGCACCACCACGCCCTTGGGCGTGCCGGTCGAACCCGAGGTGTAAAGGATGTAGGCGGCGCTGCCGGGGGCCGCGTGCGCGCCGGGCTCGGCTCCGGGGTCAAGCGCCGATCCGGCCGCGTCGCCGTCGAGCAGGACCAGCCGCATCTTCCCCTGCAGGCCCCGCAGCCGCTCGGCAGTCCGCTCCTCGGCCAGCGCCACCCGCGCGCCCGCGTCGGCGAGCAGCTCGGCCAGCCGCTCCGGCGGGTGCGCCGGGTCGAGCGGCAGGTAGGCTCCGCCAGCCTCGAGGATGCCCAGCAAGCCCGTGACCAGCGCGCACGAGGGCTCGGCGCAGATGCCGACGACCTGCTCGGGTCCGACGCCCAGGCCCCGCAGCGTCCGCGCCAGCCGGTTCGCCCGCGCCGCGAGCTCGCGGTAGGTGAGGGTCAGCGGTCCCCGGCCGCCCGGGCCGGCCGCCTGGCCGGCCACCAGCGCCACCGCGTCCGGGTAGCGCGCCGCCTGGCGCTCGAAGGGAATGTGCACCAGGTCGCCGGCGGCCTCCCGGGCCGTGCCGGCCGCGGCGCCGCCCATCGCCGATCGCGGCACTTCTTGCTGGTCGCTCCATTCCACCAGCAGCTGATGGCGCTCGGCCGCCGCGAGCAGCGGCAGCGCCGCCAGCCGGGCGGCCGCTCCCGG